>CAYIJI010000001.1:0-33942 GCA_964363695.1 uncultured Candidatus Saccharibacteria bacterium
GTACAACCTGATTCTTTCATTTCTTTTACTAAGCTTTCGTCAAGCTTGTCTACTCTAGTCTGGCAACCCCACTCAATGTCTTCTTCTTTCAAGTAATTAAAGATGTCCCTGACACTTTCTCTGGAACGGGTTCCATCTTTGCTAAATGCTGTGAAAGTGCTGTCATCAAAGAAAATTGCTTTATATTTTTGTTCTTGAGCTGCTTTAATCTCTTTGATTACTCGATCTGCACTAGAATAATTGAAGCGCTTAGTTTCAGAGCAATATTCACATCCTCCTTTGCAGCCCCTGCAAGACATGATTTGAGCTGTTTTAACATCCCGGCCATTTTTTTTAAATATGCCGTAATATTTACTCCATTTTTCTTCAAGCAAATGGCGTGGCATGATTGGTAATTGATTAAGATCAATATTTTTACCACTCAAATTAACGGATTTGTAGTCATCGCCTTGAAGAAAGGATAATTGGCCTTTGCCCTCAAGCGTTGAAAATTCATCTGCTTTAGAGGCAACTAGTTTTTTGATTTCTTCTGGGCTAGCATCTGGATTTGAATAAATTAGTTCCAAAAGCTTATCTAACATATACTCACCATCGCCTGCAGCTGAAAAGTCCATCATATCTGTTCTTTGAATGGTTTTTGTCTCAACATCTCGCTCATGTGCGCCACCAACTATTGTTATGATATCTGGATTAATCTCTTTTGCAATTTCAGCAATTTTGCGAGCTTCAAGCGAAGAGGAAGTGGTGCAACTGATGCCGATGACCTTTGGATGATTTTCTTTTATATATTTTTTAAGATCGTTGTAAAATTTATCATCGTTTGCCGCAGGGTTCATAATCTTCATCTGATTGTCTTTAAGACCTTCTATTTGATTTCGATGCACTTTGTCGGCAAAGACGGAGATTGCGTACATTAAACTAGTCGGTTCGCCTCTAAATTGAACAGCATCGCCGCCATAAGGCGCTTGAATAAAAAGAGCTGGAGGCAATTTCTTTTCAGCTTCCTTTGTCTCTTCTTCTGGATTGCTTTGCTTTTCAATTGGTTCTTCTTTTATTCCGAGTTCTTCTTCGGAAATAAGTATTTCACCGCTCATTGTTCTCCTTTATAATACTTTTTCATTATAGCAGAACCTACTTGTTAGGGAATATTGACAGAGTTTTTCTAAAATGTTACATTAGATGTGCTATAACATTAGCGAGTAAAAAATGAAAAATATTACAACTAACAAATTGCAGAACGACCTTTCGAAAGTTATTAAGGAAGTTGAGAGCGGGGAAGTTTATCAAGTAGCTCGGTACTCAAAACCGGTGGCTTATTTGGTTTCAAAAGAAGAGTTCGAGAGTCTTATTGGGGGACAGGATTGTAAGAAGTGTGTTAGTGATTTACGAAAAATCGCCAAGAACATCAAAGGCTAATTTTCAATTTAAAATTTAGAATTTAAAATCAATTTAAAAAAATTAAATTTTAGAATTTAAAAATTAAGTCATTTGTTATTCAATTTAAATTATAAATTAGTAAATTTTAAATTATGAAAAGAATATATCTAGATAATGCGGCGACTACAAATACTGATCCAAAAGTAGTTGAAGCGATGAATGAATCGTACCAGTTTTTTGGCAATCCATCGTCTTTACACACTTTTGGGCAGGAGGCTAGAAAATTGGTTGACCAATCGCGAGACAAGATCGCGGAATTTTTGAACTGCAAGCCAACAGAGGTGATTTTCACTTCAGGTGGATCAGAATCGGATAATTTGGCTATTAGAGGGGTAGTCGACAGTATACAGATAACAGATAACAGTAAAAAGCCCCATGTGATTACGAGTGCGATTGAGCATCACGCAGTGTTGCACACAGTGCAGGATTTGGAAAAAGAAGGTAAAATTGAAGCAACCTATGTAAAGCCCAATAAGTTTGGGGTCATACAGACAGAAGATATTAAAAGTGCTATCAAGGACAATACTGTCTTGATTTCGGTTATGTATGTGAATAATGAAGTTGGCACTGTGCAGCCAATACGGGAAATCGGGCAGATGATTGAGCGCGAGAACGCACTTCGCGCTAAGAATACAGATAACAGAATACAGATAACAGGGAAGGATAGAGATTCTGTCTCCTGTATACTGTCTCCTGTATACTTCCATTGTGATGCGGTGCAGGCTGCAGAGTTCTTCAATATGGACACAAAGTATCTCCACGTTGATCTGTTAACTCTAACAGCTCATAAGTTCCACGGTCCAAAAGGAATTGGCGTTTTATTTGTTAAAAAAGGAACTCCAATTGAGCCGCAAATTGTTGGCGGCGACCAAGAATTTAGATTTAGAGCAGGGACGGAGAATACGGCCGCAATAAGCGGCTTGAAAGCCGCAATTGCGGAAATTACAAAATCCAATCCGCCAGCTGGCGGACAAATATCAAACCCGCCTACCGGCGAGGCAGGTAAAAATCCAAATATAAAAAATCAAAACAATACAGACAGTCATTCTGAACCCGAATTTAGTGGTGAAGAATCTAGTAGCAACGCTACGCTAGATCCTTCGGCTTTGCCTCAGGATGACAAAAAAGATGTTCAGCATGACATTTTTTTTGCTCGAGATGACAACTATATAAAAATCAAACAATTGCGGGATAAATTAGAACAATTTATATTAAAAAATATACCTGAAACATATTTAAATGGTGATAGAGAGAAGCGAAGTCCAGCCATTTCAAATATCAGCTTTAAAAATGCTGAAGGGGAGGCAATTATTTTAAACTTGGATTTCTTGGGGATTGCTGTGTCGTCGGGTTCTGCTTGCACGGCTAGAAGTCTTGACCCAAGCCATGTCTTAATGGCGATGGATCTTCCCCGCGAATTGTCTCACGGTGCAATCAGATTCTCTTTAAGCCGAGAAACAACAGAAGAAGAGGTTGATCGAGTGATTGAAGTGCTGCCAGGAATTATTAAAAAACTGAGAGAGATGAGCCCTTTTAAATAACCAAGGAATTTCCAACACAGATCTATTACGCAGATCGACACAGATGGCACAAGAGAATCAGCGAATATCAGTGTGATTAATCAGCGTTGGAATTACTTTGAAAGGAAATTTATGGAATATACAGAAAAAGTAATGGATCACTTTGCCAATCCCCGCAATGTCGGCGAAATAGAAAATGCTGACGGAGTGGGCGAAGTCGGCAATCTTAAGTGTGGCGATGTGATGCAGATATCGATCAAAGTCGGCAAGAGAGCAGGGGAAGAGTATATCGAAGATATTAAGTTTAAGACTTTGGGATGTGCGGCAGCGATTGCTTCTTCCTCAATGACTACCGAGCTAGCTAGGGGCAAGAGTCTTGAAGAAGCCCAAAAGATTTCCAAAGATGATATCAACGAAGCTTTGGGTAAATTGCCGGCGCCAAAATACCACTGTTCGATCTTGGCGGCTGAGGGAATTAAAAAAGCTATTCTTGACTACAAGAACAAGCATAAATAGGAAATTACAACACAGAAATATATTGACGCTTGACACTAGATGCTAGAAATTAGAATTTGAAATTAGAAACTAGACATTCGAACTTCAGCCTTCTAACTTCAAGATCAAACTTCCAGTTTCGAGAGTCTAGCCTCAATAACTTAAAGATCAGTGTTGTAAATACATTATGAAAAACTATTTTGACGGTAAGAAGATTAGAGATGAAATAATCGAAGATCTGAAAAATAAAATAGAAAAAATGGAGCGGAAGCCTGGCTTAGCTGTTTTTTTGATTGGAAATGATGTTATTTGCGAGAGGTATGTTGCTCTTAAAAAGCGAATTGCTGAGAAAATCGGCATTTTTGTAAGAGTCTACAAATTCGATGAAAATAGCGAGCAGCAAGAAATTATTTCTAAAATAAAAGAGCTAAACACTGATAATACAATCGATGGAATAATGGTCCAAATTCCTATCCCAAAAAACTTTGATAAGTATGAAATTATTAATGCTATTAGTCCGGAGAAAGACATTGATGGATTGCGCTTTTGTGCGGGATTTCACTCTCATTTTACTCCGCCAGTCGTTCTTGCAATATTAAAAGCAATTGAGTTAGCGAATAAGGATATAGAAGAATGCAAAGTTTTGGTGGTTGGCAGAGGTTTACTAGTGGGCTGGCCGGTGGCTCAGTGTATGGAAGAGGCGGTTAAGGGTCTTGTAATTGCTGATGGGAGCACAAAGAACTTGGAAAATCTTACGGAAGATGCCGATGTGATTATCTCTGCCACCGGTAAATCGAATTTGATTAAACCAGATATGATTAAAGAAGGCGCCGTTCTAATTGATGCCGGCACTTCGGAGGTTGGGGGAGAGCTTTTGGGCGACATCGATCCAGAGTCTTATAAGAGAGCCTCGTTCTACACGCCGGTTCCGGGTGGAATTGGCCCTGTTACAGTGGCAATGTTATTGAAGAATTTAGTTGGATAGTTAGTTTACAAATATCTTTTGAGAAGTACTGTTAAAAATTGTGCCGTCCGTGCTTGACAGGTTGGTAATTTTAATGTATAATAGCGCCCAGTTTAGTAATTTGACAATTCCTTTCCTTGGAGCTTAATTGGCTAGCTCACGTAAGATAGCCGGTTAAGCTCTAAGGAGCAAGAAAGGCGCAATAAATCCTCGAGCATTTGTATTTTACGATTTGCCGAGTAGCGCACGAAGGAGACGGTCGGAATGGCTAAGACCATCGGAACTGCAGGCTTCACAGAAATAACGCATGAAAAGTGCGGCAAGGGGATCGCTAGGGTAATAGACGGCGTCCCGCATGTTGAGTGCACACGGAGAGGTTGCCGAGAATGGGTGCCTCTTCATGGTTTGGTCCAGATGAGTGATATTCAGCAAGTGCTGGCTCTCATAGGATCAGGTCAGGTTTCGTTAGCCGATATTATGGCGCTAGCAGACCCGTTCACCGCTTATCGGCAGATCGATGGGCTATTCGTGGTTGGCGCGGCGGAGCTGGATCAGCTTTTCCGAACGGAATCTAATCCGCTTGGACTCGATTCTGGCTGGGTTCCACAAATACCTGTTCCGAGTGATTTGGATCAGTGGATCCGTTCTGAGCAGTGGCGCACAGACAAGAATTGGCAGACTCGTGCTGCTCTTGTGTTGGTGCCACCAAAGATCGGGGATTTCCCATCCAGCCTGGTCAGCCAAAGCTATCTGCTTGGAGTGAGCCATGATGGAATCCCCCCTGGAATTATCCGCTCAGATGTTCTCTGGAGCAACTACTTCGTCCAGCCTAAATACAACTGGGCGATGGAACCGGCAACAGCAGAGTGGCAATGGATGCTCGTATACGAGCATCCAGTCTTCATCACGCAGAAGGATTGGGACAAGCAACAGGGAATCGCGCGACAATATAGGATGCCGATTTCCACTGTTGCGCAAGACGCATGGGGACTTAATATGGTTCATGCCGTTTACGGTGTTAGCCTCCGTTTGTCAACGTGGTCACGGACAAGTTCCCTCTGCGATGGCAACCCGCTCTACGTCCGCTCGATCGACGGCAGCGTCAGCGTCTATCAGGGCTGGGATCCTCGGTTTGCGGGCGGCGTTGTGGCGGCTTCCGTCCAGGGAGTTCCAGCACTTGATTGTTGATAAATTGGCCTTTTTGGGTCTTGATCTTCGGGGTCGGCGGTAGCCGACCCCATTTTCATGCCCTAGATTTGTCTTTTTTGTAATTTTTGTTATTATATATTCGAAAGTAGGTAGAGATTTTCGATTTACGAATCGGGAGCGCCGAAATCTCTGAACTTCAATTAGTCAGAATCTGTTAATCCAAGGATTAATGGAGAGAATGAACGAATGTTTGGAAACTCCGTGCCTGTTTTCTAGAGTAGGTGTTCGGGTTAACCGAGCTACTATCAAATAAAATACAGCTCCAAGAGAAATCAAAGAGCAGTGCACATAGGTGGAAAATAGGCTAATCTACGATGGCAACCCGCTCAACGTCAACTCGAACGACGACAGCGTCAACGTCAATCAGAACTGGAATCCTCAGAATGCGGACGACGATGTGGCGGCTTCCGTCCAGGGAGTCTCTAAACTATACAAAAGCATCCTAAAAAGATGCTTTTGTTGCTTTTAACCAACCGCCTAACATTCTGCCGATTTCTTGCAGTTTTTCTTCCAGAAAAAGATATTTTTTCACAGATTATTAGTATTGAAAACTTATACGAAAGTTGGGCTGAATTTAAATACGGCAAGCGCAAGAAAGGCGATGTCCAGGCTTTTGAAAGAAAACTGGAAGATAATTTGTTCTCTTTGCGATACGATTTAAAGAATAGAACGTACCGACATTCGGATTATACCTCATTTTACATCACTGATCCAAAATTACGCCATATTCACAAAGCGGAAGTACGAGATCGGATTGCGCATCATGCGATTTATAGAATTTTATACACAATATTTGATAAAGGTTTTATTTACGATTCGTATTCTTGCCGATTAGAAAAAGGCACGCACAAAGCTGTTGCTCGACTTAAAAATTTTACTCAAAAAGTTAGCAAAAACAATACAATTCCCTGTTATGCTTTGAAATGCGACGTTAAGAAATTTTTTGATTCGGTTGACCATGAAATTTTGCTTTCGTTAATCAAGAGAAAAATTGCTGATCCAGATACATTATTGTTGCTTGAAGAGATTATCGAAAGTTTTAGTAAACCAACTAAAACCGCTGGTGTTCAGCTAGATCTTTTTGATTTGCATCGCGCAAATCGAGAGAGAGAGAGAGAGAGAGAGCTGCAGCCTTCGGCCGCTAGCGGTAAGGGAATCCCAATTGGCAATTTAACCAGTCAACTTTTTGCCAATATATACATGAACGAACTTGATCAATTTGTTAAACACAAGCTGAAGATTAAATACTATCTTCGCTATTGCGATGATTTTATTATCCTGGGTAATCAAGAGGAAGAGCTGCATAAAATCGTGGAAAGAATTGGCGAGTTTCTTTTCAATAATTTAAAGCTTTCTTTACATCCTAATAAGGTCTCAATACGAAAATTGAATCAAGGGGTAGATTTTTTAGGCTACATCGTATTGCCGTATTATACAGTTTTAAGGACAAAAACAAGGAAAAGAATGTTGAAGAAAGTCAATAAAAAGAATTTGTTTTCATATTTGGGGCTTTTGAAGCATTGTGATGGGTATGAGCAGTCCAGATTGATTCTTGATAAAGTAAAGCAGTGCGAATGAGACGGATTTGTGATACGATGTTTTGCAGATGGAAACATTAAATGAAAAATAAAATAAAGAAAATAGTTGATATTCCACCTCACCCAGCCTCTCCTTGGAAAGGAGAGGAGAAGATTCGAGTAGCTATTGGAATGTCTGGCGGAGTTGATTCTTCTGTTGCGGCAAAAATTCTGAAAGACCAAGGATATGAAGTGATTGGTTTTATGATGAAGCTTTGGCCTGGGTCTGACCCGTCTGTCTGCGACAGCCGAGGCAAGGACAACGCTTGCTGTGATATTGACGGACTTCAGGATGCAAAGCGGATTGCGGCAATTTTAGATATTCCATTTTATGTCGTCGACGTAAGGGAGAAATTTAAGAAGGAAGTTGCTGATTATTTTATCGAAGAATATAAGAGCCTGCGTACTCCAAATCCATGCGTCCGCTGTAATGAGCGAATTAAATTTGGTTGGCTCTTGGACTTTGCCAAACAAACCGGATGCGACTATTTAGCGACTGGACACTACGCTCGCATAGCGAGCGATTTATCATTTATCAATTCTCATTTCTCATTGAATGAAAAATTATCAAATGACCAAATGAATGAAAAATGGAAAATGGTCAATGGAAAATTTCATCTTTTGCGTGGCAAGGATGATAAAAAAGATCAATCATATTTTCTCTATCGCTTGAACCAAGACCAGTTGAAGCATATTATTTTTCCAGTAGGCGAATTTATTAAAGAGGAAACGCGGGCTTTGGCCAAAAAGTGGAATTTGCCAGTCCATGAGAAAAAGGAAAGCCAGGAAATATGCTTTATACAGGAAAAGGATTACCGTGATTTTTTGAAGAAAAACATTTCTGAAGAGTATTTTAAAGAAGGGGACATTGTTGACATGGACGATAATGTAATCGGAAAACATCAAGGGCTTATCAATTATACAATCGGGCAGCGTAAAGGCATCGAACAGATATCAGATAACAGATATCTGATAACAGTAGATAAAAGGCCAATGTATGTTGTTGGGTTTAATGTAGAAAAGAACCAGTTGATTGTTGGTGAAGATAAGGATATCTATAAAGATGAAATGATTATTGGTGATTTATCATGGGTTCAGAGTACAGATAACAGAATACAGGTGACAGATAACTTATCTGTGAAAATCAGATACAGGCATCCGGCAGTTAATTGTAGAATTAAGAATACAGATAACAGTAGACAGATAACAGTAGAGTTTTTTGAGCCGCAGAGAGCAATTACGCCAGGCCAGAGCGCGGTATTCTATTTGGAGGATGAAGTGCTTGGTGGAGGCATAATACAATAATATAAATTTGAGGAAATATTAAATGGATCTAGAGACTAAAATTCAATACCTATCTGGAGTGGGGCCGAAAATGGCAGCAAAGCTTAATCGGCTTGGGGTTGAAACGGTTTCGGATCTTATTTTTTATTACCCAAGAACATACAAAGACTTTAGTAATATAACTAGAATCTCCGATATTCGATATTCAAACAAGGAAGCGATCTCAATTAAGGGGACCATACTTGGCATTGCCAACAAAACAACCAGTCGAAGGCGTTTTACTGTTACTGAAGCCGTAGTAGAAGACGGTACAGGAAGCCTGAAGGTAATTTGGTTTAACCAGCCTTTTTTAGCTAAAATGCTTACTCCTGGCCGAGAGGTTATTTTAAACGGGAAAGCGCAATACAACTTTTTTGCGAAAGAAGTGGTAATGGAGTCGCCTGATCGTGCTCTTCGCGAAAGCATCGTTTCGATTTATGGCGAAACAGCAGGGATAACAAGCACCTATATTCGAAAATTAGTATCAAATATTAAGGATCAAATATCGAGTATTGGAGAATGGCTACCGCAGGAATTGCTACGTCATTCCCGATTTAGTCGGGAATCTACTAATAGTGATACTATCCTGGATCCCCGCCTTCGCGGGGATGACATAGGAGAGGGCAGGGATGACAATTGTTTGAATTTGCTTTCGATCCAAGAAGCATTAAATAGCATTCATCAGCCGAAAAACACAGAAATGTTGGCGCAGGCGAAGCGAAGAATTGCTTTTGATGAACTTTTTATGATTGCTTTACGAGCGAATTTAAGCAAGGAAGAGATTAAAAAAGAGAACGCTCCTATTATTGACATTAATGATAAAAATCTTGCTATCGCTAGATTTTTATCATATTTACCATTCAAGTTAACTGATGACCAGAAAAAGTCGGCTTGGCAAATTGTTAAAGATATTGGGCAAAGCAAGCCGATGAATCGTCTTTTGAATGGTGATGTCGGGAGCGGCAAAACTGTTGTGGCTGCAGTTGCCGCTTTTGTGGCAGTTAAAGCAGGCTTTCGAGTGGCTTTTATGGTACCGACTGAAATCCTTGCACAGCAACATTTTAAAACGTTTTGTGAATTGTTCGATGTGCAAAATATAAGCATTGGACTTTATACTGCAAATTGCAAAGATAATTTTAAATTTAAAATTCCTGCCTTGCCGGCAGGCAGGTCTAATTTAAAATCAATTTCTAATTCTAAAATTTCAAATAAAAGACAAAAAGAAGCTGAAGTGTTGAGTTCTGACATAGTTATTGGTACGCAAGCACTAATTCAAAAGGATGTTGAGTTAGAGAATATAGGATTGGTGATAGTCGATGAACAACATCGGTTTGGAGTTGTTCAGCGTCAAGCGCTGAAGCAGTTGGGTGTAGGGAGCGGGGAACAGGGAGAAAAAACTTCAAACTCTCATTCGAGTCTGAGCCTGAGGGCTCTTCCCTCAGAGTCGAAGACCAAACTCCAAATTCCTCACTTCTTGAGTATGACCGCAACGCCGATTCCCAGAACATTACATTTGGCTTTATTCGGCGACTTGGATATTTCTGTAATTTCACAAAAGCCGGCCGATAGAAAAGAAATCAAAACGCGGGTAGTTGAGGAAATTAATCGCTATAAGGCATATGAATTTATTCGTAAACAAATTCAATTAGGCAGACAAGCATTTGTTATTTGTCCCTTGATAGAACAGGTTACAGATAACAGGATACAGATAGCAGAATTATTTGCCGAAGAAAAAAAGACGGTGATTAGCGAATATGAGAAGCTACAAAAAATATTTCCTGAGTTCAGAATAGGGATGCTGCATGGACGGCTTAAGGCAAAAGAAAAAGACGCAGTTATGGAGGAATTTTCCGAGAACAAGATTAACATCCTAGTTAGTACATCGGTGGTCGAGGTTGGGATTGATGTGCCTAACGCGACCGTAATGGCCATCGAAGATGCCGAACGTTTTGGCCTGGCTCAGATTCATCAGTTTCGAGGACGAGTAGGCAGGGCCGAACATCAGTCGTTTTGCTTTCTGTTTTCCTCTACAATGAATCCTCGCGCAATTAAGCGTTTAAAGGATCTCGAAGTAACTTCAGATGGGTTTAAGCTGGCAGAAATTGATCTGGAAACTAGGGGGCCAGGAGCAGTGTTTGGCACTGAGCAATCCGGCCTTTTGGATTTAAAGATGGCAAACTTTAGTGATAGAATGTTAATCGAACAGGCAAGCTCAGCTGCAAAAGGGATTGTTGAAAACGATCCTGAACTTAAAAGCCACCCTTTTCTTAAAGAAAAAATCGCTGACTATTTACAGAATAAACACTTGGAGTAGCTGGTTAAAATATGTGATAAAAATATTGTGACCGCGCAAAAATTATCACATCGGTTTAACTCGAAACCGTTTTTTCAACTTAAAAATGACAAGTAAAAATTTAAAATCTGAAGAATTGATTAAAAAACTAGAATCTTTTGTTGAGAAATATCGTTTTTTTGTAGGAAGCGGGTTAATAGTATTGATTTTAGCAGGGGCTGGGATTTTGTTATGGAGGGAGAATTTTGCGAAGCAAAATCCAGAATCAAGAATCGCGAATCTTGAATCAAGAATCAGCCGGCTGGAAGCCGACAATAATCAAGAAACAAGAAGCAATAACCAAACAAATTCCAATATTCAAGAAGATAATATCCAAACTGATCAAGGGCATGTGGCGGGAGCAAGCAGTCAGAATACAGTCGAACAGATAACAGATAACAGTAAACAGACGACAACCAGTCAGCCAGTGAACAGCAAGATCAATATCAATACCGCTTCTGAGTCCGAGCTCGATTCACTTCCTGGGATTGGTCCGACTTATGCTAAGAGAATAATTGAATATCGAAATGCCAACGGCGGGTTTAAGAGTATTGAAGAAATAAAGAACGTAAAGGGAATCGGCGACAAAACTTTTCTAAAATTCAAGGATAGAATAACGATCTAACGTAACCATTCACTGTTCCTGTTGTCATCCCCGTGAAGACGGGGATCCAGTGCTCAGATTTATTATATTATTTCTGGATTCCCGCCTGCGCGGGAATGACAGTGAATGATTACGATCTAACTCATTGAAAAAGAACGACAATCAAGATATAATATCGATGTTGCGGGTGTGGTGAAATGGTATACACGCCAGTCTTAGGAACTGGTGCCGCAAGGCGTGGAGGTTCGAGTCCTCTCACCCGCACCAAGAAAAAATGATGAATAAACATAAAGATCAAAAAAACTATGAGCTGGATGAAATTGAGGAGAAGCTGATTAAGGAAGATGAAGAAAAGAGGAAGCTCCAGATGCCGGTGGCTGGGAGAAGCGTTTTTGAGATCAAAAGAATAAAAAATACGAAGAAAAAATAGTTATTGTTCGAATATTCATGAGAACTAATTTATTTCAAAGTTCTCGCTTGTGCTCGAACAATAAATTAAAAGATTTCTCAATGGCATTGACTAAATCTAAGGTCAGTTGTAGTTTTTGTGCCTAAAATATTGACAAATCGTTTAAAATAGTGTATGGTTAAAGCAACAAAGTCGAAGATCGACAAAGGCAAACCAGTCGAAAGGCTGGGACGCAAAACTATAGGGCCTTCTTGAGAAATCAAGGGTGGCAGCCAGTTGCCGAAACTTCAAATGAGCTCGGGGTTGAACTTCGTCTTTGTAATACACTCCTTTAGGGGGATATTGCAATGAAGAGTCGTATTATTAAAAATCAGTTTCTGGAGCGCGCATTCCGCACACATGTGAGGGTTTCGGAAGATATATTCGGCAGAGGCCGGATAAATATTCTGAAGCTGCTAGAACAAGAATTTCTTGCTAAGACAGAATCAGAAAACATTATTGAGGTGCAAGAAATTCCTGTTCTAAGGAATGGGCATACAATGAAGTGGATACTCGGAGATCACAAGGAAGGCGAAGAAATTTGCCTGACGTGCGATCAGTGCGGATGGGTAAGTTTACCCATTCACATATTTAAAGAGTATTTCCACTATTCCTCGTTTAGGGCCAACCTTCCAGAAGATGAGCGGGCACTTATGTCTGCTCGTATGCACTTGACGGAAGTGATGGGAGGCAAAGTAAGAAGTTATTGTCCACACTGTAAGAAACATTTAATTGCAGTGTTGGACACAAGGAAAGAAGAACGCCAGCCCGAACAGGGCTAGGCGCAAAAGATCAGAAAGGACCGGCGAATATCGCGGTCCTTTTCTCTTGCGTAAAAAAGCTATTTTGCAGTAACGGTTCCGTCTTCCTGATTGATTTCATACTGGAATCCAAAAGGATCTGGCGGGATAGCTTTTAAGATTCGGGCGGATACAAGATCGTTTAGATCGGAAGGATACTTTTTGTTTACCCCATAGTATTGTTTTGAGGCTTCTTCCAACAAATCCATTATTTCGAGATGGACTAGATAATTTTTCGCTCTTTCTTTCACTATCTCGTCGTTAGTCGTTTCATAAATTCCACTCCAGATTTGTTTGGTTTGCTCTCTTTTGTCTTTTTTCGAACCATATCTGGCAGAGACTTTTTTAATCCCATCCGGAACGCCTGGCGTGTTGGCGGCGACATCAAAATATTTGGCGGCATTGACCGGATCATTTTTATTTATATGATATGTTACGGCGAGATAGTAGGGAATCTTCCAATCCGGTTTTGAATCGGCAATACCCTTCTTGGCCAATTCTATGCCTTGATCTGGGTAGCCGATGCTTGGCAAAATCAATGCTCCGAATGCGTAAGGGTAGGCAAATTTGGGGTCGAGATCAGATGTTAAGAACAAGTAGCTGGGAAGTTCTTTGTAGGTTTTACTCTCGCCTCCGCCAAAATATTGAATAGCGGAAAGCCAAGTAAAATCTGCCGCCGCATTATTTAGCCCGAGATCGGCGGCTTTAACTATTTCCGGTTTTAGGACGAGAGGTTCTTTGAATTGAGCCTTTTTTTTCTCAGTGTCATAAAAATACTGAACGGAAATAATTCCGCCTAGGCATATTAAAAGTAGAATGGCAGTGAAATATTTTTTCATCTTATTGATTGTGCTATTCTAGTTATTCTTCGAGTATGGCGAGAAGTTTGAATCATATAGTTCTCACTTTGTTCGAACAATAAAGAGATCTTGTTTTTTTATAAATCTTGTTTCTTTAAGGCTTGGATTGCCAAAGAAAGCAGGATTGTTGTGAAAAGGACAGAATAAATAATAGGGTAAATTATTTGGGCTGAATTGGGCAGAGAACCATAAACAACGCTATTTCTTAAATTAAACTTTTCGAGATTAGGGAACACATAGTACACGATCAGAAGCAAATATTTTACAAAAGGACTAGCTTTTTCAATAAACCCTTTAATTAATCCAATTGAATGGCCGATGTAAAGAACGATGATAGTATAAATTGTTCCAGCCAGAGGAGTTGTGATTGTGGAGAATACAATAGTGAGGGAGATGAAAATCGAGAGCTCAAAAATTAAAAGTAGAATGGCAAATAGAGAAGCATAGTCAAATCCGCCGCCTTTGATAAGAACAATGGCTATATAAATGGCTGTCATAAAAAGAATATTTAATATGACACTAAACCAGAGACCGAAGAATTTGCCTAAAATGAACTGGAACTCGGAGACTGGCTTGGAAAAAATAACATAGAGAGTTCTTTTCTCCAGCTCCTTGTAAATGAGTGAGGTCCCAAGAAAAATAGCGATTATTAAACTAAAAATATAAATGCCGGCTAATCCAAAATCTTTAATAACTTTCACATCTTCTCCAAGAGAGATTGAGCCAAACATTGTTGTGGAAATTAGGAAAAGAAGGGCAAAGCAGAGGATGCCATAGAGAATTTTGTCTCGAATGGTTTCTTTGAAAGTATTTTTTGCGATTGTTAAAATTATATTCATAATTTTTAGCCTTTAAGCATATAAGCATTTAAGCAAGCAAGCCCTTTTAAGTTAGTATCTTTGTGATTTTTTCCAGCTGTTTAATAATTTGCCGACTTCTTCCATTTTAGCTGAAACCTCGTTAAACAATTCTTCTTCGATGTATTTTAAGTCTTTCGATAGTAAAATTTGATATTTAAGTTCTTCAAGCGAACCTTCTGCAATTATGTAAAATCTTTTGCTGTCATTTAATGATTTTCGAGCAAATCCTTCAGCAATATTGGATGGAACGGAAACAGCGCATCTTCTAAGTTGGCTGACTAAATTAAATGTTTCCGATTTTGGTAGATCATTTGTAATTTTGTAAATTACTAAAGCAATTTCATGGGCTTTCTGCCAAGCAATTATTTCTTTGAATGATTTAATACTCATAGCTTAAATGCTTACCAGCTTACTTGCTTATTAGCTTATCCACGAAAGCGTCTTCCAGTGTTTTGTTTTTACAGAATCCCTTTACATTTCCAGAATAAACTAGCGTGCCCTTATCTATTATTCCAATTTGATCACAAATTTCTTCAACGTCTGAGAGAATGTGAGAATTAAAGAAAATTGTTTTGCCTCTTTTTTTGAGTTTTAAGAGTATTTCTTTAAATTCTCTTCTGCCGATCGGGTCCAGGCCATCGAGCGGTTCGTCCAGAAAAAGATAATCGGGATCGTTTATGATGGCTTGCGCCAAACCCAATCTTTGCTTCATGCCTTTAGAGAATTTTTCCACCTTTTCATTTGCTGCTTTTTCTAGCCCGACTAATTTGAGTATTTTTTTGGAATCACCATCAGTTATAGGAAACAGATTTTTCATAAAGTTTAAAAATTCTAGAGCGGTCAAGTGATCGTAGAAATAAGGATCTTCTGGCATGAACCCAATGATTTCGCGCTTTTCCCGGATTGGTTGCTCATCTATCTCGATTGTTCCTTCTTTGGGTTTTGATAAGCCAACTATCATTTTTATAGTGGTCGTTTTGCCGGCGCCATTCGGTCCCAAGAATCCAAAAATGGAGCCCTTTTTAATTTCAAGGCTTAAATCATCGACTATTTTAATCTTGCCATATGACTTTGAGAGGTTGGTGATTTTGATCATAATATTAAGCAAGTAAGCTGATAAGCGTGTAAGCTAATAAGCAGGTAAGCTAATAAGCAAGTAAGCATTTATTTTTTTGTCATTTCGACTTCGCTCGGGATGACAACATCTAAAATCATTCTAAGGCTAAATTATTTTTAGTGCAATATTGTCGAGAGAGGGATTTTGTGGTATAAAAAATTAATGAATTTTGAATCAGAAAGAAAGCTAATTGCAATTGTCGGGCCGACGGCATCGGGGAAGACGGCTGTTGGGGTGAAGCTCGCCAAGGAATTTAACGGCGAGATTGTTTCTGCGGATTCCCGCCAAGTTTTTCGTGGGCTGGATATCGGAACAGGAAAAGATCTGGCTGAGTATGGTGGCATCAAATATCACATGATCGATATTTGTGACCCAGAAGAAGATTTTAATTTATTTAAATATTTGGAATTAGCGAGAGCAGCGATCGAAGACATTTTTTTACGAGGCAAAGTGCCGATTGTTGTCGGCGGAACGGGATTGTATGTTCAAGGATTGATTGAAGGATTTGAACTTGAGAAATCTGAAACTCCAAATCCTAAACCCGAAACAAATTCTAAGATTTCAAACCAAGTTGTCATTTCGACTCCTCAACTTTGTTTGAGGGTGGAGAAATCTTCTAATAAAAGATCCCTCGACTTCGCTCGTGATGACAAGGAGGAAGGTTTGGATGACAAGCATGAGAGAGATGAGCTTGAAAAATATCCAATTGAACAATTGCAAAATATTCTACAAGAACTAGATATTGAGGCATATGAAAAATTGGCGGATAGGCAAAATCCTCATAGACTTATTCGAGCGATTGAAAGGGCTGAAAGCGGTGATATTGTAGAAAAGAAAAAACCAGATTTTGAGGTACTTCAAATCGGTTTGGAATGGCCAAGGGAAGAATTAAATAAAAGAATTGATGAGAGGGTTGATGACAGATTCGAACAGGGGATGCTGGAAGAAGTCATTGGCTTATTGAGAGCTGGAGCTAATCCGGATTGGTTATTGAGGCTTGGACTAGAATATCGAATTATAACAGACTTCTTAATTTCTAATGACAAATTTCTAATTCCAAAATCTCAATTACAAAATATCAAAAACAGTAAAGAATTTGCTGAAATGAAAGAGCTTCTAAAATTACGGATCCATCAATATGCCAAGAGGCAGATGACTTGGTTTAAAAGATTTCCGGAAATTGTCTGGGAGAGTGACTATGAAAAAATCAATCAATTGGTTAAAAATTATCTGAACTAAAAGATACAAGCGTGATCAATAAATCAGTCTTAAATTCATCTCTTTTGAGTGTCTTTTATTTCGATCGCTTTGGTAGTATTATAGAAAACATGATAAATTGTTATCTCAGATTCAATCTGGGATCCAGAAAACTGTTGTATAGATTCCGGATCTCAAGCTTACAGTCCGGAATGACAAAGTAATTTAGGGAGGACTTATGTGCGGAATAGTAGGATATTTAGGTAATAAAAACGGTGTTACGGTTGTAGTTGATGGACTAAAAAAACTTGAGTACAGAGGATATGATTCTTGGGGGATCGCAGTAAAAGATAGTTCAGGAATTAAAACATACAAAAAAGTCGGCAAAATTGGCGCTTTGGATCCCAAGAAAGACTTAAATGGCTTTGCCGGCAATATTTGTATTGGCCATACCCGATGGGCGACTCATGGCGGCGTGACGGAAAAAAATTCTCACCCTCATCTTTCTGCAAGCGGCAGGTTTGCAGTAGCTCACAATGGAATAGTTGAGAATTATCAAGAACTTCGAAAGTCTCTTGAGGAAAAAGGAATTAAATTTAAATCGGAAACCGATACAGAAGTGATTCCGCATCTCATTGAACAGGAATCACTTAAAGGCAAAAGCTTTTTGAAATCCGTTTTATCGGCGCTCAAAAAACTTGAAGGAAGCTTTGCAGTAGGCATTCTAGACTCGGAATCAAATTGCCTTATTGGCGCAAGAAAAGGAAGCCCATTAGTTCTTGGCATTGGCAAGGGAGAATATTTTTTGGCTTCAGACGTGCCTGCATTTTTGAACTTTACAAACAAGGTAATATTTTTAGATGAAAATCAACTCGTTGAGATTAAAGATGGCTCATATAAAGTAATAAATATTGCTAATGGTGAAGAAATCAAAGCTAAAATTAACCGGATCGAGTGGTCTTTTGAAGAGGCGGAAAAGGGCGGTTACCCTCATTTTATGATTAAAGAAATGATGGAGCAGCCAAATGTAATTAAAAAAACGATTGGCACCGACATCAAAGAGCTAGAAAAAGCAGCCAAATTAATTAAGAAAGCCAAGAATATTTACATTGTGGCTTGTGGAACGGCATTGCATGCTAGTATGTATGGAAGTTATGTGTTAGCTCATAATAACGAATTAAATGCTCGTCCGATTTCGGCTGGAGAATTTCCATATTTCTCTCATCTTATTAACAAGAATGATCTTATTATTGCCGTATCTCAAAGCGGTGAAACTGCCGATGTTTTAGAGTCGGTTAAAAGCGCCAAGGAAAAAGGCGCAAAAGTTCTTGCTCTTGTGAATGTAATGGGTTCTTCTTTGATGCGAATCGCCGACCAAGCGATTCTGACTAAAGCTGGTCCTGAGATCTGCGTTCTCTCGACAAAAGCCTATGTTTCTCAAATGGCAATGTTTGTGATGCTTTCCTCTGTCTTGTCAGACAATATTGAGCAAGGGAAGAAGGTATTAAATATCGCTAAAAATGACATCGAACACATAACTTCGGATACGAGCAAGAGAAAAATCAAAAAGTTGGCAGAGAAGTTGGCTAAAGTTGAGAATATTTACGCAATCGGACGCGGATTTAACTACGCGACTGCGCTTGAGGCCTGTTTGAAGATAAAAGAAGTTTCATATATTCATGCCGAAGGGTTTGCCGGCGGGGACTTAAAGCATGGGCCAATTGCATTAGTTGAAAGCAAAACTCCAGTTTTGGTTTTTGCCGGCAACGATGGTTCTGAAAAAGAGATTATCTCCAACGCAATGGAAGTGAAGTCCAGAGGAGCAGATGTGATTGGGATTTCTTTTGAAGAAAATTCCGCTTTTGCCACTTTCTTGCCAGTCGAAAAAAATGGGATATATACCCCCATTTCTTCCATAGTCTACTCTCAACTTTTGGCCTACTATATAGCTTTAGAGAAGAATTTAGATCCTGATAAACCAAGAAATTTGGCAAAGTCAGTTACTGTGAAGTAAAAGTAGTAAGTTGTAAATAAATAAGTTGTAAGTTGTTAAATTAGCGAACTGACAACTGAGAACTGATAACTAGCTTCGATACTTCTTGCGTCGTTTTAAGATGGAGAGCTTTGCAATTTGTTTCTCAAGGTGAGCGACTGCGTCTGCGTACTCAACATCGCTCTTAGCGTTGGAGAGAAGGCTCTCTGCATGCTTTTTGGCTTCTTCGATTT
Organism: uncultured Candidatus Saccharibacteria bacterium; assembly: GCA_964363695.1. Taxonomy (GTDB): domain Bacteria; phylum Patescibacteriota; class UBA1384; order XYA2-FULL-43-10; family 1-14-0-10-43-13; genus JAMCZZ01. The sequence continues at coordinate 18,970 of CAYIJI010000001.1, forward strand.
TGAGGGCATCTAGGGAATCGACGTCTTCTGCTGTATCGGCCAGAATTTTGACCGTATTATTTGCTATCTCCACAATGCCGCCCTCAGTCGCCAAAACGTGCTCTTTCCCATCAATCTTTAAGAGTATTTCTCCCGGAGCCAAAAGGGAAATTACTGGCATGTGATTGGGCAGAATGGTAATTTGACCGTCTGGAGTAGGGAGAGTTGCTTCTACGGCATCAGCTTCGTATTTGACGCCATCTGGGGCAATCAGTTTTAGGTTGAAAGTTTTCATAATATTATCCAGAAATGGACAACGAACCATACGAACCACTAAGCGCTAAAAACTTTTCGCTGTTCGTTTTGTTGGTGGTCCATTTTTTATTTTGATTTAACCTGATCAATAGTGCCTTTCATATAGAAATCCTGCTCATTCTTATCGTCGTGTTTGCCTTCAATAATCTCTTTGAATCCTTTGATGGTCTCAGCAAGAGGAACATACTGGCCTTTGATTCCGGAAAATACTTCCGCAACATGGAAAGGCTGAGATAAGAATCTCTGGATTTTTCTTGCGCGTGTAACTGTTTGCTTGTCTGCATCAGAAAGCTCTTCCATACCGAGAATCGCAATAATATCTTGCAAGTCTTTATATCTTTGAAGAAGTCTTTGGACCTCAAGAGCAATTGAATAATGCTCTTCTCCGACAACATTAGGATCAAGAATAGTTGAAGATGATCCAAGCGGATCTACTGCCGGATAAATACCAAGTTCTGAAAGGGATCGATCCAAAACGATGGTTGAGTCAAGGTGAGCAAATGTAGTGGCAGGAGCTGGATCGGTCAAGTCATCAGCAGGCACATAGACAGCCTGAACGGAAGTGATAGAGCCTTTTTTGGTTGAAGTAATTCGTTCTTGAAGTTCACCCATTTCGTTAGCCAAAGTTGGCTGATAGCCCACAGCGGAAGGCATTCTTCCTAAAAGAGTCGAAACTTCGGAGCCTGCCTGAGTGAAACGGAAGATATTATCAACAAAGAGGAGGGTGTCCTTGCCTTGATCTCGGAAATATTCGGCTTGAGCTAAACCGGAAAGAGCGACTCTCATTCTTGCTCCAGGAGGTTCGTTCATTTGCCCGAAAACTAAAGCCGTTTTTTCTAAAACGCCGGATTCTTTCATTTCATTATATAAATCATTTCCTTCGCGAGTTCGCTCTCCAACACCAGCGAAAACGGAGTAACCGCCGTGTTCTGTTGCAATATTTCGAATCAACTCAGTGATAAGAACAGTCTTACCAACACCGGCACCGCCGAAAAGTCCGACCTTGCCGCCTTTGGTAATCGGGGCGATCAAGTCAATAACCTTGATACCGGTTTCAAAAATTTCCGTTTTAGTTTCCTGATCGGTGAATTTTGGAGCGGGGCGGTGGATGGGGTAAAATTCCTTGGTTTTTGGAGCTTCCTTGCCGTCAACCGGTTCGCCGACGACGTTAAACATCCGTCCGAGCGATTCTTTGCCAACCGGAACAGAAATAGGATTTCCAGTATCTATTACCTCGATTGATCTTTGTAAACCGTCGGTTGAAGTCATTGCAACCGCTCTAACCAACTCGTTGGATAGGTGCTGTTCTACTTCAAAAATAATTCGCTTATCGTCTAATTTACATTCAATAGCGTTGTAAATCGCCGGCAGTTTTTCAGTAAATTTTGCGTCGATAACCGGTCCGATTATTTGCGTTATTATTCCCTTGTTCATGATATCTCCTATCAGTACTAATGGCTAATTTACTAATTAAACTAATTCCGTATTCGCTTTATTTGCGCAATTCGTGATTCGTCCTGGCGTTGTCATTTCATTGCTTCGGCAGCGCCTGAAATCTCAGCGATTTCATTTGTGATCGAATTCTGCCTAATTGTGTTATATGTCAAAGTTAAATCGTCAATTAAGTTGCCTGCGTTATCTGTGGCGTTTTTCATTGCAACCATTCTTGAAGAATGCTCAGAGGCGTTGGCTTCCAAAACTGCGCCGTAAATTTGCATTCTCATAAACCGGTACAATAATTTTTCCAGTATTTCATCTGGATTTGGTTCGATTTTGTATTCTGGCTCATGAAGGGGGACTGTCCCCTCTGAGGTCTGGGGACTGTCCCCAGTTTCCCAAAGTTCTGGCAGGTCGATGTGATCTTTTTCTAATGGTAAAACTTGTTTAACAACCGGGATTTGTTTGAGTGAGGAAACAAAATGGGAGTAAATGATAACCACCTTATCGTATGTTCCTTTTAAGTACTCGCCGTTCGACATTTTTGATATGGGGACAATGTCTTCGAGAGAAATATTGCTCTCCAATCCGTCAAAAGCAGCTATTAATTTCCCGATTTTATAACTGTTAATGAATTCAGCGCCTTTTTTGCCAACCGCAATAATATCACAGCAACCTCTATCGTGGATTCCCGCCTTCGCGGGAATGACATCGTTTTCTCTTGCAAACGATATTAGTTTCTTCAAGACATCTGAATTGTAAGCTCCGCAAAGACCACGGTCGGACGTTACGAAAATAATTGCAATCTTCTTTGTTTCTCTGGGGACGAGAAGAGGATGATTTGCAGGCAATGTTAAATTGGCAAGCTTAAGAAGCATATTCCAAGAGTTTTGGACATATGTTCTTGCCTCCATTATTGATTTGATTGATTTTTGCATCTTAACAGAGGCGACCATTTCCATCGCTTTGGTTATCTGTTTTGTGTTATTTACAGACTTTATTCTTCTTCTGAACTCTTGCGTACTAGCCATATAATTAATATTTCCTTAAAGGCTTAATTCTTAATTCATAATTCTTGATTCTAATATTGGCGTCTAAATTCTTGTGTTGATGCCATTTTCTTTGTCATCCTGAATTTATTTCAGGATCTCTTAATTTAAAATTTTCAATTTAAAATTTAAATTCAATTTTTAATGTTTAATTTCTAAACAATTTATTTCTTTGTCATCCTCGGGACCGGCGGTGCAGCTTGAGAGTGGTGCCCGGGGATCCATGCGGCGATTCCTGGATTCCCGCCTTCGCGGGAATGACATAACAGGGAATGGTTACTCGAAATATTGACGTTTGGTTGTAAAAGTGGTAAAAATAATTGCGTGAAAGGGGGCTGCAATCATGAACAGAGACAAATCGAAACTGAAATTTGTCAATTGCAAAGGAACAGTACCCATCACGATTGATGGGCGCAAGTTGACCAAGGAAGAGTTGGAGAAGATCAGGGAAAAGGCCCGTGCTTCAGGGGTTGAGGCCAAGCCGCCGTCCGGCTAAAATCAGTGCTGGGTGAGTCTTTATTTGCTCCGTGTCGGGATCCCCGTGTGGGTCCCGACTTTTTCTTTTTTGTAAGGTGCATTTTTAAGCATTTAAGCATGTAAGCTGATAAGCATGTAAGCAGCAAGTCATCTCGACATCATGTGCGGTTTCATGACGAGAGATATACAAATTATTTGGTGCTGATATTTCTAGATAATTTGTAGATTTCTCGCCTTGAAGTTACCCAATGGCTCGAAATGACACTATATGATTCTGGATCCCAGATCCCATTCGACGGTGCTCAGGGTCTGAGTGGAATCGAAGACGAGTCTGGGATGACACTGTATATTAGCCTACCGTTGCGGTTGCTTCTGTAGCCCCGGTGTCCTCTTTGGTAGTTTCGTTCTCACCTTCTTCGTCCGAAGGTTTTTCATCTTTACTCTCAACAACATCTGTTATTTTCTTTGTATTTTTTTCAAGAAAGTCTATCAACTTTTTCTCGTTGGCTTCTGATATTTCACCGGTTTTTTTAAGATCGGCGAAAACTTCTTTTATGCCAATTCTGGCCTTTTTGAGCAAATCTTCTTCGGCTTGTTTGATTTCGGATACTTCATATCCATCCAAGTAGCCGTTGGTAGCGGCGTAAACCATTAAAACCTGTTCCTCGATTGGCATTGGTTGATATTGAGGTTGTTTTAACATTTCTGTAATTCTTTTGCCTCTTTCAATCGACTTTTTGGTTTCAGGGTCGAGGTCTGAAGCAAACTGGGCAAAAGCAGCCAATTCTCGATATTGGGCCATTTCCAATTTTAATCGGCCGGCAACTTTTTTCATTGCCTTAACTTGAGCAGCGCCGCCAACACGGGAAACGGAAATACCAATGTTTAATGCCGGTCGAATGCCTTGATAGAAAAGGTCGGATTCAAGGAAAATTTGTCCGTCTGTAATTGAAATGACATTGGTTGGAATATAAGCGGATACGTCTCCAGCCTGCGTTTCAATAATCGGCAGCGCGGTAATTGATCCTCCACCGTAATCTTTATTAAGTCGAGCTGAACGCTCAAGAAGCCGGGAATGAAGGTAAAAAACGTCGCCAGGGTAGGCTTCTCGTCCTGGAGGGCGTCGCAGGAGAAGAGAAACTTGTCTGTAAGCCCAAGCATGTTTGGTTAAATCATCATAAATAATTAGAACGTCTTTTCCTTTTTCCATAAAATATTCGCCAATGGCGCAGCCGGCATATGGAGCGATGTATGAAATTGGAGCAGGGTCAGAAGCTCCGGCCAAAACAATAGTTGTATAGTCCATTGCACCATTTTGTTCCAATATGGCAGCAATTCGAGCAACCTTTGATTGTTTTTGGCCGATGGCAACGTAGATACAAATCGGTCTCTCATCTTTTGGCAGATCTCTTTGATTAATAATCGTATCAATGGCAATTGCAGTTTTACCGGTTCCGCGGTCGCCAATAATAAGCTCGCGCTGGCCTCGTCCGATTGGGATTAGAGCGTCAATCGCTTTCATACCGGTTTGAAGCGGTACGGAAACGCTTTGTCTGGTAATTACGCCGGGAGCAACTTTTTCAATCGGCATATTTTTATCTGACTTAATTTTTGACTTTCCGTCGATTGGCTCTCCCAATGGATCTACTACGCGGCCGACAATATCATCGCCGACTGGTATTTCGGCAATTTTTCCAGTGGTTTTTACTTTATCTCCGGCTTGAATGTGGATATATTCGCCGAGGACGATCGCGCCAATAGAGGATTCCTCAAGGTTTAAGGCCATAGCTGCGATTTTGCCTTTTTTTGATTCAATTTCAAGAAGTTCGCCGCTTTTAGCGTCTTTTAAGCCGTAGATTTTGACGATACCGTCTCCGACTTCGGCAATTTGTCCGCCGGCGTCTTCCTTCTTGTTTAAGTCAAAATTCAGAATTTCTTTTTTCAGTTCTTCGATTAAGTTGTTTTCCATAGTTGCTCCTAGTTGTCATCCTGAACTTGATTCAGGATCCAGTTACAATTTGTATGGATTCCCGCCTTCGCGGGAATGACATTAAATGTTATTTAAGCCGTTTTTAAGCCGGTTTACTTTATTTTTTAAGCTCAAGTCAATCTCGGTGTCATCGATTTTTACTACAATGCCGGCGGTTTGATTTGGGACTATTACATTATTTAAAATCAGTTCTTTCCCCAGCTTTTTTGTCAATTTTTCTCTGATTTCTTTAATTTGGTTTTCGTCCAAAACTTTGGATGAGCAAACCTGCACTAAGATTTTGCCGTTTTGTTTGGCGTACTCAGAATCAAGGCACAGAAGTATTTTAGGCAGATCTTTGTACTGGTTGTTCCGCTGCAATTTATGCCAAAATTTTTCGGCAATGTCTTTGGCATCGCCATCTTCCAGTCCTGAAATCAAAATTTGCGCATATTGTTGGGGAGAAATTTTCATGAATTAACCTAATTAACCTATTATTCATTTTAATTTAAAATTTAGAATTTGCTAATTTATAATGAATTTTAAATTATTAAATGATTTAGGACTTACGCGTTTGCTGTCATTCCCGTGAAGACGGGAATCCAGAAGCTGCGAGACTCACTATTTATAACTGGATCCCCGTCTTCACGGGGATGACACAGGGAAAACAATCCAAACGCGTAAGTCCTATGATTAATGTTTAAACATTTTAAATTTTATTTTTAATATTTATTTTAAATTTTAAATTCGTAAATTTTAAATTTTTAAAGCTCTCTTATCGCTTTCTGTGTTAATCTATCCTTTGTCGATGCATCAATTTCAGTACTAACAATCTTATCCAATGCCATCACTACAACACTCGACAATTCTTTCTTAGCTTCTTTTAGTGCCCGTTCTTTGGCCAAGCTTGCTTCTCCGTTGGCATTTTTTAATATTTTATCTGCTTGTTCGTTCGCCTTTTTTACAATCGCTGCTGCCTTTTCTCCCGCCTCTTTTTTTGCGTTGGTTATAAGTTTATCTGCCGCTTTGTAAGCTTTATCTCTAACCTTGTCTGCCGCTTCTTTTGCGCATTCTAAAGATTTTGAGGCTTCGTTGGAATCATTCAATCCTTTGCAAATTTTTTCTTCTCGATCGTCGAGCATTTTAGTGATTGGCTTGTATAAAAACTTAGAAAGCACCACAAAAAGAATGGTGAAGTTAACTATCTGGGCTAAAAGTAATTTTAAATCTATTCCTAAGGCTTCCATAATAAACACTCCGTGTTTTATTTATCATTTACCATTTTTCATTTTTCATTTATTTTCCATTTAAGCATTTAGCTATTTTTAAATGAAGAAATGATCAATGTTTAAATAAATGATCAATGATAAATGTGAAATGAAAATTAATTTTCAAACGGCAGGAGAATTCCTGCTCGTCTGAAAATTATTACACAAACTTGACGATCAAGGCGACAACCAAAGCATAAACAGCAATAGCTTCTGCAAATGCGATTGCTAGAATCATTGGACCTTGGACTTTCCCGGCTGCTTCCGGATTTCGGCCGATAGCCTCTACGCCTTTTGAACCGATCATACCAATAGCAACTGCTGGTGCGATTGCGCCAAGTGCGATTGCGCCGGCTGTTGCGAGGGATGAAATTGCTTCTGGATCCATTTTAATCTCCTTTATAGATTATTTTTCATTTACCATTTTCCAGTTTTCATTCATTTGCCATTGATCATTGACCATTGAAAATTTAATGAAAATTGAGAATTGAAAAATGAAAATTATCAGTGTGCTTCTGCTGAATGGTCTGTAATTGCCATCTTTATAAATACCAGTGTTAACATTGTAAATACAAGCGCTTGGATGAATCCGACAAAAAGCTCCAAGCCATAAAAGGGAAGCGGTCCGACGAAAGGCAGGAGCATCGCGATGACAGCAAGAAGCACTTCTCCTGCAAAAACATTGCCGAATAACCTGAAGGAAAAGGAGATAATTCGGGAAAGTTCGGAGATGAATTCCAAGATTCCGACAAAAAACATAATCGGGCTGGAAAAATTTAAAAATTTACCGCCGTATTTAATGGCTCCTATCGCTAGTATGCCAAAGATTTGAATTGAAATTACAGCAATGATGGCCAGTGCTAAAGTAGTATTTAAATCGGCATTTCCTGATCTCAAAAGCGGTACAAAAACTTCTTTTCCATTATGAATTTCATGCAAACCGATTGTACCGATGCCGGGAAGCAGTCCTAGCCAGTTATTGGTTATAATGAATAGAAAAATGGTGGCGACTAAAGGAAAATATTTTTTAGACTGCTCTTTGTTGTCCATCACACTGTTGACAGTACCGATGAGGAATTCAATTGTCAGCTCAAAGAAGTTCTGGATTCCCTTTGGGATTTGTTTTAATTTCCGGGTTGCAAAAAGTGTGAGCACAATAAGCAAAAGAGTCGCGATCCAGCTTGTTAGCATCGAGTTTGTAATTGGCATTGGGCCAATATGTCCAATTTTTTCAGCAGCTAAAGATATTTCCATAATTTTCTAAGTTATCAGTTCTCAGTAAATCAGTTGTCAGTTAATTATTAATATTTATAGGCATCTTGTCATTCTGAATCCGAATTCAGGATGAAGAATCTAGCGAAGCGTTACTATTAGATCGTTTTACTAGATCCTTCGCAAGCTCCACTCAGGATGACAGATGATTATATTAATTGTTATTAAATTCTTTTATCGCCTGTTGTACGATTTTTCTTAAAGTAAAATAAACAATTATTGTAGCAAGACACAAACCAGCCAGTAACAAATAAGGGGTTGTCCCCAATTTATTATCCAAGTATCTTCCCAGAAGACTAAAGAAAACCAAGGGAAGAGCAGTTGCAAAACCAACCTGCCCGATTAATGAAAAAGAAAAAATTATACTCTTTTTCAAAGAATCATCTTTTTTTCTTTCATTTTTATTCAAATCTAAGTTTAGGCTATCATCTCCACCAATCGAGTGTCAATATAGGGGACGGTTGACGGGAATATTAAAATATGTTAAGAGGTTGAATAATTAAGGTAAATTCTGTAAGCTATAATTTATTAAAAAATATAATGAAGGGAGCAATATGGAGCATTTGCATTCATGGGATGTTTTGGCTGTCAGCTGTATAGACGGCAGGTTTATTAAGAGAACAATCGATTGGATTTCAAATAAAACCAAAGGAATTTTTGATTTTAGGACAGAAGTAGGGGCTTCTAAGGCTATTTTAGACTCAGAGGAAGACAGGGAGAGATTTTTTGGCGTAGTCGAGACATCATTAAAACTTCATAATATTAAAGAAGTCTGGTTAATTGATCATATTGATTGCGGCGCGTATGAAGGAAGCAAAAAGCATAGCAGTGAAGAAGAGGAAGAAAAATTTCACGTCGAGAAGCTTAAGGAAGCAGGAGAAATCATTAAAGCTAAGTATCCGCAGCTTTCAGTGAAAAAAGTGTATGTCGATTGGAAGACGGTTAATGTTATAGAATAGGGAGTTATTAGACAGGCTCTTAGACATCTCCTTTTTTGTGTTCTTCCTACTGCTCTGGAAAGCTCAGTAGCAGAGAGCGCAACTTCAAGGAGGAAATGTAAGTGTCAAAAGAAGTGGCGGGAGTGTTTTTGGGTTGTTCGGATCCAAGAGAAGAAGTGGATAGTAAAATCATCTGCCGAGGGGCTAGTCTGCTTTGCAAGCCTATGCCGGGAGTCGACTTTGGCGATCCACACAAACTCTTGGAGTACTGGAGGGAGTACGCAGATCCGGAGTGGGTGGCCATCTTTGGCCCTCACAAGGAGTGCCATTGGCATCCGACTGAGGATGCTGCGGTAATGCATGCATGGGACTACGCCGAGCATTTCAACAGGAACGGCGTGTCATCTGCGTGCGTTCTGCTGGGCGACCAGCCCGAGATGGTTTTGAATCACCTTAACGGGCATCCAATTGAGGAGCGGCTCCATGGGTTGTTCAAGAAGTCGGGTTGGGGGCTCGTCCACGGCGCATATGCCGAAGCGGTCCATATTGGACAGCACTTCAAGTCAATGTGCTGGCCTCGGGTCTTGCGTCTTTCCAGCCCGTTCATCACGGACGCGATCGTGTCTCGGATTGGCAAGGTGCTGGATACTTTCCGGCGCGATCAGGTATTGCCTGTTCGTTTCTCGGAAGAAGTATCCGTTGACGAACGCCAGCGGTTAATAGAGCTCTTTTTGAGCCACGAACTACCGGTAGCAGCATAGCTTTGCTGCATCATCTCTTTTAGGGGAAATATGAGGCTGCCAATCTGGCAGCCTCTGTTCTGTTTTTATTAAGATAAAATTATTTTGTTGCACAATAAAATTGTTTAAATGTATGCTAGAACAGATAAATCAAAATAAAAGGGGATAAATGAGAAAATTTAAATTCGCTTTGCCAATAATCGTTTTATTATATTTTTTTATTGGAGCTTTCTTTTTTATTTCTCCGTTTTCAGCAGATGAATCGGAAATCCCAATGAAACCGATAATTTATGGTTTTGGAATATATGCACTTCTTGATGAAAGTCCTGTTTTTGGTGTTGAATTATATAATCCGCCATTGAATTTGGCAGAATATCCAGAGAACTCAGATGCATGGGTTGGAGAAAAAATTTGTTCTATCGATACAAGCCTAACTTTCCCAAAAGATTTAGTTGAGATTCAATCAGTTAGTTTTATAGTAGATGGCGCCAATAATTATTCAAATGAGACAGGAACAATAAATTTCAAAGGAACTCTCTCCGGCTGTAAAACAGAAATGTTTATTCCTCTTTTCAGTGTAATATTTAAACCAAAGCAAGTTAGTCAAGGTGAAATTCATTTCACAAAATTGGTGGTCACAGGAGGAAGTGACGAATCAATTGTGATTTCGAGTGAAATGGGCGGGGATGCGCATGTTGAAATTGCTTCAGCCGATGCATATAATCCGAATCAGGTGACTGAAGATCCTCTTCCAGAACTTCCGGCGAATATTCCTGCGCCTATACCCAAAACAGAGACCAAGTCTGCCCCCAAAAAAACTACTAGTTCCTCGAGTGCTTCGACGAAGACCGAAGCAAAAACTGAAAACAATGCTTTTAAGACTCCGACATTAACCGAGCTGGAATTCAGTGCAAACGCAGTGTTAGATAAATCAATTGGCAAAAGTAAAGGGGTAGTTTTTACGGGAACAGCTGAGCCAAATAGCAAAGTTTATCTTTTAATTAATAGTCAAAGTGAACTATATACCGACACGATTTCTGGAGCCGATGGTGTTTGGTCTAAAACAGTTGATAGTTGGCTTGAAGATGCTACTCATACGGTAACAGTTTGGTCGGAAAAGGATAATAAAACCAGTCCAAAATACAGTTCAAAGTTTGTAGTTTCAAGCTTTTCAAAAAGTCAGATAGCAATAGGTGATACCTATCCAAAAGTACAAGTTGAAAATACAGCAAATACAGATTCAACCACTAAGAAAAAGAGCAAATTAGATACTCTGATTAAGAATAAATTTTTCTGGGTCTATATTGGCATCGGATTGATCCTAATTGTCATAATGATTATTTTATTTGTTAAATCTCGCAGTAAAAAGAATGACTCTGATGATAACGATCCAAATGGCGGGATAGGCGGCGGTATTTCGTCTAGCCTGCTGCCGCAAAATATGTCGCCCCGTAATCCAGCTATGCATGAACAAGCGAATACCACCTATCCTAATCCTAATCCTAATCCTAATCCTAATGCAGATCTCTAATAGTGAAATAAATAACCCATGAGCAAAGTAGCTAAAATATTTTCAGCGGCGACGGTTGGACTGGACTCATATCTCGTTGAGGTGTCAACCGACGAACGCTAGCGTTTAACAGAGCTCTTTTCGAGCTACAATTTACTGGTAGCAGCATAGCATTTGTTGCTTCGCTTTTAGGGTACTGCCGATTCTTGGCAGCCTCTATTTATTTAAAAAGCATTTATAGTACAATAAAAGCATGCAAAATAATGAAATCGCATTATTTGAAAAAAGAAAAATCAGAAGAGTTTGGCACCATGAAGAATGGTGGTTTTCTGTTATTGATGTGTGTGAAGCGCTAACAGATAGTGTTGACGCTGGAGCGTATTGGAGGAAATTAAAACAAAGGCTATTAAAAGAAGGGAGCGAGGTCGTGACATTTTGTCACGGACTGAAATTAGAGGCTTCTGACGGTAAAAAATATGAAACTGATTGTGCCAATACTGAAGGGATTTTCCGAATTATTCAGTCCATTCCCTCGCCAAAAGCAGAACCATTTAAGCGATGGCTATCCAAAGTTGGTTATGAAAGGGTGCGAGAAATAGCCGATCCTGAATTGGCGATGAATCGGGCTAAGGAATTTTACAAGAAAAAAGGGTATTCAAGAGAATGGATAGATAAAAGACTTCGTGGAATCAATGTAAGGCAAACCTTGACCGACGAGTGGGACGACAGGGGGATTAAAAATAGCATGGAATATGCAATTTTGACAAACGAAATTATGACTGGTGCTTTCGATATGGATGCGCGGAATTACAAAGAGTTTAAAGGATTAAAACAGGAGAATCTTCGCGACCATATGGATGACATGGAATTAATTTTAACGATGTTAGCCGAGGCAACGACTACAAAGTTGCATCGAGATCGTGATTCCAAGGGTTTTGTGAAAATTAAAAATGATGCAAGCGACGGCGGGCGGATTACGGGAGAAACTCGCAGAAAAATTGAAAAAACTTCAGGTAAACCCATTTCTACAAGTAATAATTATTTAAACAAATCCGAAATGTCGGATCGAATTTCATTAAAGTCTTCTACAAATAGGTTAAAAAGTGAACGGCAACAGGAGGATGGTTGAACAAGGTAGCTAAAATATTTTCGGCGGCCACAGTTGGGCTGAATTCTTTTCTTGTTGAAGTTGAGGTCGACATTGGAGCCGGGCTTCCTTCTTTTACTATAGTAGGGCTTCCCGATAAGGCGATTGACGAAAGCAAAGAAAGAATTCGGGCGGCGATCAAAAATTCCGAAGTCAATTTTCCCCAGCATCGACTTACTATCAATTTGGCGCCGGCCGACGTTAAGAAAGAGGGGCCCAGTTTTGACCTGCCGATGGCGGTCGGGATATTGCTCGCCGGTGAGCAGCTGGAACAGGTTGCTGAATACAAGAAATCTTTTTTTGTCGGTGAACTTTCACTCAATGGCGAGCTCCGCCATGTGAATGGAATTTTGCCGATCGTATTATTTGCACTAAAAAATGGCTACGAGCGGGTTTTTTTGCCGGAAGTCAATGCCTACGAGGCATCGCTCATTACGGGAATTGAAATAGTGCCGGTTAAATCTTTGAAACAGTTGATTTCACATTTAAGGAGCGAAGAAATCATAAAAGCTCATAAGCATGTAAGCAAGAAAGCAAGTAAGCAGGAAAGCGGAGAATATGATTTTTGCTATGTTGCGGGGCAGGAGCAGGTAAAAAGGGCGCTGGAGATTGCAGCAGCTGGGAATCATAATATTCTTTTATCCGGGCCCCCGGGGTCGGGTAAAACTTTACTGGCCCGCAGTATCACAACCATTCTGCCCGACATGGATGAAGAGGAAATGCTCGACGTTACAAAGATTTATTCAGTTGCAGGGATGTTTAATGGCGACAGGGAAACTTTGATATCAAGGCGGCCGTTTCGTTCTCCACATCATACAACTTCGAGTGTGGCCTTGATTGGCGGAGGGCAATGGCCTCGGCCCGGAGAAATTAGTCTTTCTCATCGAGGTGTTCTGTTTCTAGATGAATTTCCTGAGTTTCCAAGAAGTGTGCTAGAAGCGTTGCGTCAGCCGTTGGAAGACGGAGTTGTTACAGTCTCAAGAGCTCAAGGCAGCTTAACCTTTCCGGCGGAATTTTTGTTGGTTGCAGCGCAAAACCCTTGCCCTTGCGGCTATCAATCTGATCCCGATAAACGGTGCATTTGCTCTCCGATCCAGATAATGCGGTACCAGAAAAAGATTTCCGGTCCGCTTTTGGATAGAATTGACATCCATATTGAGGTCCCACGGCTTAAGTATGATAAATTGACTAGCAAAAAAGTAGCCGAAGAGTCTAAAAATGTTAAAAAAAGAGTTCAAGAGGCGAGGGATATCCAAGCCAAGAGGTTTAAAGGTTTGAAAACAAAGGCGAATTCAGGGATCAGCGCACGGGAAATAAAAGAATTCTGTAAATTAGACAAGGAAGCGGAGAAGATCATCGCAAATGCGGTTGAGCAGATGAAGCTTTCTGCTCGGGTTTACCATCGTCTATTGAAAATCGCCCGAACAATTGCCGACCTAGAAAAAACGGAAAATATTCAAGCGAACCATGTTGCGGAAGCCCTCCAATATAGACCTAAAGAGAAAGTTTATTAAGAGGACAAGCAGAAGCCGTGACGGATGTGCCACGGCTCTGAGTAGTTCTTTTTGACTGACCAACTATGGTCCAGCCAATGACTTGGCGGCGTACGGAGCACCGCAAGGTGCAAGGCTTCTCCCAAAGGGAGTTGCTTCGCCTTTGCACCGAACGTGGTAAAGGAGCTTATCCTCCACCTGTACGCAGTCGAGAATGCACTTGCCGCCATCGATGATGGCAGACAAGCCGGCTTTCATCGGCCGTATGAGCATCTCGACTGCCTTGAGATACGCCAGCTCGCTCGGGATCACAATCCTGCCGGATTGTGATGATTCCACGACCTTAATTGCTTGGTCCAGCTTTTTGGGGAGAACTATCTCCTCACGACTGGTTCCTGCAACTAAGGTACTCATCGATACACTTCCCGCTTTCCCTGTAACTTCCATGTTATCCCTCTTTCGACTCTGGCAGTCTGCCAGTTGATATAGCAAAAAGAATACCGATTCTTGACCAGTTTGTCAATTAGTGCGTTTGCTGATTAATTTCTACAAGGTTTGAATATTGGCGATTTTGTAAATCCAATCGCCGAACGAGCTTAGAACATTGGTTTTTGATCCGAGGAAATAGATTACTATGAAAATCAAAGACAGGAGGAAGATGATGAATACTATCTTTCTCACATCTTTTTTCACATGCTTTGAGTGTGAGTATGATTCATCGGTATTTTGTGAATGAGTTTTTTCCGCAGAAATTTGCTTGCCTGAAATTGAATCTTCAGCCATAACGGGATCAGAAGAAGTAAAATCTGTTGTTTCCATTCTTTCGGGTTGAGATGACAGCTGCGGTTTATTTTTCTTAAATTTCCTGGTTTTCTTTTTAGACATAATATTTTAATCCATTTAGACAAATTGGAGGTCTGGCCCGGACTTGAACCGGGGTACGCGGTTTTGCAGACCGCTGCCTAACCACTCGGCCACCAGACCTTGGTGTTTTATTCGGCGGTGCCACGTGAATCGAGCCGTAACTGTGCTTATTAGCCCCGTAAAATGGCAAGCCATCACGGGGCACGTAAAAATTTCGCTTATAACGCTCGATTTTTACGTGGTGCCGATGGTCAGAATTGAACTGACGACACAAGGATTTTCAGTCCTCTGCTCTACCACTGAGCTACATCGGCACGTCGATACCGACGTTATCGTAGCACAAAAGCCTTGAATTTTTCAATAAGATGAACTAGAATATATTTAGTAAATTAATTTGCGGGTATCGTATAGCGGTATTATACGTCCTTGCCAAGGATGAGATACGGGTTCGACTCCCGTTACCCGCTCCACGTAAAAAATCGAACCAAAGTGAGATTTTTGAAGTGTCACGTGAG
>CAYIJI010000002.1:0-30209 GCA_964363695.1 uncultured Candidatus Saccharibacteria bacterium
TACCGAAGGCGAGATTAAAGCAGGCGGGCATCGCGGCAAGAAAGAAATTGCCGACTATATTTTGGTTTATAAAAATCAAAAACTAGCCGTCATTGAAGCCAAGCAAGATAATCTGGGCTCTGGTGAGGGCGTGGCTCAAGCCAAGGCCTATGCTGAAAAATTGCAGATTGATTATACTTACTCAACCAACGGTAAAGAAATTTATGAGATTTCAATGAAGTTGGGAAAAGAAAAAACAGTCGGCAAATTTCCGACTCCTGACGAGCTATGGAACTTAACTTTTGCCGACCACAATGAATGGAAAGAAAAATTTGCTGGAATTCCACTAGAAGATATGAGCGGAACTAAAAAGCCGAGATATTACCAAGAAAATGCGATAAACAATGCCCTTGATGCAGTAGCGGAAAAGAAAGACAGAATTTTATTGACTCTTGCTACTGGAACCGGCAAGACATTTATTGCTTTTGAAATTGCATGGAAACTTTTTCATTCTCGTTGGAACTTAAATCGTGATGGCGGTCGTAGACCAAGAATATTGTTTTTGGCTGATAGAAATATTCTAGCAGATCAGGCCTTTAACTCATTCTCAGTATTTTCAGAAGATGCTTTGGTGCGCATTAGTCCCGCAGATATCCGTAAAAAAGGTTCTGTGCCAACTAATGGAAGTATATTTTTTACGATATTTCAGACTTTTATGAGTGGTCCAAATAATACCCCTTACTTTGGAGAGTATCCAAAAGACTTTTTTGATTTCATTATTATCGATGAATGTCATCGTGGTGGTGCAAATGATGAATCAAATTGGCGTGGCATTTTGGAATATTTTTCGCCGGCTGTTCAGCTTGGTTTGACTGCTACCCCAAAACGAAAAGATAATGTTGATACTTATAGATATTTTGGCGAACCGGTTTATATTTATTCGTTGAAACAGGGAATAAATGATGGATTCTTAACGCCGTTTAAGGTTAAGAGGATAAAAACAACGATTGATGATTATGTCTATACTTCTGACGATGAGCTGATTGAAGGCGAAGTTGAAGAAGGCAAAATTTATACTGAGCCGGATTTTAATAGGATTATCGAAATAAAAGAGCGGGAAGCCAAAAGGGTTCGTGTTGTACTTGACGAGATAAATCAGAATGAGAAAACAATTATATTTTGCGCAACTCAAGATCACGCCGCAGCAGTCCGAGATTTGGTCAATCAAATAAAAGAGAGCAAAGAGCCGAATTACTGTGTTCGTGTTACTGCGAATGATGGAGCCCGTGGTGACCAATATTTAAGAGACTTTCAGGACAATGAAAAAGCGATTCCAACTATTTTAACGACCTCACAAAAACTTTCAACCGGTGTTGATGCGCGAAATATTCGCAATATTGTACTGATGCGACCAGTCAATTCAATGATCGAATTCAAACAAATTATTGGACGAGGCACACGACTTTTTGATGGCAAAGAATATTTTACGATTATTGATTTTGTTGACGCTTATCATCATTTTTCCGACCCAGAGTGGGACGGAAAACCAATAGTGCTGGTAGCTCAGGAAAACAGCGAAAAGAATGAAAATGAATACCCAACAATAAACGAAAAAGTAATTAAGTTACACGAAGGCGATGAAGAATATGAGTCAAAACGAAAAATAAAAATTAAATTACGAGACGGTAAAGAAAGAGAAATTCAACATATGGTCTCGACTTCTTTTTGGAGCGCCAACGGAAAACCAATTTCAGCCGAAGAATTTATAGAAAATATTTCATTTGAGGGGACGGTTCTCTCACAAGCACGAAATTAGGCTTTTTGAAAATATTTAAGAAAACAATTCAATAAGTTCGCTTCGCTTCTTTTAACGCTTTGGGTTCTTTGCTATTTTATCTTGTTATACAAGGAGGGACGGGGACGCTACATATTTGAATACGGTTTTGGCGGCAGAGAGTATGGAATCATATTTTTAGCAACTGTATTAATTATGTCCAAACGTTTTTCTCATCTTTCTCATCTCATCTACTCCTATTTCTCATCTCGTCTACTCCAAAACAAGACATTAATCTTTATCCCCATCCCGATTAGTATGCCATAGCTTGTTAATTGGGATTATCTAAAATAACAATTTGCTCGTTCGGTTGGTGTTCGGTATCATATATCTATGTCATATATTTTCTTGGACGAGAGCGGAGATCTTGGATTCGATAAGACTAAAAAAAGGTCTTCGAAGTATTTTTTGATTACGTTCTTATTTTCTAATGATAAACGGCCGATTGAAAAAGCAGTTAAATTAACATATCTTTCTTTGATAAAAACCCATAAACAAAAAAGTGATACGCTTCATTGTTACAGAGAAAAACTAATTACTAGGACAAGGTTGCTTACAAAATTATCACAAAAAAATATTAAAATCATGACAGTCTATTTAAACAAAAGTAAGGTGTACACAAAATTGCGTAACGAAAAAGATGTCCTGTATAATTTTGTTACAAATATTCTTTTAGACAGAATTTGCACTAAAAAGTTAATTCCAATCGACGAAAAAATAGTTTTAATTGCTTCACGTAAAGAAACAAACAAGTTTTTGAATCAGAACTTTAAAAATTATCTCTGTAATCAAGCTAAAAACAATCATAAAATTGATTTAAAAGTTGAAATTAAAACTCCCCACGAAGAAAAATCACTTCAAGCAGTTGATTTTTTGAGCTGGTCGATTTTTCGGAAATATGAATATGACGATGAATCTTACTACGAAATTTTTAAAGATAAAATATTTAAGAAAATATATTGTTCAAATAAACAAAACCCTGTACGCTATTTACGAGCAACCATTCCGGAAGCCCACGTACAAGGATTTACTTGTGGTCACTTGCGTGACCTATTAAAGTATATAATATGTGGACAATTAAAGTCAAATAGCGAAAGTTACAAAATAAAAAAGACCGAGTATTTATTGGCTACTTAAACACCGACTGGTTACGGTGGGTCGGAAGCCTACCCGATCAACTTGATTATATTTTATAGGATCCTAAAATATATGTCAATAGTTACAAGGAGAAATTATGTCAGAATATTATAAACCGCACAAAAATCCAAATTGGTTGTTTGATCCTCATGGGTCGAATAATTTTAAGCTGTCCCGAAGCAAGATTGATTTGTTCACTCAATGTCCGCGTTGCTTTTACATTGACAATCGCTTGGGCACGGCTCGTCCTCCCGGATTTCCATTTGCTTTAAATAGTGCAGTCGATCATTTACTTAAAAAGGAATTTGATATTCATAGAGCAAAAGGCGAAAAACATCCATTGATTAAAAAGTATGGAGTCGATGCTAGGCCGGTGGCGCATGAGAACTTGGATATTTGGAGAGAGAATTTTAAAGGTGTGCGATATTTAGAACCAACAACCGGTTTGCTTATTACCGGTGCAATTGACGACCTTTGGATAAATAGAGAGGACGAATATATTGTCGTCGATTATAAATCAACAAGCAAAGATGAAGAGATCAATGAGTTAAATAAAGAATGGCAAGGTGGATACAAGAGACAGATGGAAATTTACCAGTGGCTGCTTCGAAAGAATGGTTTGAAAGTTTCTAACACAGGATATTTTGTTTACTGCAATGGAAAGACCGATTGCAAATCATTTGATGGCAAGTTAGAGTTTGATTTAACTTTAATACCCTATGCAGGTAACGATTCATGGGTTGAGAAGACAATTATCGAAGCCCATAAATGCTTGTGTTCAAACAACATCCCAGATCCTTCATCCGAATGTGATTATTGCAACTATATTGAGGCGGTTGAGGAAGTGGTAAAATAAAAACCATCTCGAAGCTGATTATGGATTAGCGCGAACAGAAACTAAATACTTTTATTTATTACTATTATCCCCAAGTATCCCAATTACCAAGCTATAGCTTGGTAATTGGGATACTTGATTATTGAATACTTAGCATATTAAAGTAATTAGACTTCAAGGTTAAAGTAGTGGATTAGTCTTTCTTGCTGGGGTAAATAGTCGGTGTTAAGGTATGCAACAAATGGGGCAATGCCAAGATTTTGTGCAATAATTGCAATCTCTTCTTTGCACTCATAGGGATAAACCCATAGACTATCTTGAATAAACTTAAAACCCGACTCTGACAATTTTGCACGAAAGTAATCTCTGGCCTTTTTCTTGCTTTCCGGCACATCATAACAAACTATATGCCATACTCCATTCCAATCATCTTTTGAAAATATCTGAATGTCTTCAATTTGAATAATACCAAGCAACTCTTTGCCTTTTTTGGTTAGTCTTATTTCTTCACCGAAAAGATATATGATTTCATCGTCAAATAATTTTTTTAGAGTCCGTTTGTGTTTGTATTTTTCTTTGCTGTTTTTGGGCCTTAGTATTTGAACGATATTTGGAGCAAATAGTGCTGATGCTAAGACCATGCTTTTCCCTATTATTTTCAATACATTTTTTTGATTTGTAGATATCCGCATATTACTATTTTACCACAGTATACTCGTTACTATGCTATAGCTTGTTAATTGGTATACGTGTTGCTTTGATTAATCATGATATTATAGAGGTGAGAAATAAAAGTCATTGAGGAGAAAAAATGAAGAAAAAGTTTTCTTTGCTGACATATGTTAAATTGGTGCTTTTGATCTTTTTGTATTTCTATCTTTTTGTTTATTCGAGTTACTCTCTGTGGAAGGGTATTCAAGAAGACAAAGAGCTTATGGCCCCTCTTCTTGGGTTGGTTTTTTGTATTGCAATCGGCGCCTACATTCTTATAGGGAAAAATGGCAAACCGAATCCTCTTGATAGAAAAGTTGGCGTTCCGGCTATTGTAACTGTAATTATATTGTTTTTTGCGATGGTAGGAATTCTTTATTGGTACTCAGGAGCAATTGGTTTGCGGTAATATAAATTTTTTGAGGATGATTTATAAACCAAAGCGATATTGGCATAGGTTAGTTAATATAACAAAATAAAAAAATGCCAGGCAACTCATTGGTCACATGGCAAGCATATATATTAGCACAATACTTTTGTCTCCGCTGGAGGCGTGTAACCCCTCATGCAAGAAGGGACTTCGGATATGTCTGGCAATAAAGGAGGCAGGTCCGACTCAAATATGTCGTCGTCATTATCGTCGTCTTGGTCTTCGTCGTCTTTCTGAGACCTAAGAAGTATTGCTCCCTCAATGATTCCGAGTCCCAAAAAACCCAACACAACGATTAGAACTAGCAGAACAGCGTCGCTAGCCTGGCTATAAAATTGCCAGATTGCCGCTCCATCTATCATTATCAGAGAAGTCAATATTCCAAAGTAAGCAGTTATCCTCATGGTCTCTCTCCTACTCTCGTGATAGGTATTTTATATCAAAATCTAGTCATTTAATCAATAATATCTGGAAAAATCCTAATCCAATCTAGCAATGTGTGTGGGATCTATCTGAGCCAGTGCATGTATAAAGACAACTTCGTTCATTGATGTGGTTTTGCTTTTATAATATAATAAAGTTAAACATTGGAGGGTATGGAAGAACTTGATAAAAATATAATTGCGGTACAGAACAGTACCAAAACGCGTTTTAAGTACTTTTTAAAGTGGCATGATTTTTTGCGGCTGCATTTGCATTGGTATTACAGCTGGCATATTAGACCATACTCTTCAGCTGTTCACTATAGCATCTCGTTGATCTTTGTAACAGCCAGTTTGTTTGGGATACTGGGATCCTCCGGCATATCAAAAGCAGCCGTCGACTATTTGAATCCGGATAAAAACATATCTTCTCGAAACTCCGTTACTGTTGATAAGAAATCTATAAAATCATCTATCGATGAAACCGCGTTGGTATCACAAAATATTCCCGATGAAAAAATCCAAACTCTAATCGAACAAGTCAGCCGTTTAGCTACCAATGAGATGTTAAAAACGGTTGCCAGCGAATTCAGCGACATTAAGAATCTTTCTTCGGAGGAGACGCAAAATGAGATAAAAAGTACAATTGAAACTAGCTTAGCTAAAGACGACTCGGTTAAGGCGCTTCTCCAAAGCATTAGCACAGGCAATGATTCAAATAAAACAGCCTTGGCTAGCCTTTCTTCTCTTTTGGCTAAAGTTGCTTCCGAATCAACCCTAATTACCTTGGCTGGTCAAATTGAAACCGGCTTAGCTAAGGAGGAAACCCTAAATAAAATATATACTAAACTGGAAAGCAATCTTGGCCGCGAAGAAACGCTCAAAGAAATTAGCGCCAAGCTCGAAAGCGGTTTGGCTAAAGAAGGTACTTTGTCCGAGATGAATTCAAAGATGGAAACGGGCTTGGTTAAAGACGAGACGTTAACCGAAGGCATCGACAACCTACTCCTGCGGCTTGATGCAATTGAGAGCGCTCTTTCCGGCACGCTCAATGTTTCTGTGGCTAATTGGATATCCTCAATCACTATTTCCAATTTTCCAACCGATTTTCCCTCAAGCAGTTCGACTCGATCCCAAGAGCAAGTTGGCGCTGATTATTTTAACAGAAGTGAGAATTTTGACTTATGGGCTTTGCGAAAAGGCTATGGCAATACATATTTTTCAGGTGAAGTTACCAATCCTACGCCTGCCGCCGGTCCGGCTGAAGTCGGTCGTTTAACTGTTCCGGCCGGCCATACGTATTACTTAAATCAAATCTCCCTTTCCTCTACCGGAACAAGAAATAATGTTTATAAAATACTGCTTTTAACCGGCGGATCCGAAACATTTCGTGATAAAATTGGTTTTTCTGCAACCGATACACGTATTTTGCCTTATGCTAAAAAATTAATTGCCGGCGAGCAGATCCGGATTACCATTGAGGGAGTTTCAACTCCAAATGGAGTTTCTACAATTTCGGTCTCCTATCTAGATTTACCGTGGGAGGAATAATTATTTATGAATATGATATGGCTGCAAATATAAAATGTTCTAAATGCGGGAATGAAATTGAGCTCTCAGAAGCTTTAAAACAAGAGATTGAAGCTTCTGTTATTGCCGATATGGATAAAAAACATTCATCGGAAATTGAAGAGATAAAGAAAAAAGCGCTCGAAGAAGCCGGCTCAAAGAGCGAGGAAACACTAAAAAAAATTCGGGAAGAGTCGGAGGCCGACAAAAAGGAAATGCGGGAGCAGATCAAGGGTCTTTTCGATCAAATTAGAGAATTGACGAAGGCGAAAGATAACGCCGAGATTGAAGCCGAGAAAAAGCTACTAGAAAAGGAAAAGCAAATCCGTGAAGAAGCCGAGAAAAATGCGGACGAAAAACAACGGCTCAATTTAGCTGCTAAAAACAAGACTATCACGGACTTACAAAAAGCCCTTGATGATGCACAACGAAAAGCTGCCCAAGGCTCCCAACAATTGCAAGGCGAGATTATGGAATTGGATTTTGAGAAATCCTTAGCTGATGCTTTTCGGGACGATGATATTGAACCAGTAGCAAAAGGTGTAAAAGGCGGAGATATCCGGCAGGTTGTCAAATCGCCCCGCGGCACTGTTTGCGGTGCAATGCTTTGGGAAATCAAACGGACCAAAAACTGGACCGAT
The DNA here is from genome assembly GCA_964363695.1 of uncultured Candidatus Saccharibacteria bacterium. Lineage (GTDB taxonomy): Bacteria > Patescibacteriota > UBA1384 > XYA2-FULL-43-10 > 1-14-0-10-43-13 > JAMCZZ01. The sequence goes on from CAYIJI010000002.1 coordinate 7,559, forward strand.
GGCTGGATTGCGAAATTAAAAGAAGATCTGCGGACGGCAAAGGCCAATATTCCAATTATTATTACCGAAGCTATGCCAAAAGAGATTGCCCATGACATTGCGCAATTTAATAGTGTTTGGGTTTGTAAACCAAAAATGGCCATAATTTTGGCGACACTTTTGCGCAAAAGTTTGTTAGATGCCGGCTACCAAAAAGCTTTAGCTGAAAACAGAGGCGGGAAGGCGGATTTACTATATAATTTTGTAACGAGCCATGAATTTGTCCAACAGGTTGAAGGAATGGTTGAAACATATAAGGAGATGACGGTGCAGGTTGTGAAGGAACGGGCTGCCTTTGAAAAACTCTGGGCGCAGCGAGAGAAGCAAGCCCAGAAGTTGCTGCTCGGTACAGCCAATATTATCGGCAGTATGCAAGGCCATATCGGCCAAGCCTCGATGCCAAAGATAAAAGGCTTGGAACTGACGGATGATGACGAATGCGAGCAGCTGTTACTGCGGTAGAAATGTCTTATTTTTTAGTAACCACTGGCCCCTGTTGTCATCCCAGACCTGCCTGCCGGCAGGCAGGCTGCAAGCTTGCCTTCGATTCCACTCAGGCCCTGAGCCCTGTCGAACGGGAGATCTGGGATCCAGAGAGTTAGTCTGCTTGCATAATTTCTAGATTCCAGATCAAGTCTGGAATGACAGTGGTTACATTTTTACTATTAACAAAAATGTATTTTTGTGTTAAAATATCAGCGCACTCTGGGAATACACCATAAAAGGAGGTCGTTCGTTATTAGAAAACTCTTAGCTGTGTTTTTTTGCCTGCTTGTAATATTGGGCGCAGAGAAATGCAGCAGCAAAAGCTATCTAAAGGCTGATAGTAAAGCGGCGTATGCTGCTAATAGTAAGCCCTTAATGAAATGCCCTAAGAGGTATCGAAAAACGAAAAGGAACATGCCCATTCTCTCCCTGACCCAGAGAGCAAAGGACTTACGGACTCTTACTTCGCGCGGTTGGCGGGTTGTAAGAATTATCGAGGGAGTAGAAACCACCGGATATGCCATCGGAGATGACTATACGCCCGGCACGCGGACAGCATGCGGGACTAAGGCTAAATTTGGTGCCGTTTCGGTGGACCCCAGGATCATCAGGCTGAAAAGCCATGTATATGTTCCAGGGTATGGACTCGGCCGTGCATTGGACACGGGCGGCCGGATCAAGGGCAAACGCGCGGATCTATGTTTCGATTCGGTCCGAGAGGCCAAGAAGCATGGAAGAAAGATGAGGGATATCTATATCCTTGCCCGCGCCAAATAGTTCTACTGTTTCATTCTTTTGCCCTTCCGTCATTCGTGGCGGGAGGGATCTTTTATGTTTGGCATTTTATGTGGTAAAATAAATACTTAATAAAAAAATAAATTAGAAAAGGAGTGATCATGTCAATCGTCTCGGAATCAGAATTCAAGGGAAACGTAATGCTTGTTATTAAAAACAACGAAGAGGATCAATACCCTTTTCAATTTGGTCTTAAAAAAGCAAAATTAGTTCTAGAAAATATTGAAGAGATAAAAAAATTTGTTGAGAAGTACGACAAACAGTAGAATATCAACATGGACTATAAAAAAATACGGAGAGCAGCTAATCTATCGAAAGCAGATTTGCATATACACTCGGACTATTCGGATGGGAAACCTGCCATTGAAGAAGTTTTGGATTACGTAGATAGAGAGACCGATCTCGACATTGTCGCCATCACGGACCACGATACAATAGAAGGGGCGCTTCTGGCACAAAAAATCGCCAAAGAAAAAAAGCTCGGTTTTGAAATTGTGGTTGGGGAAGAAGTTTCGACAAAACAGGGACATATTTTAGCATTATATTTGGACTCACCCGTAAAACCAGGGATGAGTGTTAAAGAGACTTTGGATCAAATCCACAAGCAAGATGGGATTGCCATCGCCCCGCATCCTTTCGGATACACGAGACTTCAAAACCCTAACATGGCAGTAATGAACGGGATCGGTTTAAAGTCTCTAGTAGAAACAAAGAAAGATTTGGACGCAATAGAAGTAGTAAATGGCACTCCGACGCTTACTGATGAAAACATTAAGGCTAAATTAGTCAATTCAACAATACTTTTCTGCGGCGAAACCGGATCAAGCGATGCTCATATACTGGATGCGATAGGGAAGGGGTACACGCTTTTTGAGGGCAAGTCGTCCGCTGATTTAAAAAAAGCATTGCTTTCTCATCAGACAAGGGCAATGAGTAGCCGTTGGACGATTATGGCGCTTCTAAAATACTTATACTTTTTTATCCCAATCGGATTACGCTTGGCTTTTTACACCCTATTTCGCGGCCGAGCTAAAAAGGAACCGATTCTATGAACAATAGGATAGTATCGGTTTTTTAACAAAAAGAGAGAGCCCGTATGCTGCGACTCTCCCGATTAGGTCTATAAAAAGAAATCCCTTTTGTAAACCGTAATCCGTATCTTTATAATACTCCTGCCGAACGTCTTGTCAATGCCAGAGGCTGGTTTTTCCTAGTTTGCTTACTCCAAGACAGCGCTTTATTAATTTTAAGGGGGATTGACCAATTTATTTTTTTGTTGTATAATTAAAAAGTTAAATACTCGTCATTTATTTAAGTACTATGTTTTTAGGTGAATCGACTGAGAAATAACTTGGTCGAATTAATTTTAGTTTAGCTCTGTGCAGGTGATTATTGCACTGAGTAAAGGAAAAAATGCAAAACGAAAAAAACAAACTTTTCGTCAACAGTTTGCCCTACGATGTAGATGATGAAGCTCTTCTTAAGCTCTTCTCAGAAGTTGAAGGTGTCAAGGTTGTTGAGGCAAAAGTTATCGTTGACAAGTTTAACGACGGTCGATCCAAAGGATTTGGCTTCGTAACTCTTGAAACCGAGGAAATGGCTCAGACTTGTATTACCGAATTGAACGGTAAAGAAGTTGCCGGCCGACAAATCTTCGTCAACGTTGCAAAACCACAAGAAAAACGCGATTCAAACCGCAGCGGTGGTTTCAACGGTGGCGGAAGACGGTTCTAATTGAACCTAGACAAATTTTGTCACAAAAAAGCTCCGGAAACGGAGCTTTTTTGCGCTTAAATAATATCTAAAAATGCAAGATTACACCTCAATTATCGGATCTATGACTTTGGGCTCAGATTGACAAAGCGAATTGAGGTATAGTAATGTCTACCCGTCTACATGACACAGGAGGTGGATGTGATGAAACGGGGTCCCAAGCAAGGGAGTCCTGGCGCACGCGCTGTTGCTAGGGCGCATATCGGCTCCCATGAGCACGATGAAAAAGGGGGATTTGCCGCCAATCCCGAGTTGGCAAGACTGGCTGGAAAGATAGGCGGTAATGCTCTAGCTAAGAAGTACGGATTGGAATTCTTTCGTCGAATCGGCAAAATAGGCGGAGAGAAGGTCAAGGGTGAGCGTGGTTCGGAGTTCTACGCAGAGATAGGACGTCAGGGAGGCAACGCCAGAGCGGCCAATATGGCAGCTCGCAAGAATGATGCTTAGCATGTCGGACTAGAACACATAGGGGCACATCGTACATATTTTGCGGCAAGAATTTTATTCTTGCCGCAATTTTTTTTAATCTTCCCGTAAGTCAAAATTATTCTATTGTTATAGAAATATTAGCGTATGGCCTCGCTTTTATCGGCGCGTTGGTTTACTACATCCATAACGCCGATTCATTTGGGTCTGGAGTAATCGGCTTTTTCTAATGAACTGCTTGTTTTTGCAATTATTATAATATCTGTCATCCAGCATTTAATATTTGAATGTTCGGTTTTTTACCGAACAATTTTTGTTGACAAAATATAGAAAAGTAGTATTATCCTATTACAATCACAGTGGATTCCCTCTGGTCCACTATGAAAGGCGGTGAGAGAAATGCAGGACTACGAAGCGCAGATCCTTTATGCGCGCGAACGGAAAACTCTGACCCAATGGGGAAAATGGGCGAGAGAAAACGAGCTTTTACCTAACTGTGAGAGGCTGAACAAGCACAAGATCAGGAAGAACTTGGCTTATCCGTTCAGACTAACGATCACAGGTTTCGCTAGAGTTCAGAATGGCGAAGAGCTGCTCAATCAATTGAACCATGAGTTTGATTGGGAAAACTCCAACGAAGGGTTTGCTAGAGAGCCAAAGAACAAGGAGGTTGTATATGTTGCGCAAAGAGGGGATTGGCCGCAAAAAGAGTGGCACAGGAAAAAGAGAAGGTTTGCAAACAAAGTCAGGTGACAGAGGGAAACAGGGCGCTGCTTGAGAAGATTCATGCAGCGCCTTTTCCTTGTTCATGGTTATTAAAAAAAGAAGAGTCCTACTTGTTACTGTAGGGCTCCGAATGTTTGGGTATGGACGCTTTATTAGTCGTCTCCAAAGTTTCCGATGGATTCACTACTAAGTTGGGTTATCCCGTTTAGAATCTCAACTTCATCGTTCTCCATTCTCTCAATGTTCTCCTCCTGTTGGCGAACCCTTTCGCGAAGCCTCTCCAGATCTCTTACGGCAGCAGCCCGGTTTTTGAGCAGCGAACTTTTCCGGCTCTTAAGCCGCTCGATCTCTGCTTCTCTTGTCTTCTCGATGTAATCAAGAGCTCTCTCCTCGAGGGCTGGGGTTGCAAGAAATTGTAAAACTTTATTGCCGTCTTCTACTTTTGGTTTGACAACTCCTTTGACCAGCAGAGCTTTCATGAAACCTTGAGCGACACGTCCCGTTATTGGTTTTCCATGGATTTTCTCTGCTTTGTAGCAAACCTCGTCTATAGAGAACGGTTTCTGGCCATGATCTGTCCATAGTTGATGGCAGAGTAGCAACAAGACTTTACCTCGCATGAGCCTCGAAACAACGGTGTTGGGGTCGAGGTCCTTTCTTATTATGAAACGCCTTTCTTCTCTTGAAGAAGGAGTCAAAAGATCATCAGAAGCAGTGATCCTTTCCCCCATCCTCTTTTCCAGCGCTTCTAGCAGTATAAACGACTGCTGGTGCGAACACACCATTACATCCCAAGCATGGTCTGCTGATGGACAGACAAGAAAGCATCGCCAGAGAAAGTCGTTCATCTGTGAGATCCTGACTCTGAGCTCAACGATGTGATTACGTGGCTCGTCCATCACTTGAAAAGCCTTTACCCCGCTTAAACCACCGATTTTTTTCCACCCGGTTGTTTTGAGGGCATACTCAACGTTTTCTTCTGAAGGGAGGTCAAGCGACTTGAGCCATTGTTCAACGGCTGCCAGAATTGCATTCTCAGGCGGTGCACAGCCATGATTCTCTTGCACCTCAACTCTCACTACCCGATGCCTCGGTTTCGAGCCAAACAGCTTTATTACCATAACGGCATACCCCTTTCTCAAGTTGTTGCCAATATAATATCATTAAATTAAAATAAGTAAATACTTTAGGCGGAAGAATATATTGATGCGGTTAAGCGGTTGTGTTATGTTAAGTACCCATTCTCACGTTTAAAATTGCTTTTTGAGCTTCTTTATTGTATTATACTAATTAACAGAAACGTTATGCGTTAATTTTTTTAATTTGCGATAAATTCAGGATAACAATGGCCAGACTACCACGAAGAAAATTGAGCAAGAAAGAACAGAAAGCAGCCGACAAAGTTGGTGATCTTGCCAAAGAAAATTTTCCAATAAAAGAAGCTGCTGTAATCGCAAAGAAAAAAATAGAGCTGCCTCAAATCGTTTCAGTTCAAGATTTCGCTGAGATCGCTAGTCTTCCTGTGACTAAAATTATTACCGAACTAATGAAAAGCGGTGTTTTGGCCACTATCAATGAAACAATTGATTTTGAAACGGCTGCTATTATCGGCGACGACCTAGGCTTAGAAATCGTTCTAAAAGAAGAAAAAGAAGAAGACAAGAGGAAAGTTGTCGAAGAGAAGGTAGAAAAGAAAAATTTAACTCCGCGGCCGCCTGTTGTAACTATTATGGGCCATGTTGACCATGGAAAAACCACTTTGCTTGATAATATTCGAAGAGCTCATGTTGCTGAGAGTGAATCAGGAGGTATTACTCAGCACATTACCGCTTATCAGGTAACATTAGCAGAAACTAAAAACAAAAATTTAAGAAACCGAACTATTACTTTTATTGATACTCCCGGCCATGCCGCTTTCTCGGCAATGCGTGAGCATGGAACAGTTATCACAGACATTGTAGTCTTAATTATTGCAGCTACTGACGGCGTGATGCCTCAAACAGTTGAGGTGATAAATGCTGCCAAAGAAAATAATGTTCCGATTATAGTGGCAATTAATAAGATGGATGTTCCTGACGCCGATGTAATGAAGACAAAACAGCAGCTCTCGGAATACGAACTTGTGGCAGAAGAGTGGGGCGGCAAGACTGTGATGGTTGAGATTTCCGCCAAAACCGGAAAAGGAATAGATGACCTGCTTGAGATGATTCTTTTGCAAGCGGATTTAATGGATATTAAAGCCAATCCGAAAGATGAAGCGACCGGGATAGTAATTGAATCTCACATGCAAAAAGGCGCAGGCGCGATGGCACTGGTTCTGATTGAAAATGGAACTTTAAGGAAGGGCGATCCAGTTGCAATTGGTTCTTCTTACGGCAGAATTAGAATTTTAAAAGACGCTATAAATAAGCCGATCGAGGGTGCCGGCCCTAGTTTCCCTGTTAATATCGCCGGTCTTAAGTCTTTGCCGGACTTCGGCGACCGTTTGCTGGCATTCAGCAGTGAAAAAATGGCCAAAGAAACAGCTTTTAAATATCGAAAATCAGATGTCAAAATAAAAATAGCAACGGCTAAAAAATACGGTGCTGAGACGGCCGAAGGTGAAAATGGTATGAAAAAGTATGATTTCAATATTGTTTTGAAAAGCGATGTGCATGGTTCACTAGAAGCAATCAAAAAGCTTTTAAGTGATATAGATTCACAGGAAGCTACTATTAAAATTATCTCCGAGGGAGTAGGTTCGATTTCTGAATCAGATGTTACGCTGGCTAAAGCAACCAGTGCATACGTGATTGGTTTTAGAGTTAAAAGATTGGATGCGGCTAAGAAAATTGCCGAGAAAGAAAAAGTATCAATTCAAACTTTCGATATTATTTATGAGCTGATTGACCAGATCAAAAAAGACATAGCTGCTATCCTTCCTTTGAAAATAATTGAAGAAGAACTAGGCTCGGGGGAAGTTTTGGCTATTTTCCGAGATGACAGAAAGGGCTTTGTGGCCGGTGGAAAAATTGAAAAAGGTAAACTATCGGTTGGGGATGAAATTAAGATATTTCAAAACGAAAACGAAAAATTCAGAGCCAATATTACTTCCTTAAGGAGGGAAAAGAGCGAAGTTAAAGAATGCGAATCAGGATCAGAGTGCGGTTTTGGCCTGCCGGTTGGAGCCAACGTAGCTGTCGGCGACACCTTTGTCGCATTTAAGACAATTAAGAAAGAAAGAGTGATTAGCTAATTTCTAATTTTTCTTAAGCCACCTCGATAAGGCAATAATCGACAATATTAGAGTAATTAGAAATAGAACTAACGTTACTATATAGATCGTTATTAATGCAGTCGCCCATTTTGACAGGGCGGCAGTATTAGCTTTTTGTTGCACCGGATCGGGGTTTGTATTGTTTGTGTCGGCCTCAACCATTTGTTTTTTGGAGTTTTGCATCTCCTTTTCTTGTTTTTTCTTCTGCAGGTAATTATTTAAAGTCTGTTGGTCTTCAGCACTAAGATTGCTAGTATCAACGGGAGCATCGACCGCCCTGACTGTTGCGTTGAAATTCAAAACATTGGCAATAAATATTATACCGATGATTAATAAAATTTTTTTCACTTCATCACCTCCTTAATTAATAGACACAGAGTAACAGGGTTAACAAAGTAATTCATTGGAGCGGATGACAGTGAATAGGTGTTCGAACATTTAAAAAAATATGGTAAAATGAAATAGAAGGCTTGAAGCTTTACTTGATGTAAGTGCTATAATGTAAGAAAGATTAAATAATCATTAAGCGAGGGATTAGTGGAGGACATTTCAGGGCAAATATTAGGCGTATCAGAAAGCGCTAACTATCTTTTTGAGAATTTGAGATTAAATTCCAGTCCGCTTCTTGTGGTTGATATTTTAATTGTAGCCATCCTATTTTATTGGGCTTATGTTTTCTTAAAAGAAACAAGGGCGATGCGGATATTGTATGGGCTTTTGTTTTTATTAACTCTAATGGCTTTAGGAAAGCTTTTAGATCTCGTACTTTTGAACTGGCTCTTAAAAAATTTGATGACTATGTTGATCGTGGCGATTCCGATAGTTTTTCAGCCGGAGCTGCGAAACGCGCTTGAAAAACTGGGGCGCTCCAGGTTTTTAGGCGATTTAAACTTAAGCAAAGAAGGATACGGCCAATTAGCAAATGAGATTGTTTCCGCTGTCGGCGCTCTATCAAAACAAAAGATTGGAGCCTTAATTGTAATTGCCCGCCAGACGGGACTAAGAGAGTACATAGACAATGGTATTCCGCTTGACGCCACTGTTTCTTCAACACTTCTCCGATCAATATTTTTTCCCAGATCTCCGCTCCATGACGGTGCGGTAATTATCTCCGGAGATAAAATTATCTCCGCTTGTTCGGTTTTACCGGTATCTCAAGTGAATATGAGCTCCAGTTTGGGCACGCGGCATAAGGCTGGAGTCGGGATTACCGAAATTTCAGATGCCATTGCAATTATCGTTTCCGAAGAAACCGGATCCATTTCAATAGCCTTAGGCGGAAAGCTGGATGTGAGGATTTCAGAAGAAAGGCTGCAAAACCGCTTAGCCTCAATATTTAGGCAAAAGAAAAAATAATGTGGAAATTACTCATTAAAAATTTTTGGATTAAATTGTTCTGCCTTTTTGCCGCATCGCTTTTGTGGGTTTATATTGCGGCCGGCCAGAATTCAGTCGGAAAGTTCCCGGGAAGCATCAAAATAAGGGCAATCAATGTCCCCTCCGGATTAGTGGCTTCTTACGACACTAAAACGGTCGACATCAAGATAATGGCTGATCCCTCAGTCTGGAGAAAACTGTCCGCCGAAACTTTTTCAGCTTATATTGACCTTTCGGCTCGTTCCGAAGGCACTTATGAGCTTGATGTCAACGTCGTTTCCTCGGTGCCGGGTGTTCAGATCGTGGAGAAAAATCCCGAGAAAATTTTTGTCACTCTGGAGCCGGTTGTGTCAAAAGAGGTGAACATTAACAAAAAGATTGAAGGCAGCGCCGGGGAGGGGCTTGTCGCCGGCATGATCGAACTAGACCCCAGTAAGATTGAGGCCAAGGGCCCTAAGAGCCTTGTAGATAATCTGACTGAAGCAACTGTGGAAATTAAGTTAAACGGAGAAACCGACAATTTTACAAAAACAGTTACAGTTAAGGCATTTAACGAAAAAGGGGAAGAAATAGAGGGCATCGACTTTATCCCCGGAGAAGTTAAGGCAACTATCCCGATCGTAAAAACGTCTAACAATAAAACAGTCGGGCTTAAGGCCAAGGTTAGCGGCACGCCAAAAGCTGGATATTTTGTTTCAAGCGTAATTACCATCCCTTCGGTAGTTGACATAACAGGATCAACTGAAGCTCTCTCCGCAATCAATTTTATCGAAACTTCAGCTATCGATGTAACTAATCTCTCGAGCGATTTTGAAAAAGAGGTGTCTATTAATCTGCCAAGCGGTATTGCATTACAGAAAAACTCCTCTCGCACAGTGAAAATTAAGGTAAAATTTTCACGATCAGAAGTTTCGCGGGAGATTTCCCCCAGCATCAGCGCAAAGAACCTTGATTCCTCCCTCTATATAAGTTCGGTTAATCCTAAAGAAGTAAGAATTATTGTCTCTGGTCCGATTGATACGGTAAACGGCCTGAAACCATCCGACGTTGCCCTAATTCTTGATTTTCAAGATAAAAGAGCAACTTCGAGCGGCACCTATAACTTTGATATAAGCTCGAAAAATTTTTCTGCCCCCGAAGGCATTTTTGTGTTGAGCATTGTTCCTTCTTCGATCTATGTTGCGGTCGACAAGAAAAGTAACTAGTTCGCCAACAACCTTTGATGGTGGAAGATTGAAAATAGAAGATAGACCTTGAAGCTGGAAAGTAGAGATTGGATTTTCATCCATCTTCTATCCTCTAACCTCAAGATCCATCCTCGATCTTCTATTGTCTACCGTCAATTAAAAGTTGTTAAGGTGCTAGTTTGACTTTAATGATAAGAATGATTTTTTTAGTGCCTTTTCATAGAGTATTGACAAAAACTGAGGGTTTGCTAAACTTAACCCTTGTACTGCCGAAAAAGCAGTCCAATAAAATTATGGCTTTATTTGAAGAAATTGAACCTCCGTCGCCGACACACAAAGAAACGGAGAAAACAAAAAACTTTCGGTCAAAGACCGATCAGCCTCTGGCTGAAAATTCGTTCACTAAAACTAAACATCAGTTTAATAATTCTATAAAACAATTCCGGACCAGTCTAGCGGAGAGGAGTTCCAGTTCGTTGTCCAGTAAACTTAATAAGTTTACAACAATGTTCCTTGGAATCGCTGGATCGATCAGGAGTTTTATTTTAAATAATAAATATCTCCCTCATTGCACACTTATTAGTTTGGGCATTTTAGTTGTATTCTCAAACTATAACGAGAAGCTGACGGCGGAAGCTTTTTATCAAGATTTTGTCTCGACCGGTCCTGATACTGAATATGCGGTTGTTAGCAGCGTTGACGGATACACTAGTTTAATCCCCGGTGACGGAGATATGGTCAAGAAACAGATTCTCGCCTCTGCAACAGAAGGGGGATTCGTCAACAGCAGCGGCTCTTTCACTACACAGCTAACAAGCCGCGAGACTCCACTGCCGGACAACTCAGCAGCAGATGTTAACTATCTAGTTAGAAACGGCGATACATTGACCGGCCTTGGTTGGAAATTTGACGTTAAATTATCTACGCTCAAATATGTTAATAATATTGATGATGTCGACTCTATTCGTCCAGGCTCTAAAATAAAAATTCCTAAAAAAGGCTATGAAGCGCCTGCAAGCCAAATTGCCAAACGGGAATCAGAAAAGAAAGCCAAATTGGCCTCAGCGTCTAGAAATACCGTAACAAGAGATTCTTCGGGCCGAACTTCTTCACCTAAAGTGAAGAGAAACCCTGGCTCAAGCAATAACGGTTATCCTTATGGATATTGTACATATTGGGTTGCCTCGCAAAGATTTGTACCTTCTTCTTGGGGGGACGCAAAGCGGTGGCTTGATTCGGCGAAACGGGCTGGCTACCAAACCGGTTCAACGCCTGCGCCCGGCGCAATTGTCGTAACAAAAGAGTCTTGGTGGGGCCACGTTGCCTACGTTGAGAGTGTCGACGGAGATTCAATTACAATTTCAGAAATGAATGCCCGCGGATGGGGTGTAACCAGTCGAAGAACAATTTCCGCTTCCGGCGGTGTTGTTAGAGGGTATATCTACTAAGCTAAGGCTTAGTCAATTCCAAATATCAAATTACAAATTTCGAATACATCGAAAAAATAAAATGTAACTGCTCACCCACAGATGTCATTTCGACTCCTCAGCCTTGTCTGAGGGTGGAGAAATCTTAAAAATAGATTGATATTATTAAAAGATCCCTCCACGTTGGTCGGGATGACACAGGGGCGAGCGAGCAGTTACAATAAAATCCCTAGCGCAAGCGGGGATTTTATGTTATTATTATCTAGAATTTATCTACTTAATCCTTAATCCTTAATTCTTAATTCTAGTCTATGTTTATCGATGAAGCGGAAATTTATGTAAAGGCGGGAAAAGGCGGCGATGGCGCTGTCTCTTTTCGGCGTGAAAAATATGTCCCTAAGGGCGGACCGGATGGCGGAGATGGTGGAAAAGGCGGCGATATTATAATTATCGTCGATAATCATTGCCATGGATTGGCTCAGTACAATCGCGAGAAGCGATTTTTGGCCAAAAACGGCCATCCGGGCACAGGAAGCAACAAACATGGTAAAAATGCCGAGGATCGTATTCTTAGAGTTCCTTCCGGCACACAGATCTATCATAATGGAGAACTTCTTTTTGATTTTACTAAAGAAGGGGAAGAAATAGTGTTAGCCAAGGGCGGAAATGGCGGCTGGGGCAACCAGCATTTTGCCACTTCCATAAAACAAGCTCCAAAGTGGTCAAAAAAGGGTTTGCCCGGAGAATCGAAGAAAATTCAATTAGAGCTTAAAACTATTGCCGATGTCGGCTTGATCGGCCTTCCAAACGCGGGCAAATCAACTCTACTCTCAGTTTTGTCAAATGCTCATCCTAAAATTGCAGACTATCCTTTTACCACGCTTGAGCCAAATCTTGGTGCAATGAAAAACATTGATCAAAATGTTATCATCGCTGACATTCCCGGTTTGATTGACGGTGCTGCTGAAGGTAAAGGCTTGGGCGACAAATTTCTAAGACACATTGAAAGAATTACTACATTGGTCCATTTGATTGATGCAAATTCCGACGATATTGTTCGTGATTATAAGACTATTCGCAATGAATTGAAAAAGTTTTCCAAAATGCTTACTAAAAAGAAAGAAATAGTCGTCATAAACAAATCCGACACTCTTCTTGAGGAAGAACTGACAGAAAAAGTGAAATCTTTGCAAAAAATTAAAGCTAAACCGATACTAATATCTGCAGCCACTAATAAAAACCTCGTTCAACTAGTTGAGGCTATTAAGAAACAGATCTAACATTTTTAAACTAGTTACAGGACATTAAAAAGTTGTCGCTAATAAAAAGTATCTTAGAAATTGCAACGGCCGTTGAAATTTCTAAGATACTTTTAAGTATGTAAGATATAAGCGTGAAGAGACCGCCCCCTTGGGGGCGGTCTCGGTCGTTGTTGCATAGGACGGGATCAATCTGCGCGTCTGTCGCTGGGTGCGTTTCCTTCAAACCAAGAGGTAGAATTATCGGGGTCGATTTCGCCCAATCGAGCGATTAGTTCGGCCTCTCTGGTCATCCTTTCCTCTAGATTAGGATCATCCAGATTGATTGGATATCGCCACAGCTCTTCCAGCTGAGCATGAACGATCGCGATCTCCTTTTCTCTCTCCATCTCAGCTCCGGCCGTCTCGGGGTTCTTGCCGATAAAAAGCCGTCGGACCAAACACCAGATTTTCCAGAAGCCGAGACGTTCAAGTATGCCTCCTGCTAGAATATCCCTAACTTCCTTCTCGTACTCAGGTAGTGATTCAGCATACTTGTCGACACGTTCGATATCCAAGGCTTTAGCGCATGCCCTTAGAATATGGCTGATTCTACCGCGGTTAGCAGTGAACATAGACCGAGCAGTCATGAGCGCTTTCAGAGTATGCTCGCCTCTAAGGCTATTTCTTTGAAAGAGATCATCGTGAATAGCATTAGCCGCTGTCAGAATAGCCTGTATCGATATCACTCGGTTCTCATTCACCGGCGGATGTATACGCAGGTGCTCAGACAGAGCCAAGATGAAACTTTCAGCACAGCCGCCAAAGCCTTTAGCAATCATTGCCTTGACTAAGTCATCGCAAGTGCTCTCTGGAAGTTCCATTTTCTGCACTCTTTCTGATCTCAAACAGTCGATAAGATCAGCTTCGGTTGGCTTATGGCCTAAAGCGGCCAACATGCCCTCTACAATTCCTTCTGCTGCTGTTATTTCCCTTGTCATTTTAACCGTTTCCTCCTTTGCCTAACGATAAGGCAAGGTCTTTGGGAGCACAATTACCCCCTAGTTTCATTCGGAACGATACCTCTTGAAACTGAGTCCAGATTACCATATTCATTGATTTAGTCAAGCTTTTTTGAATATGCTTGTTATACGGATTTTAAGCGATCGCGTAAATATAGTATAAGTGTTAATTGGGAATTTAAGGACAAAAACAATCGTTGGATTCACGGAACTGGATGCCTAATAGTGGTACTCTTTGCTTGTTGATCTTAATATAAAAGTCATCTCGACATTGTGGTGCAGCTTCCACAACGAGAGATATACAAATTATTTTTCAGATAATGGCTCCATTAGTTTGTATATTTCTCCCCTCCCGCCCTTTTTGCAAAAGAGCTGGATGGGTCGAAATGACAATAGTGAGTTATTTAAGACCAAAAGCAAAGCATGCTCCTGTTAGTAAAATTGCCATATTGACATCTAAATTTAATCTTTCTATAATTGAAAACGTATAGATACTAATTTTTCCGGCAGCGGAGTTGACAAGCTTTTTTTCTTGTGCTATTATACTTTTTGTATAGACAATTATTTAAATATTTTAGGCCTTGAATGCGTTCTAGCTGTAGTTTCTAACAAAAACTTATCACCCCAGCCCTAATGGGGAATTTTTGTAGTGAAACCGAGCATTTTGAGGTATATTTAACAGCTTTTTTATCTGTTAATGGAATATTTAATTAACTTGACTTGATGCATATCGGCGCGAAGCAAACTTTTTGTCAAAGGCAGAGCCGTACGCAAAGCGATGCTCCCGCGGAACATTTCAACTGATTGCGAACAATCATATATATGTTAGATAAACTATAGGAGAGAAATGTCCAAGAAGATCAATGATCAAGCTAGAATTTTGCCTCGACCGGTTGAGTCGTGGGAATTACTTCCAAACCTTGTAGAAATTCAGACTAAGTCATACGACTGGTTTTTTAAGGAGGGATTAAGGGAGCTTTTCGACGAAATTTCTCCGATCGAAGACTTCACCGGAGAGCTCTACTCTCTGGGCTTTAGCAACTATTACCTTGAAAAACCTAAAGTTGACGAGAAAACCGCTAGAGAGAAAAACCTGACCTACAAGGCTCCATTGCGTGTTAAAGTATCCCTTCTAAACAAAAAAACCAAAGAAATCAAAGACGGAGAAGTGTTTTTGGGCGATTTTCCTCTAATGACCGATTGCGGCACTTTCATCATCAACGGTGTTGAGAGAGTTGTTGTTTCTCAGATCGTCAGATCCTACGGTGTTCTATTTACCGCCGAGAAAGTCAACGGCGAGAATTATTTTGGCGCCAAAGTCATTCCTTCGAGAGGAGCTTGGCTTGAGATTGAAACAAACTCAAAAGGCGTAATTTCGGTTAAAGTTGATAGAAAAAGAAGAATTCCTATCACTACCTTCCTGCGGGCATTGGGCTTGGGCGATGATTCGGAATTAAAAGCGCTGTTTGCAGATGTCGACGATAATGAAGATCTAAAGTACATCGAATCAACGCTTGCTAAAGATCCTGCCAAGAATTACGAAGAAGGATTGGTCGAAACATACAAAAGAATACGGCCGGGCGATTTGGCAACAGCTGAATCTGCAAAACAATTCATTGAGGCGATGTTCTTTAATCCAAAGAGATATGACTTAGGCCGAGTTGGCCGCTATAAGGTTAATCAACGTTTGGGAATGGATATTGAAAATATTCCTGAAAACAGAATCTTAAGGAAAGAAGATATTGTTGAGGTTATTCGCGAAATTATCAGATTAAACAATACTCCCGGAGCAGAGCCCGATGATACAGACAGCTTGAAAAACAGAAGAATCCGAGCCGTAGGCGAATCGATTCAAGGACGTGTTCGAGTCGGTCTTCTTCGAGTTGAGCGTATCGTAAAAGATAGAATGAGTATTTCTGATCCGGTTGAAATTTCTCCGTCAGCTTTGGTTAACTCAAGGCCGGTTGTTGCAGCTTTGCAGGAGTTTTTTGCCAGTTCTCAATTATCTCAATTTATGAACCAAACTAACCCGTTGTCTGAGCTTGAGCACAAAAGAACTCTGTCAGCTACAGGCCCGGGCGGTTTATCGAGAGAGCGAGCAGGCTTTGAAGTTAGAGATGTTCACTCAACTCATTATGGCCGAATCTGTCCGATTGAGTCTCCGGAAGGCCCGAATATTGGGCTGGTCAGTTATCTCGCATGTTATTCGAGGATCAATGATTACGGATTTCTTGAAACCCCTTATCGCAAGGCTAAGATCGAAAATGGCAAAACCCGCATTACCAATGAAATAGTCCATCTCGACGCAGGAACCGAAGAGAAAGCGATTATTGCTCCAGCTTCGGTTGAAATCGATGAGAAAGGCTATATTAAAGACAAGCGTGTTATCGTCCGAAAATACAGCGAGCCTGAAATTGAAGACGCTGCCAATGTTCAATATATGGACATTTCGCCAAGACAGATTGTATCTATCGCCACATCTCTTATCCCGTTCGTTGAACATGACGATGGCGCGAGAGCAATGATGGGCTCGAATATGCAGAGGCAGGCAGTTCCTTTGATCTGCCCTGACTCTCCGATGGTTGGCACCGGTATGGAAGCCAATGCAGCCAAAGATTCGGGTCAAATTGCTGTTGCAGAAGTCGATGGCGAGGTTAACCATGTTTCCTCAAAACTAATACGAGTTAAGGGTAAAAACGGTGAAAACAAAGAGTATTCTCTTGAAAAGTTTGTAAGGTCAAACCAGGGAACTTTAATTAATCAAAGGCCGATTGTTAGCCTTGGAGATAAGGTGAGGGCAGGTCAAGTCATTGCTGATTCATCGGCTACCGATCACGGGGAATTAGCATTGGGCCAGAATTTGCTTGTTGCTTTCATGTCTTTCGGCGGGAATAACTTTGAGGATGCTATTGTTATCTCAAACCGCTTAGTTAAAGACCATGTTTTATCCTCAGTTCACATTGAACAATATTCAACCGAAGTCAGAGACACTAAGTTGGGTCCTGAAATTTTAACAAGAGATATTCCAAATGTTTCCGAGGAAGCATTATCCAACCTCGACGAATTAGGCATCGTAAGAATCGGCGCCGAAGTAAAGTCAGGCGATATTCTGATCGGCAAAATTTCACCTAAGGGTGAAACAGAGTTGACTTCTGAAGAAAAGCTTCTAAGAGCGATTTTCGGAGAAAAAGCTAAGGATGTTCGCGATTCATCGCTTCGTTTGCCTCACGGCGAATATGGAAAAGTTGTCGACGTTAAAATATTTTCAAAGGAATCGGGCGATGAGCTTCCAGCCGGCGTTTACCAGATGGTTGAAGTTTCCGTGGCCCAGCTCCGAAAGATATCGATCGGCGATAAACTTGCCGGACGCCATGGCAACAAGGGTGTCATTTCGGTAATCCTTCCGGCAGAAGACTTGCCATTTTTGCCTGATGGAAGGCCGGTTGATGTAGTTTTGAACCCGCTAGGTGTTATTTCCCGTATGAATGTGGGACAGATTTTGGAAACCCACCTCGGCCTTGCCGCAATGAAGGGCGGTTATAAGATCGCTACTCCTGCATTTGAAGGCATTCAAATTGACGAAATAAAAGACCGGCTAAAGAAAGAAGGCTTGCCGGAAGATGGAAAGATACAGTTATTTGATGGTGAGACAGGTGAGAAGTTTGCTCGAAAATCTACCGTCGGAATAATGTATATTCTAAAGCTTCACCACTTGGTGGACGACAAGATGCACACCAGAAGCGTAGGTCCTTACTCAATGATCACGCAGCAGCCTTTGGGCGGTAAGGCCCAGTTCGGCGGACAGCGTTTCGGCGAGATGGAAGTTTGGGCTTTGGAAGCATACGGTGCAGCTCATACATTGCAAGAAATGCTAACTATTAAATCTGACGATGTGGTTGGAAGAAGCAAGACTTACGAATCAATTATTAAGGGCGAAAAGATTCAAAAGCCGTTAATCCCCGAAGCTTTCAATGTGATGATAAAAGAATTGCAAAGTTTAAGCTTGAAGGTTGATTTGCTTGCGCCTAAAATCGAACCGGATGAATTAGACCAAGATACTATTAATCCGGCTCCATCGCCTAAATCCGAACCAACCGAAGAGTTGGAGGACGAAGATGACATTGATGAAAAGCTAACCGAAATTGCTGCCGAGCAAACTTCTGAGGACGAAGATATCACTTCTGAAGAAGTTGAAGAGATATAAATAAAAGGAGATTCCAACACAGATCAACATTGATGCTTGACACTAGATACTAGAGGCTAGAATTTGAAATTAGAAGATAGATATTAGAACTTCAATCTTCCAACCTCAAGATCAAACTTCTAGTTTCAAGAGTCAAACATCAATTATTTAATCAGCGAAGAATCAGCGTTGGAAGTACAATATATAAGAACTGGAGTTTATATGGTAAATTTAGAGGTAAAAGATCAGGTAAATGTAACCGATTTCGATGCGATTCAACTTTCTGTCGCTTCGCCGGAAGACATTTTAGCGTGGTCTCATGGAGAAGTTCTAAAGCCTGAAACGATCAATTACCGGACACAAAAACCGGAAAGAGATGGATTGTTCTGCGAAAAAATCTTCGGTCCAACTAAAGACTGGGAATGTTATTGCGGAAAATACCGCAAAATCCGCTACAAAGGCGTAATCTGCGACAAATGCGGCGTTGAGGTAACAAGGTCTTCGGTTCGGCGTGTTCGCTTAGGCCACATAGACTTAGCAGTTCCGGTCGCTCATATTTGGTACTCAAAAGGAGCTTCCAGCACAATCTCAATGGTATTAAATATGACGACTTCCGATCTAGAGAAAGTGGTCTATTTTGCCAGTTTTGCCATCTTAAATATCAACGAAGAGCTCAAAAACGCCAGCCTTCTTGGCCTTGAGAAGGAATACAAAGATTATTTAGAAGAGCTGAAAAGTCCGGATAAAACCTTGGACGTTACCAAAGAGGAAGTCGATCTCGCCTACAAAACAGCAAAAAATGAATTGGGCGGGTTAGAAATAGGTAAAATTATATCAGAGCAGGTCTATCATGAATTAAATATGAAATACGGCCAGATCATTGAGGTTGGTATTGGCGCCGAAGCTATTCTAAAACTCTTAAAGAACCTTGATCTTGGCGTTGAAATTGAAAAAGCCAAAGAAGCTTCTAAAAAGCAGGTCGGTCTCGCTAGAGGCAAGGCTCTAAAAAGATTAAGAACATTAACTAATTTAAAAAACGCCAATATTATACCTTCTTCACTGATCTTAACAAGGCTTCCAGTCATTCCGCCGGATTTAAGGCCAATGGTTCAGCTTGATGGCGGCAGATTTGCCGCTTCGGACTTGAACGACCTTTACAGACGCGTATTGAACAGAAACAACCGCTTGAAAAGGCTTATTTCTCAGGGGGCTCCGGAAGTAATCTGCCGAAATGAAAAGAGAATGCTTCAGGAAGCCGTCGATGCATTAATCGACAACTCAGCCCGAAAAGGTAAAGTTGCCTCCTCGGCTGGTGGAAAAAGAAAATTAAGGTCTTTGTCTGATATGCTTCGAGGCAAACAAGGGCGTTTCCGACAGAACTTACTTGGTAAGCGTGTTGATTATTCCGGTCGTTCCGTTATTGTTGTCGGTCCAAAATTGAAACTTAACCAGTGCGGTCTTCCTAAAATTATGGCTTTGGAACTATTTAAACCATTTGTGATCGGAAGACTCATTTCCGACGGTTATGTCCATAATGTAAAGAACGCAACAAGGTTGATCGAAAAAGGCGAACCGTTTGTCTGGGATATCTTGGAAGAGATTATTAAAAACAGGCACGTGCTTTTAAACCGTGCTCCTACTCTTCACCGTCTTGGTATTCAGGCTTTCCAACCTGTTTTAATTGAGGGTAAAGCAATCCAAATCCATCCTCTAGTCTGCGCCGCTTTTAACGCTGACTTTGACGGCGACCAGATGGCTGTCCATGTGCCTTTGTCTGATAAGGCTCAGGAAGAAGCAAGAACTATTATGCTTTCTGCAAATAACCTCTTAAAGCCTGCATCCGGCGATCCTGTTGTAACTCCGTCTTTTGATATTATTCTCGGAAGCTTTTTCATTACTAAAATGGAAGAGAATGTTAAGGGTAAAGGCATGGTGTTTGCATCTGAAAATGAAGCTATTTCTGCTTACGACAGCGACAATATCCATTTGGGCGCTAAAATTAAAGTCAGGTTGAACAACGGCGAAATTACAGAGACTTCAGTCGGCCGGATACTATTCAACGAAATTATTCCAGATGAACTCGGCTTTATGAACGATGTGTTCAACAAGAAGGCAATTTCAAAGCTGGTAGATAAAATTTACCGCCAATTAGGTACTGAGAGAACAGCTCAATTTGTAGATGACCTTAAAGATATTGGTTTCAAATTTGCCCAAAAGTCCGGTTTGACCTTTGCTGTTGACGACATTCATGTTCCTACGACTAAGCCCGCAATCTTAAAAGCATCTGAAGACAAGCTTTCGGTTATTGATAAGCAATACCAGAGAGGTCTTATTACTGATGAAGAGAGATACGCGAAGACAATTGAGCTATGGATGGATGCCCAAAGCCAGATCGAAAAAGATATGATGGATCAATACTCGAAAGAGAACGACCTATTCATTGTTATGACATCGGGGGCAAGAGGTAACGTCGCACAGATGATTCAGGTTGCCGGGATGAAAGGCCTTGTTGCAAATACAACCGGTGATATTATTGAGCTTCCGATTAAATCCAACTTTAAAGAAGGGCTTTCCGTATTTGAGTATTTCGTATCGACTCATGGTTCCAGAAAGGGACGTGCCGATACTGCTCTTAGAACATCTGAAGCCGGTTATTTGACCAGAAGACTTGTTGATGTATCCCAAGATACAGTTATTCTTGAAGATGATTGCGGTACGACCAAATCGCGAACAATTTCGCGAAAGTTTTACGAAGATTTAGGTGAAAAATGGGACAAATATGTTATCGGCCGAGTTTTAGCCAAAGATACGGCCGGAGTTAAAGCTGATATAATTATTACCGCTTTGGATTTAGAAAAAATAGATGCCGCGGGCTTAAATGAAATTGAAATCTTTTCTTTGCTTGGCTGCCAAATTGACAGGGGTGTTTGCAAGAAATGTTACGGCTTAGACTTGGCGACCGGAAAACTGGTTGAAGATGGCGCAACTGTCGGTATTGTTGCGGCTCAGGCTATCGGTGAACCAGGCACACAGTTGACTATGCGTACCTTCCATACTGGCGGTGCTGCCGGCGAGGATATTACCTCCGGCCTTCCTCGTGTAGAAGAAATTTTTGAAGCAAGAATGCCTAAGAAACCGGCAATTCTTTCCGATGTAACAGGAAAGGCCACCATTAGAACTGAGAAAGAGGGAATAATAGTCACAGTTGCGGGCAAGGGAGAAAAATCCGAAGTGGTTGAACTTCCTGAAGGCTATAGCTGGGCTATCCAAGATGGTCAGAAAATTAAGGCAAAAGAGATCATTGCTGAATCAAAAGATGAGAAGCCCGTCAGAAGTAAAGTTGCCGGCGAAATAACCATCAGCGGAAAGAAAGCAATTGTTAAGAGCAGCGGAAATATTATTAAAGAATATAGCTTGCCTAAAATAGCGCAGCTTAAGGTAAAGGACGGTGAAGAGGTAATAAAGGGACAACCGTTGACCGAGGGGCATTTCGACTTAGCTTCAAGCTTAAAACTCGCTGGACGGGCAAAGACGGAAAACTATATTATCAAACAAGTTCAGATGATTTACGAGTCCCAAGGCCAAGATATTAACGACAAACACGTTGAAGTTATTGTAAGGTTGATGCTCAGCAAGGTTAAAATCACTTCTGCCGGCAGCTCAAACTATTTGGCCGGCCAAATAGTAAATCGGGTTGACGTTGATATTGTGAATGAAAAGTTAGAAAAAGCCGGAAAGAAAAAAACTGATTACGAAGATATCATTATGGGCATTACCCGCGTAGCGCTTAAGACTGAAAGTTTCCTTTCAGCTGCTTCCTTTCAAGAAACAACCTCGGTTTTAATTGAAGCTGCTACCTCGGCTAAAATAGACCGCTTGAGAGGCCTAAAGGAAAACGTTATCATCGGCAAACTCATTCCTGCCGGCACCGGATTAACCGAGACCGCCCGCTTGAGAGAAAAAAGCAAGAGCTAAATTCCAAATTACAAATTCCAAATGACAAATAAAAATCCAAAATCTAAATGACAAATTGACGCTCATGCGTCATCCTGAACTTGTTTCAAGATCTATTCATTTGAAATTAGTTATTAGGATTTAGAAATTTGGAAATCAAGCACAATTGACTGAGTAAACATATTGTGATATTATGATTTAGTTAGTGAAATGAAAGATAAAAATTATGCCAACAATAAACCAATTAGTAAAATACGGGCGCGCAAAAACCCAAAATAAGACCAAGACTACAGCGATAAAGACAACCTTTAATTATTTGAAGAACAAACCTGTCCGGATTAAAGACGGTTGTCCGCAAAAGCGTGGTGTTTGTATTAAAGTTGGAACAATGACGCCTAAAAAACCAAACTCGGCTTTACGAAAATTCGCCAGAGTCAGGTTGACTAATGGAATGGAAGTAAACGCATACATCGGCGGAGAAGGACATCAACTCCAGGAACACTCAGTTGTTCTGATTAGAGGCGGCCGTGTAAAAGACCTTCCAGGTATGCGATATCACATTGTTCGAGGCAAACTTGACTTGACCGGCGTAAAAGATCGAAAAAAAGCCAGAAGTAAGTACGGGGTTAAAAAAACTGCAGAATAAAAGGAAATTCCAACACAGATATATCACGCAGATAGACGCAGATAAAAACAGAAACATTGACGCTTGACACTAGATGCTAGAAATTAGAATTTGAAATTAGAAGCTAGACATTCGAA
>CAYIJI010000003.1:0-29562 GCA_964363695.1 uncultured Candidatus Saccharibacteria bacterium
GGTTCCTGTTCGGAAGGGTCCAGGGCTTGCCCTGGGGTTAATACCATTTATTAAATCTGGGCACTCTGGATCCCCGTCTTCACGGGGATGACAACAGGGGCAGTGAGTGGTTACATATTATTACAATTCAGAATACAGAATTTGGAATCCAGCACTGATTTACATTAGAGAATCTGTATTCTGTCCAGCTGTATTCTGTATAGTATTAATACTTGATCTCTAAACCGCCTGTGCTACTATAAGCTAGTAAGCTAGTAAGCTAGTAAGCTAGTAAGCAATAAGCAATAATGAACGCTCGAAGAATAAAATTTATTTTTTTACCAATCTTAACGCTTTTCGCTTTGGCGGTTATTTTCCAAAACCTAGTATCCGCCGATTCAGATATTGGAGAGTTTATCAGCGCCAAAAAAGTATCCGCAACGATCGCTGGAAAAGAAGAAAAGTTTTCAATCGAAAAGTATAAAACAGGAGAGGATTATAAATATTTTTTAACCCAAAACACTCTCTTCGGGCAAAAGAAAAAAATTCTATTAAGCGGATTTGAAGACAATATTTCATTGTGCGGCAAAGAAAGCGGCATCGGCAACGCCATCTGCCTTATGGGCGATGTTGGAGTGCACAGCCAAAATATCGAAATATTAAAATATCTAAACGGCCGTTTTACCATTTTTCCATTTTATAAAGACGGCGCTTTGAGCAATAACATTTCCAGCGATGTTCCCAATTATAGCTTTGAAACCAAGAACGGAAGCGTCAATCTGGTAATTGATCAGAGAGACTATGACACCGACCCCATAAACAATGCAATCCGGAGCCGCTATAAGGCAACCGATTCAGGGTTTGTCTTTGACGGGATAGAGAATATCACATACAATAAGAGCAGACAGGATTAAGGATTAAGAGAAAAAGACAATGAAAGCGAACTGGAAAACCTTACTTATTATATCGACGGCAATCGTGTTGATGGCTTTGCTTGCCACTTTTTTGCTGGCCAAAAAAGAAGAGAAAGCGGAATCAAATATTCAAGCCAGAGAGAAACCCAAGGGCGTTGTTGCCGGCAGCACAACTATAGAGGGCGGCGATTATGTCGAGCGGCTGGCTAAAAACATGCGGGACAAAGGCATGGTCCTTTTTGGCTCGTACCAGTCGAAGGATAGCAAAGAGCAGAAAGAGTTATTCGGCGATGCAGCCAAATATTTGGATTATGTAGAGTGCGACGCTTCGGGTCCGAACGCCAATCCGGACGAATGCATCGCCCAAAATATCGATATCTATCCGACCTGGCTCTTTAACGAGAAAAGCTATTCAGGCAAAAAAACTTTAGCGGAAATCTCCAGTATCATCGGTTTTTCCGAGTAATTGCCCTGGGGATAACCTCACAGAAATTTAAAATTTAAAATTTAAAATTTAAAAATGCTATTCCGAGGACAAGTTATAATTATTTAATGCTGAAGCTCATTATTCTTAATTTAAGTTTGAAAAGTTATCCATCCGAAAGCATTTAAGCTCGGCCTTTCCTTGACAAGCACAATTTACGGCTAATAAAATGGTAAGGTAAGTTAGAATAACGCGGAACTATTAATTTTTTTGAGAGGAGGTGAAAAAAATGGAAGCATATTGCGTAAAGTGTAAAGCCAAGAGAGAAATGAAAGATGATAAGGCAGTTACTATGAAAAATGGCAAGCCGGCAACTCAAGGCATTTGTCCAGTTTGCGGCACTAAAATGTTCAGAATCGGCAAGGCTGTATAAATATTGTTAAAGTTTTTGTTTTTGACAACACTAAAAAGTCCAGATCTTCCCGGTTTGGACTATTTTAGTACTAGCAATTGAATAAAAAAGCGGTTTGGCTTATAATTATAATAATTATGAAACGCTCTGAGCTTTTTTTTGCTTTTATACTGGTGCCTGTGGACATAGCAATGATAATCGCTGCTTTTGTCATTGCTTATTTTGCACGGGCGGATTTGGAAGCGATTTCCAGTTTTTCAAGTATCGGCCTTAGAGAATACCTGCGATATTTAATGTATTTGATTCCTGTCTGGATTGCTCTCTTCGCCTTGAGCGGACTCTATAACATTAGAACATACAGAGCATTTTGGCTTGAGATTTACAAGATATTCAATGCTTCATCAATCGCAATATTGTTTTTGATCGTTGGGATATTTCTTTCCAAATCGCTCTTTTTCTCGCGTTTAATCCTTCTTTTTACATGGATCGCGAGCATTATAATGATTTCTTTTGGAAGAAGCGTCGTCCAACTAATCCAAAAATATCTGCTTCAGTTCGGGGTCGGCAGGAGAAATATTCTATTGGCAGGGGACAACAGCACATCTTCAACCATTTCAAACTACATATCCAAAAATCCGGGCATCGGATACAAGATTTGCGGAATCCTAAGCAACGACTCCGAGGTTAGCAAGCACGGGTTGAAGGTGGTTGGAAAAATAAGCGATCTGAAAGACAAAATTTCCCGCCATTTGATCGATGAAATTATTTTAACCGACATTTCTCTCTCCAAATCCAAAATAATGGAAATAATACAAGTTTGCTCGGACTACAATGTAACCTTTAAATACATCCCCGACACCTTTTCCCTAATGACCCTTCATGTATCTTCGGGCCTTCTCGGCTCAATGCCGGTTATGGAGCTAAAGCCGATTCCTCTGGACGGCTGGGGTAGGATTATCAAACGGATAATGGACGCCCTGTTTGCCCTCTTCTGGATAATTATTTTCTCGCCCGTTTTTCTTATCATAATAATCTTACAATTAATCACTTCGCGCGGTCCGGTTTTTTACTCTCACGATAGAATCGGAAGAGACGGCAAGAAGTTTCGATGCCACAAATTTAGATCGATGTATATTGAAAAATGCGATTTTTCAAAGGGCGGAACGAAGTGGACAACGGAGAAAGACGAGGTGGAAAGAGTGACGCCTGTGGGAAGAATATTGCGCAAGACTAACCTCGACGAGCTGCCTCAGCTTTGGAATATCTTTGTCGGCGAGATGAGTTTCGTCGGGCCGAGGCCGGAGCAGCCTAAGCTGGTCCGGCGTTTTGAGAGTGAGATTCCGGAATACTTTAGGCGAAGAAGAGTTAAAGCCGGTCTGACCGGCTGGGCTCAGGTGAACGGACTTAAGGGCGATACCTCGATTAAAGAGCGGGTCCGCTACGATATTTTTTACATTGAAAATTGGTCTTTATGGCTTGATATTAAAATATTGATCAAAACAGTAATCTTGGTGATCCATGAAACAATCAAGGGAAAATACGAGTATCGCTCTCGTTCATGAATGGCTTACAAATGTAGCCGGTTCTGAAAGGGTGCTTTTGGCG
The DNA here is from genome assembly GCA_964363695.1 of uncultured Candidatus Saccharibacteria bacterium. Lineage (GTDB taxonomy): Bacteria > Patescibacteriota > UBA1384 > XYA2-FULL-43-10 > 1-14-0-10-43-13 > JAMCZZ01. The sequence continues at coordinate 3,335 of CAYIJI010000003.1, forward strand.
ATTAAGGAAATTTATTCCGATGCCCCGATTTTCACTTCGGTTTTTGATTCAAAAAAAGCAAAACCTTTCGCTAAGTTTAGTGTTAAGACTTCCATTCTGCAAAGGATCCCCTTTATGAAATCAAAGCGGGAGCTTTTAATTCCCTTTACTCCCTTTGCTTTTGAGCAATTCGACCTTTCAAAATACAAAGTCGTCATTTCCAACACTACAATGGCTGCCAAAGGAGTCATAACAAAACCTGAAACTATCCATATTTCGTATTGCAACACCCCTCCGCGCTATCTTTGGGAGCCAAACGTTGATCCGAGAGCCAACAAAGGAAGGCTTTCATTTCTTCGGAAAAATGTTTCTCACCATATGAGGATTTGGGATAGGGTGGCAGCCGACAGGGTTGATTATTTTCTGGCCAATTCTCTCTATGTTGCGAAACGAATCAAAAAATATTATGGAAGAGAGTCGATTGTTGTTTATCCGCCTGTTGAAGTGGAGAGTTTCAAAATTGCTCAAAAAGAAAATATTAAAGACTACTATCTTTTTGTAAGCAGATTGGTGAATTATAAAAAATGTGATTTAGTAGTGGAAGCCTTTAATGATTTAGGGCTTCCACTCAAAATTATCGGCGCCGGTCCCGATGAGCAAATGCTTAAGAAAAAAGCAAACAAGAACATTAAATTTCTGGGTTTTCTCTCCGACGAAAGTATGAAAAAGTATTACGCCGAAGCCAAAGCCTTCATTTTCCCGGCGGAAGAAGATTTCGGCATTGTTCCGGTTGAAGCAATGGCGGCCGGCCGGCCGGTTATTGCTTTTCGGGGCGGCGGGGCAGTTGAAACAGTTAAGGAAGGCGTCACTGGAATTTTCTTTGATGAGCAGACTCCCCAGTGCCTAATTGACGCGGTTAAAAATTTCAACCCGGAAAAATTCGATCCCGCTAAAATTCGCGAACACGCCCTAAAATTTTCAAAAGAGCGGTTTAAAGAAGAATTCAAAAAGACAGTGAAACAGATAACAGATAACAGATAACAGATAACAGATAACAGATAACAGATAACAGATATACCTTGGAAGAAACTGATATCTGTCCAACTGTATACTGTATACTGTATACTATATTGGAGGGGATTTTGCCGAGAATCGATGACATAAGGCCAAACAAAAGGAAAGAAGGGATAGATAAATTTTCTAATTTTGACCCATCTGACGGTCGAGATACTGTTTTTGATCTCCCAAATTTTAATCTCTCAAAAGAAAAAGTCATCTCTAAATTTTCGAACCCCAAACTAATTAAATCGATCAGGCATCACCGGCTTAAATTTGACCTGAACTATTCATATAAAACTCTGTTTGCATCCGCTCTCGTATGCTTTTTGATTGTTTTCTCATTAGGAAGAATGCTGGCGGCAAAAAATAGCACCGAAAAATTAAGCAAGGAAGCAAGAGACCATTTGGAGCAATCATTTACCTATATTGAGAATGGAGATATGGAAGAAGCGATCAAGGAGGCGGACGAAGCAAAAAAAGATATAGGCAAATTAAAATTACTAGCCCAATCTTGGGGGCAGGATATTCAATACCTGCGTTTTGCATCAGCCAGTAACTCAAAGTTCCTTGCAAGCGAGCGTCTTCTCAACGCATCATACGACATCTTGAATGCGATTTCATCTATAAGCAACGACTTGGGGAAATCCTTGAATAAAGGAATAATCTCATCATCAACGCCCAGCACAGCAGGGGTGCCGTCAATCGATTTAGATCTGTTGGGCAAGACCATAGATAACTTATTTAAGGGCGTTGTCTCTGATTTAGAGAAGAGTAAAGATAGTCTTATTGATATTAAAGACGTTTTACCTCCTGATTTCAAGGAGACAAATAGTAAAGCAGCAGTAGCCATAGATAATGCATTAGAGCGTGCAAATTTAACAAGGTCATTATTTAGAGAGGGGTTGCCGGGAATTTCCGGAAAAGATGGCTCGCCTAAGAACGTTTTAATCATTCTCCAGAATAATTCAGAATTGAGGGGGAGTGGTGGATTTATTGGCTCATATTCGGTTGCCACTTTTTCTGAAGGCAAAATGTCGAAGCTTGAATTTCAAACTAATATTTACAAGCTCGATACTGAGTTCACATCTAAAACCAAACTAGCTCCTCCTGAAGACTTGGCATACATTTCTCCACAAGGTTGGGCGCTTAGAGATTCTAATTTTGCGGTCGATTTTCCTGAGAGCGCAGGCAAAATAAGTGAATTATATAGTCTTGAAACTGGTAAAAATATTGATAGCATTGTGGCCATGGACACTACTCTGTTTACCGATATTTTAAGAGTAATCGGACCGATCGAAATGCCAGAATACGGAAAAACAATCACAGCTGATAATTTTTTAAGCGATATCCAATATGAGGTAGAAAAAGGCTACTTTGAACGAAGCGGCGGCAAAGAAACAAACGAACCCAAGACAATTTTAGCCGATATGATGCCTAAGTTTTTTAACAAATTAATGGAATCAACGAAGGATTCGAGCAAATTATTTGAAATTATGGAAGTCTTTAACAAAAGCTTGAAAGAGAAGCATTTGGTATTTAATTTCAATGAAAAAAATACGCAAGAAATAATAGAAAAGCTAGGTTACGCCGGCAAGGTGGAGCCATGTCTTTCTGATTATTTATTTGTGAATAACACTAATATCGGAGGTATGAAAAGCAGCTTGAACATAGAAGAGTCTTTAAAACATAAGGTTGCAATCGAATTAAACGGGGATATCTTTGAACAACTAGAGATAAATAAAAAACACAATGGAAGTAACAACTGGCCTGATGGTGTAAATAATAATCTAGTAAGAGTGCTTATCCCACAAGATTCTAAATTCGCTGATTTTAAAGAAGTAGAAGGTAACTTTTGGCCATTGTCTGATGAAAAGAATAAGAAATCAAGCGATCATACATTCGGATCAGAGGCCGGCAAGGCAAAACTAAGTTTTTGGCAGAATACTAAACCGGGTGAAACCTCAAAATCAATTTTTGAGTATCAAAGCAACTATCATGTGGAGACCACAACTAATTTTAACTATTCTCTATACTTACAAAAACAACCAGGTGCATTAACTGATGATTATGAATTAGAGCTAACTTATCCAGAAGGCTTCAAGCCGGTTAATGTAGCTAATTATAATTCGAAAGACCGAATAATTGTTCTCAAGTATTCTCTAAAGCAGGATAAAAAAATCAATATAAAATTTGAGAAAATAAGATAAACTTTTTTGAGTTAGCGGGAGGTTGGTATGGGGCAAAGTTATTCTTAATTGGTATTAAGCGGCAGAATCAGTTCTTTGTATACGTTGCGGTTTATGAATGGCTTATCTAACCGAGGCAAAATATAAAATCCAGGAACGCTATAGGCTTCACTAACAGGTACATATTGTTGTGAAATCTCCTGCAGAGTAGGATCGGATTGATTCCTCTGCCACATATATTTACTAATCACTAATAGATCTGCAGGTTTTTGGGCCAAATTATCTATTATCTTTTTGCGCAGAGAGTCTGCGGCAGGGCTGCCGGCAATATGTGAAATATGCAATACTGGTGTTAAAGGGCTCTTCTGGCTGTACCAGTATAGATTTGATTCATCTCCCCATTGAAAAAAGCTTTCGTCTGGTTGCAGGAAATTACGTAAAGCCAAGCCGGTCTTTTTTGTTTGTACAAATTGCCGGTCGCCGTACTTATGGAGCGACCACTCATCTGCTGATAATTTATAGCTCGGGTATTCATACACTGCCAAGCTAACCATTAGAACGCTTGCCAGTGTGCTGGCTATGTATATAGAATAAGGTTTCTTCCATAAGCTAAAAATATTTAGGGCTATTCCAAAAGCTATACAGTAAGCCGGCAGCCATAATTGATAGTAGTGCGGAAAATCACGGCCTGGCAGCGAGATAGTTAGCGGTGTTAATAGCAGCCAAACAAGAGACAGCAAAGCTGCTGGACGGTACTTTTTGACAGCGAGCATTATTAGAAGTATAGCCATAATTGTAACAAGTGATGGAACTAAAAATTCAATGTAGTTAAAAATACCGGTATGAATAATGAACTTAGATCCATCAACACTGTTGTTTATCTCGGCATAATATTGATTATATTTAATCACGGCATTGTAGAATTCCGGCAAGGCGCCTTGTAATCCGAAGTACGCTACAAAAATTCCCCATGGTAAAAGCGTCCACAAAAGCATCTTTAATGGTTGATATAGCCGTTCTTTTAAGCTAACTTCTTTCTCAAACAAGAAATAGATCAGCATGATAAAAAAGATCGGAATTATAATAATATATTTAATAAGTGTTGCCGCTCCGATAATTAACCCTACCCATATAACGAATTTACTGGATTTCTTTTGGTAAAGAGCGCTAAGCAAAAATACAGCTAAAAGAGCCATACATAAGTTTAAGAAAACTTCAGTGTTCGGCTGGTTTGCTTGAAGCGACATCGTACCGGAAATGATAGTCCAGCCGATCGATGCCCAAATAGCATAAACTTTATTTCCGATTTGTTTAACGGCAGTGTAGATAGCAAACAGTATGCCAATATTAACCAAGATGTTTAAAATAAAAATTGACCATTTATTCATACCGAAAATAAGGTCGAAAATGCCATAAATCATATAAATCAAGGGCGGTTTGTGGTCCCAGAGGTCCACATAAGGAATTTTAGAATGGAATATTCCATTTCCAATAATAGCGTAGGTGGTAAGATCTCGCTCGAGCGGCTCATCGAGCGTGTGTAGGCGCAATATTATTATCGCCAGTATAAGCAAGCAAAAGGAAAAAAGAACGCCCATATTTACAATTGATAGTTTTTTCATTCTTATATTTTAACAAAAAGAAGTGTCTTAAGTAAAACTAGTCATTGTCATCTATTGTTTAGTCATTTCGCTGTCTGTTTGTGTCGCTGTCAGTCAGTCTTGAAGCTAGCGAATAACAATGATACAATATAGATAAATAAAAAAGCCATGAAATCTTGGTAAATTTTTGTTAGTTGCAAGATTTGTCGTTCTTGGATCCCCGGGCCATGCCCCGACGTGTCGGGGCTGCCCGAGGATGACAAAGGGTCTGTTGGTTTTTAATTATTCAAGCACATATATTTATAATATTTTGAACTGGAGAAAATACTGATGGAAGAAGAGAAAAAGAAAGTAACCGAGACCTATGACGCGTCGAAAATCACAGTTCTAGAAGGCTTGGCGCCGGTAAGAAAGCGCCCCGGTATGTATATTGGTGGAACCGGAGTAGACGGACTCCATCACTTGGTTTGGGAGGTCGTTGACAACTCCGTTGACGAAGCAATGGCCGGCTTTTGCGACCACATTGTCATAACTCTTCATAGAGACGGTTCCGTTTCAGTCGAAGACAATGGACGCGGCATTCCAGTAGATAAACATAAAGTAACCGGCAAGTCTGCCCTAGAAACTGTTTTAACCACACTTCATGCCGGCGGTAAATTCGGCGATGGCGGTTACAAGGTATCTGGCGGTCTTCACGGCGTTGGTGTTTCGGTTGTTAACGCTCTCTCAATTTGGGTTAAGGCTGAAGTAAAGAAGAACGACAAATTATATTTTCAGGAATATCATAGAGGTGATGCAGTTGAAGAAATTAAAACTATCGGTTCAGCCGAGGGCACAGGGACCAAAATCACTTTTTTGCCGGATCCTGAAATATTCAAGATAACTACTTTTTCCTTTAAAACCATTTTAAATCACTGCCGCCAGCAAGCATATCTGACCAAAGGGGTGATGATTACGGTAAGGGACGAGCGGGAAGAAGCGGTCATTGAAAATGAAGTAGCAGACGAAGAAGACGAACAAATATCTAACGAAGAAGCCGGTGAAGAAACCGATGCAGATAAAAATATGCGGACCGGGCGGGGAAGCCTAAGCGAAGACGAAGAAAATCCGCCAGCTGGCGGAGAGAAAATCGGCCGGCAGTTTTTTTCATTCTATTTTGAGGGCGGTATTTCTTCGTATGTGAGGCATCTTAACAAAAACCGGGATGCAATCAACGACCCGCCGATGTATGTCGAGAAAGAAATGAATGATGTGCTGGTTGAGCTTGCATTGGCATATACAGATGATTTCAAAGAGCATCTTTATTCTTTCGCAAACAATATAAATACAGCTGAAGGGGGCACCCACTTAACCGGTTTTAGAACTGCTTTAACCCGTGCTGTTAATGACTATGCGAAAAAGAACAATCTTCTATTAAAAGGAGTAGCCTTAACTGGTGAGGACGTAAGAGAGGGTCTAACCTGCGTTTTATCTGTAAAACTAGCAGATCCTCAATTCGAGGGACAGACAAAAGCTAAATTAGGAAATACTGAAGTTAGAACGATTGTAGACTCGGTAAGTGCATCTGCGTTAACCAGCTATTTTGAAGAAAATCCCGCTGAAGCTAAAAAGATCATTGAAAAATGTTCCTTGTCCGCTCGGGCCAGAATGGCGGCGAGAGCGGCGAGAGATACTATTATTAGAAAAGGCGCCTTGGAAGGCATGACTTTGCCCGGTAAATTGGCAGATTGCTCATCCAAGGATTCAAAGAGAACTGAAGTTTATCTTGTTGAGGGCGATTCGGCAGGCGGATGTTTTTCCGGCGATACCAAGATTGCATTAACTGATGGCAGATGTTTAAGTTTTATTCAACTGATCGAAGAACATAAAGTTGGCAAGGTAAATTATTGCTATACCATTAAAGAAGATGGATCGGTTGGGATGGAGCGGATTCTAAATCCTCGTCTGACACAAAAAAATGCCGAGGTAATAAAAATTATTCTTGATAATGAAGAAGAAATCATTTGTACTCCGGACCATAAATTTATGCTTAGGGACGGCTCTTATATTATGGCTAAAAATATCCAAAAAGATATGAGCTTAATGCCATTCAGGGCAAAAAAATCAGAAATTAAGCAAGAGATCAAATATCTAAGCCATAAAATCGACGTCTATGACATTGAAGTTCCCAAAACTCATAATTTTGCTTTGGCTTCAGGGGTGTTTGTTCATAATAGCGCCAAGCAGGGGAGAGACAGAAATTTCCAAGCAATTTTACCGCTTCGAGGCAAAATTTTAAATGTTGAACGGGCGAGGCTCGACAGAATGCTGACCTCGGATGAAATTAAAGCTTTGATTGTTGCTCTCGGTATTGGCATCGGCGAAGAAATAAATTATGCAAAGCTAAGGTATGACAGGGTAATAATAATGACTGATGCCGATGTTGACGGCGCTCATATCCGGACGCTTCTTCTGACTTTCTTTTTCAGAAATTTCCCAGACTTAATCGATAAAGGCCATATCTACATTGCCCAGCCCCCTTTGTTTTCAGTTCAAAAGGGCAAGGAGAAGCATTGGGTTTATACGGAGGCGGAGAGAGATGCTATCGTTAAGAAATTCAAAGGTGATAAAGAGCAAGCTACTGGTATTACAATCCAGCGGTTTAAGGGCTTGGGTGAAATGAATCCTATTCAATTATGGGAAACAACTATGAATCCGGAGACTAGAATTTTACTTCAGGTTTCCATGGGCGATATAGAGAAAGCAGACGAGACATTCTCAATGCTTATGGGCGATCAAGTTGCTCCGCGAAAGAAATTTATTCAAACTCGGGCTAAAAGCGTAACTAATTTAGATACCTAATAATATTTATCAATTACCATTTTTCAATTTTCATTTATTTAAAAATTTATCAGTTAATTAAATGAGAAATGAATGATCAATGGGAACTGATCAATGAGAAATGATAAGGAACATATATGGATGATGAAAACAACACAATCGAAGAAGAAAGCTCTGCGGAAGAGACAGATACGGCAGATGAAGTTGAAGAAACTTCGGACGATGCTAAAGATGATATGGAAAACCCTGAAGCGCCTGTTAAGGCGGAAAATTCTTCCATAGCCCAAATGTCCAACAATTCTATCGAAGAAGATCGTTTTGTTCCTGAAGTCGGCAATTTAAAAATCCGAGATTTAACGTTGGAAATGGAGACATCCTATCTCGACTATGCGATGAGTGTTATTGTTTCTCGTGCTCTTCCCGACGTTAGAGATGGTCTGAAGCCTGTTCATAGACGTGTTCTTTATGCTATGCATGCTACCGGCCTGCATCATAGTTCAAAATATCGAAAGTCAGCCAAAGTTGTCGGTGAAGTTATCGGTAATTACCACCCTCATGGCGATGTAGCGGCTTATGACACATTGGTCCGGCTTGCCCAAGATTTTTCGATGAGATATCCTCTTGTCGATGGACAAGGTAACTTTGGCTCGATGGATGGCGACTCGGCTGCTGCCATGCGATATACGGAATGCCGAATGTCCTCTATTGCCGAAGAAATGGTTGCCGATATCGATAAGGACACGGTTGATTGGCAAGATAACTATGATGGCTCTACCCAAGAACCGATCGTTATGCCGGCAAGAGTTCCTCAATTGCTCCTTAACGGTACAATGGGTATTGCTGTTGGTATGGCTACTAATATTCCACCGCATAATTTAGTTGAACTTTGCAATGGTATTACCGCTCTTATCGACAATCCTGAAGCTACACTTGAGGACTTAATGGAACACATTAAGGGGCCGGATTTTCCAACCGGAGCGAATATTTATAATAATGAAGATATAAAAATGGCCTACGCGACTGGAAAAGGCCGAATTATGATGCGGGCCAAGGCCGAGATCGAAGAAGGTAAGCGGGGCTTCAAGATTATTATTACAGAAATTCCTTATCAGGTGAACAAGGCCTCAATGATTGAAAAAATGGCCGATCTTGTTAAAGACAAGAAAATTGATGGCATCTCGGATCTAAGAGACGAATCAGACCGGCATGGTGTTCGCGTTGTGATTGAGCTCAAAGCCAATTCTTATCCCAAGAAGGTTTTAAACCGTCTGTTTGAACTGACTCAAATGCAGACAGCTTTTCATGTCAATATGCTTGCCTTAACCCCTGATCTTGAACCAAGAGTAATGACCCTGAAGGATGTTCTTTCTTACTATATTGAGCACAGAAAAAACGTGATTGAGAGGCGAAGCCGTTTTGAACTCAAAAAAGCAAAAGACCGTGCCCATATTCTTGAAGGCTTGCGAATTGCTCTCGATAATATCGATGAGATAATCCACACAATCCGCGCGTCTGCCAACAGAGAAGAAGCGAAGAAGAATTTAATAACCAAATTCAAGCTATCCACTTTGCAGGCCGATGCTATTTTGGAAATGCGTCTTTCTGCTTTAGCTGCTCTAGAAAGAAAGAGAATTGAAGATGAGTATGAGGAAATCATAAAAAGAATCGCTTTCCTCGAGGATTTGCTCGCTCATCCTGAAAAAATATTGTCTCTTATTAAGACTGATCTTAAAGAAGTTACAGAAAAATATGGCGACGATAGAAGAACAACAATCTTCCCTGGCGAGTTAGGCACTTTTCAAGCTGAAGATTTGATTCCCGACCAGCAAGTGATCGTTGCTTTTTCTCGCGGAAACTACATTAAACGCCAAGAAATTGAAACCTATAGAAAGCAAACAAGGGGAGGATTTGGCGTCGTTGGTATGACGACGAAAGAAGAAGATATTGTTGATTACCTTGTATGCGCAAGCACTCACGACGACATTTACTTTTTCTCGAATAAAGGAAGAGTATTTAAGAGCAAAGTTTACGAGTTGCCGGCATCTTCGCGCCAATCAAAAGGCACGCCGATCGTGAATATTGTACAGATATCTCAAGAAGAGAAAGTTACTTCGATTCTGACAATTCCAAAAAACAATGGAAGTAAATACTTTATTATGGGTTCAAAGAAAGGTCTGATCAAAAAGACAGAAATCGCAAAGTATGAAAATATAAGAAAAACCGGAATTATCGCCGTCGGCCTCAAGGGGAACGATGAATTGAAGTGGGTTAAAACCTCTGGCGGCAGCGACATTATTGTAGAAGTTACAACGAAAGGACAAGCGATTTGCTATCCGGAAACCGATGTTCGGCCAATGGGTCGAAGCGCCTCCGGCGTCGCCGGCGTAAGATTGCGCAAGGACGACGAAGTAATGGCAATGGACGTAGTCTCCGGTGAAAATATTTCCTTTAATGAGAAGGACAATAGCCGAGGTCCGGATATGCTGATTGTTCTAGAAAACGGTTTTGGCAAAAGAACGATGCTGAAAAATTTCCATCTCCAAAAAAGAGGCGGTATGGGAATTCGGGCTGCAAACTGCACGCCTAAAACCGGCAATGTAATCGGCATGCATATAACTTATTCTGATGCAGGCGATGTCATTTTGGCTTCTAGAAAAGGCCAGTTTATAAGAATGGAATTGACTAAAATTAAGAGATTGGGCAGAGATACGCAAGGCGTCACGCTAATGAAACTGCGGGCAGGCGACAAAGTTTCTACAGTAGCTCTCATTTTGCCCGAAGACAATGAGCCATCTCCAGTTGAAAGTAATCCGCAAGCCCCAAAAACCAAAGAGCCGGTACGGGCAAAAAAGGTTGAACCGGCAAAAGCGGTCTCTAAAAAAAAGCCGGTGAAAGCAGCAGCGGACAATGACAAAAATGTTGGTGTGAAATATTATGACAAAAAAAACAGCAAGCTAGAAGCCAGCCCTGAGCCGAAAGCCGACGTTCATGTTAAATACTATAAAGAGGATGAGGCTAAAGTAAACAAACCAAAAAACCCTCCAATCGTAAAAGACGACACGAACTACTGGGGAAAATAAACGTCACAAAGTTCATAAAGAGCATTGTTGTTCAAGGCTGTCGAGAACTATATTAAAATAAATACCACTGGTGAAAACCAGTGGTATTTATTATGTAGCATATTTTTGATATTCTCCCTATAGGAGGTGAACTCAATTGCAAAAGGATAGTAAGATGTTTCGTTCAATTGAGGCTGACCACTTTATGGTTCGGAAGCTCGAAGAGTGGAAGGAAGAGTTGCTTGGCTTTCACTCAGAGCTAAACGATCACTTCCAGATTCTCAGTGATTTTCCTGAGCATAAGGGCTTGGTCTGCTATAAGTCGCTGTTTCCATTCTCGGAATTGTGCTTTAACCCGAGGTATTCAAGGCGAAAAGTGCAAGAGACTGGTATTGCCACTTATGGGATCGATGACTTTGCAGTCAGAGTATTCCATGATCATGTGGGCAAAGAAATTCGGCCGCATGACATTGTAGATGAAGTAGTACCCAAGTTCTTTCGCTGGGAGTACTATATCGACCGAAATACGGACTCGAAGGTAAATCCACGAAAAGTTGATGAATCTACCTACTGGCCGCCTTTCTTCTCGCCGTTGAAGAATGGGAGGCCATGGATTGCTATCCGTCATCTGAACGGACTCCAGACTCTTCCGGAACCATGTTCCTGCTGTGGGCACCGATGGGGTAATTCGAAGCCGCTGGAAACAAGCTTTCGCCTAATACTTGCTCTTTGGGGAATTGGCAAAGACTGCATCAATGCAGGATATCAGGTCAGACAGACGATTGCTGAAGTGACGGAGGAGCCGTATAATATCTGGTAGGGCGAGAGATGTTCTTGCCCTACACCCATTTAAAACTATTTTTTGATATTCACATATTTTCTTAAAAGATCCCCCATGCACCCAAATGTACACCTCGTAGGTGTACATTATGGGTTGATTTGTAATAGAATGGTTATATGCAGATTAGAAAAGACCCATTAGAGAACGGTTGTTGTTATCATATCTTTTCGAGGAGTATTGCGAAATTCGTTGTGTTTAATAACGCTAAAGAATATTTTCGAATGACAGAGCTATTAAATGTTTATAATTTTACTGAATTCAAATATAAATATTCCAGATTCTGCGATCTCGAGTTAGAAAAAAGATTTCTGGTTTTGCTGGAGCTGGAAAAATCCAGCCCGAAGTATGTTGACATTATCGCTTATTGCATAATGCCAACGCATTTCCATTTGATTTTGAGGCAAAGACAGGACGGGGGTATATCGGAGTATATGGCAAAATTTTTGAATAGTTATTCAAGGTTTTTCAATACAACTCACCGAAGAACCGGTCCGCTTTGGTCAGGTAGATTTAAAAGCGTTTTGGTGTCGGACGATGAGCAACTTCTCCATTTGACAAGATATATTCACCTAAATCCAACATCGGCGGATCTAATTCAAAAACCAGAAGACTGGGCGTTTTCTTCTTTTTTGGAGTATATAAATGAAAGTCAGATAAAAAATGCACTCTGCAACTTTAGAGACATAATTAATATAACTCCTCAGGAATATAAGAAATTCGTTTTAGATAGAAAAGATTATCAAAGGCAAATTTCTCTCATTAAAAACCTGCTAATAGACGATTATACCGGCTAATGTACACCTACGAGGTGTACATTGGTGGTTGGATGGGAATTGTGCATAAAAGGTGGGGGCGAATCTGGATTTTTGTGAGGGAGCGGAGTAGGATTTAAGCGAGTAAAGAATTATTAAGTAATAATATTTATAGGGAATTAAAGGCGGTAACAATGTCTAAAAATAGTAAAATCTCCGCAGAGGAAGCTAAAGAGGTAGGTGAAAAACTTGGAGTCAGCTGGAATAACTTTGATGTCGAACAATTTAGACGCGGCATGGTTGTTGAGCTTGAGCATGGAACAATTGATCCGAATACCAATGTAACGAACGATGATTCGGTTATGACGGGCAAAATTGCCCTTGCCCATCTAAATGAATTCAAAGATTACTATGATCGTTTGGAAAAAATGGAAGAGGAAGCAGAAGCTCATTGGGATTCCAAGGAATAATATGGCGAAAATAATTATTGTAGATAAAAACGACAATCCGATTAGTCTAAAAGAACGGGGAACGGTTGACTCAGAGAATGATATTGGCAGAGTATCGGCTCTTTGGATTACAAATTACCAAAATCAAGTTCTTCTGGCTCAAAGAAAGCTTACCAAAAAATATAATAGAGAAGATTTCCCCGACGGCTTGGCCGCGGGCCCATGGTTCCTGTTCGGAAGGGTCCAGGGCTTGCCCTGGGGTTAATACCATTTATTCCTGGCAGTTGGGGACCGGCAGTGGGTGGAACAAATGAAGAAGGGGAAACTTACGAAAGCAATATTTACAAAGAAGCTGAGGAAGAGATTGGATTAACCGGCCAAAAATTCATTGAAGGGCCGAAAATATTTATAAGTACTCCAAACAAGAAATTCAGCCAAATATTTTTCCTAACGCTTGATTGGCAGCTAGACCAATTCAAAATACAAGAGGAAGAAGTGGAACAAATTAAATGGTTTGACAGAGACGAGCTCCTATCGGAATTAAAGAATGTTCCAGATAGTTATACTCCGAGCGTTCACAGTTTAATGAAGGACTAAAAATTAGAGTATAAAAACTATAATACCCAATGTACACCTACGAGGTGTACATTGGAGGTTAATCGGTATAGGGGTTGTGGTTAGTGGGGTTAATCGGGACCAATCGGGGTGCGGAAGAAAAAATGAAATTCCCGAACCGTCGATGGACACCGAGCTCAAAAAAGAGTAAATTTAAGAGGATATAAAGAGGATAATATATTGAATATAACAAATTGCATAATTCCACCAAGGACTAGATACGAGATATGACTAAAAGAGAAATATCGTGCTTGTTTGAGAACTGTCCCCCAAAATGTCCCCCAAAATTATGTCCGATTGGACAAAGGTAACATAGTTTATAGTATAATTGCGTAGTTTTGCATTTATTTGCATAGTTTACTAATATACTTGCATAGTTTTACATATTATGCTAGCATTTTAGAAAAGAGGTATTATATGGAAGAGAAACTTCTAACAATTACTGAAGCCGCCGAAATATTGGGGGTTTCAATCGACACGCTTCGTCGTTGGGACAGTAGCGGAAAATTGGTTGCAATCAAAAAAGAGGGTGGCGTGCATCGGTTTTACCGAGAAAAAGATCTTGAAATATTCTCAAGTGATATTATTAAACTTGCCCATGATTGGATAAAAGAAGATTCAGAATTACCCCCCATCTTTTATTGCGGCAATAGTGCGGTTTTTCAAGCCAGGCTGTCGAAGTTGGAGCATATTTTAATGAATCAGCCAGGTTTCGAAATGTTATTCTCGGTTATCATTGCTATCACCGGTGAGATTGGAAACAATTCCTTTGATCACAATCTAGGAAAGTGGCCAGACACGCCAGGTATCTTTTTTGGATATGATATTAATAAAAAGCAAATTGTACTTGCCGATCGTGGACTTGGTGTATTGGAAACACTTCGTCAAGTGCGTCCCGCATTAAAAAATCATACGGAAGCTTTGATGGTGGCGTTTACTGAGATTCTTTCCGGACGTTCTCCGGAGAAACGCGGTAACGGTTTAAAGTTCGTTCGAGAAGTGGTCACGGCTCGGCCAATCGACTTGTTTTTTGAAAGTGGCGATGCAGAAGTCCGCATCAAGGCTCCGGATAAGGAATTTCGTCTGACGCGCGGACAAGAAATGCTTCGTGGTTGTTTCGTTATTATTCAATTTTAGAATTTTAGAGATAGTAGTAAATAATTATTGAGGATAAGACTATGCGTATAGAATTAAAAAAATTTGGTACAACACTTATTTCGCGACAAGCTGGGGACGAAGCTTTTAAGGCTTTTCAATCAACATTGCAAGGGATTAAACCGGATGAAGATCTTGAAATTGATTTTACCGGTGTTTTAACCTTTTCTCCATCATGGGGGGATGAATTTTTGAGTCCACTACTGGATCGACTTGGAGATAATTTAGTTTTACTAGAGAGCGACAATATGTCGGTACAGGCAACCATTAAAATATTACAAGAAATCAAGAAAAAAACTTTTATCATACACGGACAATGAATCAATAAAAATGACTATGGCAACTTTCCGAAAAAGCTAAAAAACATCTTGCAAAACTGCCAACACAATTTCAAGTGAAAATTCGATCTTACATCGTTATATTGTCGAAGAGAGCCCTCTTTTCCCTTAATAAAAAAACCTCCTGCTTTAACGAGACGCCTTACGGTATCCCAACACAGAAGGATTTACTTTTTGATCACTTTCGTGATCATTTAGATTATATGACACGTGGATAAGTTGTGTCAATAGGAAATTTACAAATGCAAAATGAGAAGATAAATAGAATTGCAGCACCAATGTACACCTACGAGGTGTACATTGGGTGGTTAATCGGTTTAGTGGGTTGTGGTTAGGGGGGAGGGTTAATTGGTTTTTTCTTTCTAGAACTGTCGATGGACAACTGTAGTCGATGGACACCGAGCTCAAAAAAGAGTAAAATTAATGTAATTTTTAGTTTACATCTATTTGATTAAAGTAAACAAAATATGCTAATATGTTTATATTATGACTAACAAAGTAAACAAAATTCAAATTGGCAGATATATCAAGCAGCCGACGGGCTATAAAGCCTTTACTCCTTTTGATTTTCCTCCAAAAGATGGATTTATCATAAATCCTAAACTATATAAAAAGCATGAAGAAGCTATAAGATTGGTTGGGAAGCTCGATGGCATTACTAAATTGCTGCCCGACAAGGATTTTTTTCTTTTAATGTTCGTAAATAAGGATGCTACATATTCAAGTCAGATTGAAGGCACAAAAGCAACGTTGCAAGATGCTGTTGCGTCTCCCGTAACAGAAGAAAAATACCGTTTAAGTCCCGATGTAGACGATATAGTTCATTATGTTAATGCTGTCAATTATGGCATAGAGAGAACAAAAACTTTTCCTATCTCGCTAAGGATGATAAAAGAAATCCACGAAAAGTTAATGACAAAAGCTAGATCTACTCAACATGCTTACCCTGGCGAATTTCGCCATTCACAAAACTGGATTGGCGGAAAAACGCCAGCGGATGCTTCCTTTGTGCCACCAGCTCCTCATGATATGAAAAAATCGCTTGATGATTTGGAAACTTTTATACATTCCGATGATGAATATCCCTCTTTAATAAAAGCCGGATTAATTCATGCTCAGTTCGAAACTATCCACCCATTTTCAGATGGCAATGGACGAACCGGAAGAATGCTAATAGCTTTGTATATTCATCATGCTCGTCTTTTGGAGCTACCGGTTTTGTATTTGTCAAACTACTTTAAAAAACATCAAAAGCTCTATTGTCAGAAACTACAAAATTATCATGATGAAGACGCCGATGTTGACGGCTGGCTTAGTTTTTTTCTGGAAGGTGTGTCAGAGATTGCCAATGCCTCAATCGAAACTTGCTCAAGGATAACCGAACTTAGAGATAAAGATTTTTGTAAAATGCAAAAACTTGGTAAAAAGTCGGCCGAATCTACGCTTGAGATTGTCCGCAAGCTTTATGGTCAACCAATTGTCGGTGTGGCAGAAATAATGAAATGGACCGGCTTTACAATGCCAGGTGCGTATAGGGTTATTGACAGACTTCGTGAACTAAAAATCCTCGAACCACTAGGTGAAACTAAATATGGCCAGAAATACATCTACGCCGATTATTACGAAATTTTCGATGAAGATTTTAAGGCTTTTAGAGAAAAGAATTATGCAAAATGAGGAAGAAAAATAGAAATTACCAACCAACGTACACCTACGAGGTGTACGTTGAGGGTTAATCGGGATCAATTGGTGTGGGAGAAAGAATGAAATCACTGAACCGTCGATGGACAGCGAGCTCAAAAAAGAGTAAATTTAAGAGGATACAAAGAGGGTATATTGAATGTAACAAATTGCATAATTTCATTAAGGACTAAATATGTCGAACGTTTCTTATAGAAAGTTAGAGAAAAGAGATTTGCCTGACCGCGTTCGGTGGTTTAATAAAATAGAAGTAAGCCGATATCTCAATGCTGACGCAAGAAAAGGAACTACGCTTAAGAAACAGCAGGAATGGTACGCCCGTTTCATTAAAAAAGATGATATTCTGATGTATACAATTGAAAGTGATGGTAAACCAGTTGGCAATGTAGCACTCACAGATATATCAAAGACTGATTCTAACGCAGGGATTTTCATTGCTATTAATTGTGACTACTACGGAAAAGGAATTGGGATGAAAGCCATTCAATTTATTTTAGATCTTGGTTTTAATGAGCTCAACTTGCACAAAATCTGGCTCTATGTTTGTGCTGAAAACGTGCCAGCGATTAATTTATATAAAAAATGTGGCTTTAAAGAAGAGGGCCGTCTCAAAGATATGTGGAATGTTGACGGCAAATATTATGATGAAATAGTAATGGCAATATTCAATCCAAAAGACAATGACTAAATATATTGAATGAAATGAAATCTCGTCTCTAGTGGAGATAAAAAGAGAAATATCGTGCTCTCTGGAGAACTGTCTCCTTTATGACTTTATGATTGCAAAATAAGGAAGATAAAATGATAGACGAAGAAGAGCTGAAAAATAAACTAATGAGAGAAGAAAAAGAAATCAAAATCACCCAAGAAATTGCCAAAGAGATATTTAAAAAATGCAAAGTGAAGAAGAAGAATATCATATTGAGCACAAGGAATCACCTTATCGTCAGAACCGTGTTTAATAATGAAGCGTCCTCTTGTGCTTGCGCACCATTCGGAGGCAAATAATGAAAACTGAAGACAATATGCCAGAGAAAAATAAATTTCTTTTTTATACGACACCGTCAGGCGATGTGAAAATTGAAGTGCTTTTTGAAAATGAAAGCATCTGGCTATCCCAAAGAAAAACGGCGGAGCTTTTTGACTGCACGCCAGAAAATATTATTTCTCATTTGCAAAATGTTTATTCAAATAAAGAATTGTCCGAATCCGCAACTACTAAGGATTATTTAGTAGTTCAAAAAGAAGGATCCAGACTGGTAAACAGGTCTATCAAAATGTACGACCTCGACGCCATCATATCTGTCGGCTATAGGGTCAATTCTGAAAAAGCGACTCATTTCCGTATTTGGGCGACACAGACATTAAGAAGTTTTATCATAAAGGGTTTTGTCTTAGACGATAATCGTCTGAAAAACGGAAGTCATTTTGGGAAAGACTATTTTCGAGAGTTGCTGGAGAGAGTTCGTTCCATTAGAGCTAGCGAAAGGCGAATCTATCAGCAAATCACCGATATTTTTGCTGAATGTAGCATTGATTACAACCCGAAAGCTGAAATTACCAAGAATTTTTATTCGATGGTACAAAATAAATTCCATTATGCCATTGCCGGGCAAACTGCTGCGGAAATAATTTATACCAGGGCTGATAAAAATCAACCATTTATGGGACTAAAAACTTGGAAACATTCCCCTGACGGAAGGATATTGAAATCGGATGCACTTATCGCCAAAAATTATTTGCCAGAAGTTAAGATTAAAAAATTGGAAAGAACAGTTTCCGGATATTTTGACTATATAGAAAATATTGTAGAAAATCATCATCTAATGAAAATGGAAGATCTGGCTGAAAGTGTAAATAAGTTCTTAAATTTTAATGAATATAAAATACTAAATGGCAAAGGCAAAATTTCGCATGATAAAGCCGAGAGAAAAGCATCTGCTGAATACGATAAGTTTAATAAAACCCAAAAAATAGAATCCGATTTTGATAAAGAAATCATTGCAAAAATTAAGAAATTAAAAGAAGAAAATAATGCAAAACTATAGTACCCAATGTACACCTACGAGGTGTACGTTGAGGGGTTAATCGGTTTGGGGGGTGTGGTTAGCGGGGTTAATTGGTTTTTTCTTTCCAATGCAGTCGATGGACAACGAGCTCAAAAAAGAGTAAATTTAAGAGGATATATTGAATGTATATTGAATGTAACAAATTGCATAATTTCACCAAGGACTAAATAATATGGCAAATAAATGCGGATAAAAGACACCCCAAAAGTTGATCGGCCACAAGAGAAATTGGTCAAATATGGCACAAAAAAATTATCAGATGCCGATCTTTTGGCAATTATTCTACGCACAGGCACACAAGAGACAAATGTTTTAGAACTTTCTAAAAAGATTTTACGCAAATTCAAAAATGATCTAAAAAATATTACGATTGATAAATTAAAAGAAGTTCCGGGTCTTGGCGAAATAAAAGCTTGTCAGATCATCGCAGCGTTAGAACTATCTAATCGTTTAATGCGTGAAAATGATCAGCCACAACTAATTTCGCCTGAAAAAGTCTTTGAGTCAGTCAAAGAAATTCGAGAAAGCAAGAAGGAGCACCTCTTGGCTATCTATCTGGATGTTAAGAATAGAGAAATTTCGAGAGAAGTCATATCTATCGGAACACTAACCGCTAATCTTGTTCACCCGAGAGAAATCTTTGAGCCAGCTATTAGACAATTAGCCGCAGGAATAATCATAGTTCACAATCATCCATCTGGCGAATCCGAGCCATCAAAAGAAGACATTGAAGTAACCAAGCAGCTGCAAAAAGCAGGCAAATTAATAGGTATTTCAATTATTGACCATATCATTGTTACCAAGGATAGTTTTTACAGTTTTGATAGTTGGCATAAAAGCGTACATTGGATAAACTATAGTTGTCATTATTCTTCGACTCCGCGTTGTTTGCGGGTGGAGAAGCATTATTAATAAAAAGTTCTCGATAAACTCAAACAATAAAGGAGCCTAATGAACGTTAAAACAACAAAATCAGCCACCGAAGTCCGCAAAGACTTCTTTGATATACTCGACAAGGTCGAAAGTTCTGGCGTACCCTATACTATTACTAAAGCAGGCAAACCAGTAGTAGTAATGATGAGTGCTGAACAATATGAGTCTTGGGAGGAAACTTGGGATATTATGAGCGATCCCGAATTGGTCAAAGGCATAGCTCAGGGAGAAAAGGATTTAGCTGAAGGCAGATATTCTACATACGAGGAGGTTTTTGGTATGACCCCACAACAATCTCTGGCGATTGCTGAAGAAAAGAAATCTTATGGCAAAAAGAGCAAAAAGTGAAATATAGAATTATCATTTCCAAAGAAGCGCAAAAAAACCTAAAAAGACTTCCTGCCAATTATGCAGAAAGAATCCAGGTCAAAATCGCTGTTTTGGCCACAGGGCCCTACATAGGTAAAAAACTAGAGGGTCGACTTTCGGATAGATATTCAATCCGTGTCTGGCCGTACCGAATAATTTACAAAATTGTAAAACAAAAATTAATCATTGAAGTTATTGAAATAAAACACCGCCAAGTGGCATATAAGGATTAATAAGGATCACATTATGGCAAACGAAAAAAATACAATTTCATTTGAGCAGGCATTCAAAAATATCGACAATGTTCTTTGGAAAGATGCCGGTGTTTCGAGCGAGCTGGACTATGTCGAGCAAACCTCTTGGGTTTTATTCCTGAAATATCTTGATGATCTAGAAGAGCAGAAGAAAAAGGAGGCGTTTCTCTCGGGCAAAGAATATGGATATATTATTGATCCCGAATATCGCTGGGAAGTTTGGGCAGCTCCAAAAAACGCCGAGGGAAAGCTTGATCACAACAAGGCGCTTTCCGGTGATGATCTAATTGATTATGTTAATCAAAAACTATTTCCATATCTCAAAAAATTTAAAGGTCCTGATAATGCAGATAAAATTGAATATAAAATCGGCGAAATTTTTAGCGAAATAAGAAATAAAATACACTCAGGTTACACACTCCGCAACATCTTGGACATCGTTGACACAATGCATTTCAGATCGCAATCGGAAAAACACGAACTCTCACACCTCTATGAAGGTAAAATCAAAAATATGGGCAATGCCGGTCGCAATGGTGGCGAGTATTATACGCCTCGTCCGCTTATTAAAACCATTATCAAAGTGGTAAACCCAAAAATTGGCGACAGGATTTATGATGGCGCAGTCGGCTCAGCCGGCTTCTTGGTTGAAGCATTTGAATATCTTAAAAACAGTAAAAATCTCTCGACAAATGATGTTGAAGTTCTACAGAAGAAAACTTTTTATGGCAAAGAGAAGAAACCGCTAGCTTACATTATTGGCATTATGAATATGATTCTTCATGGCATTGAAGCGCCAAACATTATTCACACCAATACGCTTTCGGAAAATATCTCTGACATCCAAGAAAAAGATCGCTATGACATCATCCTAACTAATCCACCATTTGGCGGGAAAGAAAGAACTGAAGTCCAGCAGAACTTTCCAATCAAAACCGGTGAAACTGCATTTCTTTTTCTTCAACACTTTATTAAATCACTTAAAGCTGGTGGCAAAGCAGGAATCGTCATAAAGAATACTTTTCTTTCCAATACTGACAACGCCTCTGTTTCTCTTCGTAAATATTTGCTCGAAGGTTGCAATCTTCACACAGTTCTCGATCTGCCCGGCGGTACATTTGCTGGTGCAGGTGTAAAAACGGTGATTCTGTTTTTCGAAAAAGGCGCGCCAACCAGAAAAGTTTGGATTTACCAGCTCAACCTCGCCCGCAACCTCGGCAAAGGCAATCCACTAAACGAAACCGACCTCGCCGAATTCGTAAACTTACAAAAAACCAAATCAGACAGTGAAAACAGCTGGTCAATTGACATCAAAAATCTCAATCAAAAAACCTTCGATCTCTCCGTAAAAAATCCGAATAAAAAAGATGAAACCACCCTCCGCGAACCAAAGGAGATTTTAGGGGAGATGAAAAGTCTTGATGAAGATAGTGCAAAGGTCATGAATAGTATAAAGGAAATACTATAAAAACTATGAAATTAGTATTCAAAGAAAAATACCTATCAATCGATCAGTTCAATGATGTCGAAATTCCGGATTTTTCTGTTGTCACCGGAGTCAACGGTTCGGGCAAAAGTCACTTATTGCAGTCAATTGAGCGAAAGAAAGTACAGATTGAAGGAATGGAAAGCGCAAGCGTTGTCTTTTTTAATTATGAAACATTTAAGCTAGAAAATGAAAGCGCGTTTACTGCCCATGAAATAGCGGCAGAAAGAGAAGGTGCTTGGAATTATTTTGATCAACAGATCAAAGCCCCAATCGCTTCGTGGAGAGAAAGTTATCTGCTAGAATTCTATACGGATTTGAAAGAAATATGCATAACAAAGAAGAAAGATTTATGGTTTTTACAGAAAGATGATATTGGGGACGATATTAAATATGGCCAGTTGCAGAACTATAAAAAAGCCATAAAAGATCATTTTAATACTCCACATCTGAAAGGAAATCAACAAGCACAGGCAATTCTAGTGCTTATAAAAGGGCTTAAATTCAGCATTGATTATATTGAAAAAGCTGAATTTATTGAAATATACAAGCCTTTTTATTTTAAATCAGACTTTTTACCCCAACAACTTGGTAAAATTATTTGGGATTACTACGAGAGACTTTATCACAATCAAGTGAATGAATTTGAGAACACAAAGCATGGCGGTAGTCGCATCGTTTTATCTCAGGAAGAATTTTCCAAAAAATATGGAGATAAGCCGTGGGAAATATTAAATAAGATTTTAAAAAGTTTTGATAATTTGGACTATCAGGTAAATTCCCCAGATGGAACAGATATATTTCTTAATTATGAATTGAAACTTATTCACACAAAAAAAGAGTCTTTAGAAATTGGATTTGATTTACTTTCTTCTGGCGAAAGAGTACTTATGGCTTTGGTGGCCTCTATATACAAGTCGCTCTCCGATAAGCACTTTCCCGATATCCTATTATTGGATGAAATTGACGCCTCTCTTCATCCTTCAATGATTAAAAATTTATTAGAGGTTATTCATAATATTTTTATCAAAAAGGGCATCAAAGTGATTTTGGTCACCCATTCTCCTACAACTGTGGCACTTTCTCCCAGTGAATCGATATTTGTTATGAACAAAGAAGGTATAGGGAGAATCGAAAAAAAAGACAAGAAGGACGCGCTATCAATACTCTCTGAGGGATTTGCATCATTATCCCAGGATGATTCGGATTTAAGTATTTCGTATAATCTTTCAAAGTCGCCTAGATGTATTATTTTAACCGAAGGAATCACTGATAAAATTATAATTGAAACTGCATGGCAGAAACTAAATCCAAAGACAGAAGCAGTGTTTTATATTCAAGATTGTTTTGATGCCTCTTTCTTGAGAAATATGTTATCTCGAGGAGGTGATATGCCAGACGGGATTTTTGTTAAATACACGGACAAGATTTTTATCGCTTTATTCGATTTTGATGCCGAGGGATACGGTTGCTGGAATCAGTTAAGCAAGAATTTTTCAATCGAGTCAGGGAATGACCCAGAAAAATGTCTATCAAAAAAACATAAAAGTCACAACGCGCATGTACTACTTTTACCTGTTCCGAAGGATCAAGAGATGAAGAAACAAGTGATACAAGAGGGTATAAATACATATAAGGATAAATCACATTTGCCCATTGAACTATTATTTCACAACATTTCATCTCTAAGTAAAAACTTTACAACAGAATCAGCCTCTGGAGGAGGAACAATAATAAGGTTCGTTGGCGATAAAAGAAAATTTGCAGAAAATATTGTCAATCTTGGTACTAATGATTTTGATAATTTTAAACCGCTTTTTGGCAAGATAGAAGAATTGATAAAAGCGAGTAAGTAAAATGAAAAATAATTGTCAAAAAAGTGATCAATCAAATGAGCGTCTTAAGATGGTTGATAAAATAGACTTTAATTCGATAATTAAGAAAGATGCCAAAGAATTTAATGCAATCTATCAAAAGGTGTTAGATCGCATAAAGGACACGAACGGTATAGAAAAATTTATTACCAGTTGGGCATTTATAGAACAAATCACACTCCCAAGTTTAATCAGGTTAATTTTCTGCAGATTGCAACTAAGCAATATCCCAAACATGGACGATATGACAACTTCACAGCTAATTTCCTGTTATTATTTTATAAGTCATGATTACAATTTATATAAAGATCTTGTTGTCGCAAATAAAATGAGAAATAAAATAGTCCACAAGGTTTATCTTGGCGACCCTGATGACAAAATGAAAGCAGATTTGAAAGAAAATACTAATTTTATTCTTAAAAGTATTTTTATTCCCATTCTTGAAAGATTAACCGGGAAAACATCAATTCCCGTGCTTACACTTTATGGCAAATGATGGAATGATTGTCGGGCAGAGACAATAAAAATTATTCAGGATCAAAAAATATAAAAATGAAAAATAATTGGCAAATAAAAAAACTTAGTGAAGCTTGCAAGGTTTTCACAGACGGGGACTGGATTGAATCTAAAGATCAGTCAGATTCTGGTATCCGTTTAATTCAAACAGGAAACATCGGAAACGGTATTTTCAAGGATCGTGGAGAAAAGGCTCGCTATATTTCGGAAGAAACTTTCAAAAGGTTGCGTTGTGAGCAAATATTCCCGGGAGATTGTTTTGTTTCTCGATTACCGGATCCTGTTGGTAGAGCATGCATAATTCCAGAAACCGACCAGAAAATGATCACTGCTGTCGACTGTACTATTATTCGCTTTAAGGACACCGTTTTGTCAGAATGGTTTAATTATTATGCACAATCGACAAGATATCTTTCTGATGTTGAAAATGAAACAACAGGGACAACACGAAAAAGAATAAGCAGAAAAAGTCTCGGGAATATTGAAATACCCCTTCCGCCAATTGAAGAGCAAAGAAGGATTGTAAAAATTTTGGATGAAGCGTTTGAGAAAATTGAAAAAGCAAAAGAAAATACTGAAAAAAATCTGAAAAATGCTCGAGAACTTTTTGAATCATATTTACGAGGTATATTTATTAACTCGGAGGAGGACTGGGAGAGAAAAACATTAAATCAGATTTCAGATAATTTAGACAGCAAAAGGGTTCCTGTAACTAGAAATATTAGAAATAAAGGTTCTATCCCTTATTATGGGGCTTCGGGCATCGTTGACTATGTTGCAGATTATTTGTTTGACGAAGATTTACTTTGCGTTTCTGAAGATGGTGCAAATTTACTTGCCCGAACATATCCAATAGCTTTCTCTATTAGTGGAAAAACATGGGTCAATAACCACGCTCATGTAATGCGTTTCGAAAAAATAGAAAGTCAAAAATTCGTCGAATATTATTTAAACTCAATAAAACTGAATCCATATGTAAGCGGAATGGCTCAACCAAAATTGAATCAAAAAATGTTGAATTCTATTCCGGTACCTTACCCATCGTTTTCCGAACAAAAATCCATCGTTGAAAAACTTGATGCGCTGTCAGAGCAGACGAAAAAGCTGGAGAAGAATTACAAAAAGAAGCTTGAAAATTTAGATGAACTAAAAAAATCAATTCTTAAAAAAGCATTTGAGGGGGAGCTATGAAAACATTCAGAGTGTATTCCGATGAGAGCCGTCAGAAATGTGAAAGATTTCTTTTACTTTCTGCTTTATGGATCGGCGAAGATAATATTGAAGAAACTGAAAATGAAATTAAGATTTTGCGTCATCAAAATGGTTATATAAATAGCGATGGAAAACACATTGACTTTCTGGGTGAATTTAAATGGACTAAAGTTTCTAACAAATATTTACCGATCTATGAAAAGCTTATCGATTTGTTTTTTAACTGGATCGAAAATGACTTAGCGCGATACTGTTGCATGCTGGTTGATACTCAAAGTGAAGCTGTAAATGCATATAGTAATATAAAGAAAGAAGGGTATTTCAAATTGCTTTATCAGCTTTATTATCATAATTCAAAAAACCCCGGCATTTACAAAATTTTTCCAGATAGTATTAAGAATCCAACTCAAGATAAGGTAGATTTTAACGATCTGGATAAATGTTTAGATCGAGCATTTATGAATAAGTTTAAGCCGCTGATCAATCCTTCTGAATTGCCTGACGGCAAGGGTTTTCTTAATAATATTACACCCGTTGATTCAAAGCAGTCGGAATTTATCCAAGCAATAGATGTAGTTATGGGTGCTCTTGGTTATTTTCAAAATCGACATTTTAAAAAAGTTGGTGCTAATAAGGCAAAGGTAAAGTTAATGAAATATGTGATTGATAAACTAGTTTATTCAGGAATCATTCAGATCCAAAGCAAAAAGTTTTTAATCGCAAAATCAACCAAATTTAACATATGGATGTTCCGACCAAATAAAAAAGACCCTTGTTAGAGTCGTTTTTATGGAGTCCTGGGTACTGGGTCAGTGCCCGGTGTGACATTAGTCACAGGAGACGTCACCCAGTAACTCCATATTTATTGTATAATAAGTGGGGCAGTCATGTCAATAGTAAAAAATGTAACCGTTCACTGTATCGTCATTCTGAAGCCGATTTTAGGCTGAAGAATCTAGC
>CAYIJI010000004.1:0-28540 GCA_964363695.1 uncultured Candidatus Saccharibacteria bacterium
AAAGCCGATCTTTTTCTGCGGTTTTTTTCCAAAAATCAATAATTTTTATTAGAATCTCATTTTCATTATTCATAACTATAGTTTATAATAGAGAAGATTTCCCCGACGGCTTGGCCGCGGGCCCATGGTTCCTGTTCGGAAGGGTCCAGGGCTTGCCCTGGGGTTAATACCATTTATTGTCAAGTACAGTTTATAATATTCAAATGACTATTTTATTGCTGGGGAATCTTTTGTTGGGAAGGGTGTTACAGTTTTACTTGTCCCGCGAAGCTTTGGCGAAGTGGGATCATTTGCTTTCGGCTTGTCTTCAGCCTTAGTAGCTGTTTTATCTTTGCAATTAGTGCTAGATGATTCTTTGCCATCGGCTTTATCCACTTCGCACTTTACTTCCGCAATGGTAATGCTTGTGGTTGCTTCTGTACCACTGGGAGCAATCTTTTTGCCTGCTTGCCCCGCGGAGCCTTGGCGGCGTGGGGTTTGAAATAGTGCCCCTTCGCCTTCATTTGGATCAAAAGGTTTTTCCTTTAATATTGGTAATGAGAAGTAGAAAGTTGAGATTAAAAGAGAAGTGCCTCCTAATTTCCTAGTATTTTTTTAAAATTAAATATTAAACAAAAAGAGTTCAACTAATTTTTTTATTTAGCTTTATGCTATAGGGATCGTATCCGTTGTTTTGGTAAAATTTAATAGCTTTATCATTAAATTCATAAACCAAAACTGTTAAATCACTAACTTTCTTTCTTTTTGCCCAGTTTTCAACCTCTTGCATCAACAGAGAGCCGATACCTTTTCCTTGATAATTAGGAAGAACAGAAAGTTCGTCAATAGAAACTCGATTATATGGCATTGACCATTCATCGCCTTTGTATTCTTCAATTGTTGCATATAACATGCCGACAACCTTATCTTTAATCTCCGCTACTATCATTAAGACATTTTTATCATCGATTATACTGATAAATGTTCCTCTGGGCAGTGTAGGTTTTGGAGTTTTTTTGTAACTTGCGGGAATATTATTATGATACAAATTATATGTTTCAAAATATAAAGAATTAACGGCCGAATAGTCGTCTTCACTTGCTTTTCTGATTGTGATATTTCCGTTGTTCATATATTCTTTATACTCTCTATGTATTCAATCATCAATTTTGAATTGCAGAGAATACCTGTGGCATTCTCTGCATGTGTTTATGGACAAGAACGCCGATCACCTAGCGAAACTTCGGCTTCACATAGGGTGTTTTGGTTGGTTTGGGACCCTGACCTGGTCCTTTTGGCACCTTAACTTGGTGCTTGTCACGTGTTCCTTTGGGGCTACCAGTGGACTGCTTCTGACGTTTCGGGGACGCTACGCTTTTGAATACGCTTTTGGCGATAACTACACTGAACGAAAGAATAAATATCACATTGAGTACAAAGAATCATCTTATCGTCAAAACCGTGCTTGAATATGAAGCGTCCCCTTATTCTTCAACTATCTCGCTTGGCTGGTTCATGGGTTTTACAAGATCACCCGAACGCCAATGCTTTCATAATGAAGGGCGAGGAAATAAACAATAATAAAGATCTTGGTCATGATATCTTACTAATCGAGAGCCAAAGCAAATTCTATACAATCGATCCGGCAATCTGGCAATTTTTTAAAAATAGCAAGAATATTTTAGTTAAAATCACCGATTCAATGGAAAATGTGCATCAAGATCTGGAGCGCAAATACAGTGGATGTTGGAAAATATCAGAAAAATTAGGATCCGTTTCGGAAGAACAAATGAATGGGTGGAAAAAAATAATCCAGAAGAACATAGAGGAAATAGATTTAGATATCTAATCTGAGCACAAAATGGTGTCAAAATGAAACGGCCGTTCTAAAATGACCCCATTTTAAAGAGAATATTGAGAACATATGCTCATAGCTCCAAAGAGTTAACAAAGTCAACTACTTCTTTTTCGGTGATCGCATTTTTAACGTAAGTAACCCTAAAAAGCTTGTTTTCTTCAATCGTTTTGAAAGTGAAAATTTCTTTAGGAAGATTTTTGTTGATATATTGATCAATATAATCAGCAAGACTGTTGTTGTATTTCTCTAATATCTTAGGAACATTACCAGTCATTCTAAAATACAAATCAACAGATTCGAAATTCTTAAATAGAGTAAAGCCCTTATACTTCTTCTCTATTTTATCATTAGGTATCTTCTTGATCATAGGTTACTCGGGGTCGAGCATATTGTATTTTAATTCATATTTTTTATAATCGGGAAAGAAATTCTTAAAACTGTCTATAAATTTTTTATTGCCGGCCAAGAAACAAAAGTTTTCGTGCGTTAAAGTAAAAATCCAGTCGATGTTTTCATTGAAAAAATAAGCCTCAGAAAAAAGGTTTTTCGTAATATTAGCCAGTTCCGTTTCTTGAAATTCAATAATTTTACCGCCATTTTTATCCCCTAAAACCCAATCTCCAACTCCAAGAATCTTATTTTCTTTAATACTTTGAAAATAGCTAGCTATTTTAGGCAACAATACTTCTAATAAGCAATCATCTACTTGTTCAAAAGCAATATAATCTTCGAATATTTCCTTAATAAATTTCTGTCCATTCTTTTGAGGATACCATAAATTTGGCATATTTCTTACCCATGTAAAAATGCCCAGTCTAAAGAGATTCCTTTTTAAGTATTTTTCGACCGAATAACGACGCCCAAACTTTTCGAATAGACGCTTCAAAATTAATTCAGATTTTTTATAATCCAATTTTTTCATCTCTTAAATAATACTTTATTTCATTTAAAGTTTGAAGCCCGCTCAAAATTTCAAGCGGGCAGGACATTGCGATTGTTCTCAAATATACATCAGATAGACGCCGTAAACTCTCCAGAACTGAACCACAACCGCCGCCATAGTGGCGGCAACTGCTGAAGCATAAATGTAGGCCATGTTCAAGCTTCTTAAGCCTTCGCGTAAAGCGTCTTTGATTGCTTGGTGTGTGGCTTTGCGAAAGGTTTTGCAATACACTTTGTTGGTTTGGCCATCCGGCCCTCTTGTAATTAGGACTCCTCCACCCCAATCGCCGCCATTTCTCCAAATGGGTATATGTATGTCGCATATAACCCAATTTGTATTCTTGTCTTTCAGCTTGAAATTCAGATGCCAAACGTTATTGACATTGATGCAAAAGCCAAGATTATGGCGGTCGGTGTAGAGCGAGAACCAGTATTTACCGATAGAAGCTTGCGTAGTGGCTTCTGGAGAAAGCGTTTCAAAGTCGATCTCTTTCTCAAAACTTTCCGGATTTGGACCGGCGAAGAGAGGTACAAGTGAATCAATATCGCCAGTTGTTCCATCCGCCATTACAAAGGAGAAGCTATCACTCTCACTGCTACTCGAGCTAGAACTGCTCGATTCAGTGACTATGACTCGAATCAGTTGGTTGTCGCTTGGAGATGGAGCGGAAGGGCTTGGGTTGGGCTGAGATGGCGAGGGGTTAGCAACAACATTCGTGCTGTGCTCACCTGTGCCACCTCCGCATCCTCCAATGATAGTGATGGAGAAGGCAATAATCAGTATCCATGCCACAATCTTCATTTCTATCCTCACATAGATCGTAGTCAACCCTAGGACGAAAACCTAGAGTTGCCTAAATCTATACGAGTGGTGCGTTGAAATATTAAAGTACACTTAACACATTACCTTAACATTTAAGACATTAAAAAACAATTAAGAAAATATCAAAATCTAAATTGAGAGTAAAAAGGTGTCAAAACAATGCGGCCGCACTAAAAACGCACTTTTTTCAAGTTTTATAAAGCGTTTGTGGTACAATAAACAATATGAACAAAGAATTTATAAATTTTTACTTTAGCGAAAAACAAGAACTTGAAGAATTGGAATGGATTTATAGCGAATACAATTTTTTCGCAAAGAATAAATACAAGGTCTACTACCCAAAAATATCTGAGGCTCTTTCTCGAAAACTAATTGACAATCCTCACTCATCTGAGAATAAGAAATTACTGAAAAATGAATATATAAAAATTTACTCTAAGGAAAATAAAATTTACAAGAAGACCCTCGCTACAGTCTCTCAAAATTGGAAGAAAATTGAAGTGAACTTTTTTTCCAGCTTAGAAGAACTAACGCACTTCGATAAAAAAGTTTTTGCTTGCTTCATATCTCGATATGGTCCTGGTGGTTCTTATTATCCACCCGATAAAATTTCCATTAGGGCGGTCATGGAAAAAAAGCAGGATATTTTACAAGCCAATGAGTCTATTGCACATGAAATAGTTCATCTATCAATTTATGCTCTTGCTGAAAAATTCGAACTCGGTTTTGAAAATACCGAACGGCTAGTTGACTTAATCTTAACAAAAACTCCAATTTCTAACTCATTAAAGAATCCAAGCATGCAAGGTTTTGGCGATGAACAGCTCGATATACTTTTTGGTCTATATCCGAACGATTTAGCAACCATGTTGGAGGAATTTAGCAAATTTCGCTCAGTAAAATTAAACGAAAAATTCTAGGTGATTCTAGGGGACAAGCGTCCCCCTAGCTTCCCCCTACGTCTATTTAGTTTAGATTTATTAGAGAGATAGCGGTTAACGGTTTCCTTCCTTGTCCAATCATTGATTAAGATAAATGCCCGTTTTGTTAGAAAGTCATTTTCTCTCATCTTCAATAATTCATCTTTTGCAAATAGTTTAAGTTCAATAATATCCTCATCATCTTCAAGTCTGATATTGTCGATGTTGATATCTTCTTTGGTTGTTACGTGATAATTAATTTGAACAATTGTTTCGTCCTTCTTCTTAACAACAAAACTATTAGTCATCTTAAGGACATGAAAATGACTGATGCCAGTCTCTTCTTTTATCTCTCGAGTTATGGCGTCTTCCAACGTTCTGTCTCCGAGCGGATTGAATGTTCCCTTTATAACATTCCACTTGTACCCCTCTGAGCTAGGCGTTTTTTCCTTAATTAATAAAAGTTTGCCATCTTTTTCCACCTGAGCGCTAACTTTTATCGTTATTTTATTTTTTTCTGGCTCTATAATAGATAAACCTGTTTTCCCCATAATTGATTTGTTGCTAAAATAATAATTTGATATCTATAAAACACTAGTACTTAGGCTTTTACTGGTATTTAACGTCAGAACAATTTTTTATCATTTGTTTTGTAATTATGACTGTTCTTGAGCAGTTTGCTTTCAGTGCTCTACTGATAAAATTGCTAAATCCGACGTAAATAATTTCTTTGCCATCAGATTTTGCCTCTAAAATAGAGGGAATAATATCTGTGTCGGACGATATTACAAAACATCTATCAAATTCATTTTTCAATGCACCTCTTACGATATCAATTGCAATGCGAACGTCTACTCCTTTTTCATGAAATACTCCGTCACTTTTAAGCATGTAGCCTTTTTTGACCTCAATATCTTGTTTCTCGAGTTGATAAAAAAGTGCTTGTTGGTTGGCATATAGCTTAACTGATTTTTTGTCACTAGAATCTTGTCTAATTTCTCCAACACAATATTCAACAAAATTTGCGTTACTATCGGTGAGAATGTCTACAAATTTTTTATAATTAAAACTTGTTAAATGTGTCTCAGGGGAAAGTCTTTTTACGCCATGATAAAAATTACTTCCGTCAAATATAACTAAATTCTTTTTCATAAGTTTAGTTTATATTTTTTAGCGATAATATAAAACCCCCAGGTCCTTTTACAGAACTGGGGGGATTTAGCTAAGTAATCTATCTCAAGAAAAAATGATTTTCAGTCAATAACTACATTTAATTTGTATCAAACAGACTTATATTTGTCAATGGTATGTTTTATCATTCATT
This sequence comes from uncultured Candidatus Saccharibacteria bacterium, assembly GCA_964363695.1. Classification (GTDB taxonomy): domain Bacteria; phylum Patescibacteriota; class UBA1384; order XYA2-FULL-43-10; family 1-14-0-10-43-13; genus JAMCZZ01. The sequence goes on from CAYIJI010000004.1 coordinate 5,847, forward strand.
TTGTTGCAGGGGAATCTTTGGTTGGTATTGGTGTTACAGTTTTACTTGTCCCGCGAAGCTTTGGCGAAGTGGGATCGTCTTCTTTGCCATCTGTCTTGCCCTCCGTAGCTTCATGCGAAGGCAGGGTTTTATCTTTGCAATTAGTACTAGAGGATTCTTTGCCATCGGCTTTATCCACTTCGCACTTTACTTCTGCAATGGTAATGCTTGTGGTTGGTTCTGTTGTCGTCTTTGGCTTGCCTGTTTGAAACAGTGCTCCTTCGCCTTCATTCGGATCAAATGGCTTTTCCTTTAATATTGGCAGGGAGAAATAAAATATCGTGCCGTGATCGTTCTTGTCGACTGAGCTTTTAAACCAAAGTTTACCCTTGTGCAGTGCGATTAAATTTTTAGAGATAAACATACCGAGACCGGTCCCTTTTATCTGATCTGTAAGGACATTAACTTGAGTAAACTTTTCAAAAACGTGATCGTATTTATCTTTGGGAATGCCTCGACCATTGTCTTCAACTGAAACAATAATTCTGTCGTCATCGGCATGACAGGCAACTTCAATTTTGCCGCCCGGCTCTGTATATTTTATTGAATTTCCTATTAAGTTGATTAACACCTCAACGATTCTTGGCATATCAAGCCAAGTTTTGGGAAGTATTTTATCTGGCTTTTTAAATGTAAGCTTATTTATGAAAAAAGTGTAATCTTCTGTTTGTTAGAGAACCCCCCCCTCTTGCCCTCCTCAAATGTTGACGTAGAGCCAAGAAGCATTGAATTAGTGCCGACATTATGATATTTTCTGTATGGTCAAGTAATAAATTAACTTTTTAGTAGGTTATTAAGACGAAGGATTTGCGTATTAAGTCAGAAAAGATAAATTTAGTGCCAGCGATGAATTTACTTGCTAGACATAGAAAATATCGAAAAAACCATATATCGAATTTTAAAGGCCTCGATCTTATAATTCATTCTGATGTGTTCGATCCATCTCTTACGAATGTAAGTGACATTTTGGCTGATGAAATAATGATTAATCAAGGAGATATTGTTTTGGACATGTTTACGGGCAGTGGTGCTTTAGGTTTTTTAGCCGCAAAAAAGGCATCCTGTGTGATTGGCGTAGACCTATCCAAGCAAGCAATAACTTGTGCTAAAGAAAATGCAATAAGACTGGGATTGGAAAATAAAACCGAATTCCGACTAGGCTATTTGTGGTCAGCTATCAGTGAATTTGAGAGATTCAATACAATTATTGCCAACCCGCCCTTGTTGCCGGTTTATCCGGAGGACACATTAGAAATGGCAATTGCAGATAGTCCTGACATGACTCTTACAATCGATTTCTTAGGTGGTTGTGCATCACATTTAAAAAGAAATGGTCGAGTATTTATGACATTCTCAAATGCGTGTAGTGTCTTTGTCGGCGATCCTGAAGAGTTCATTAAAAAGATTGCTATAAATTGTGGATTTGAAATAAAAATAAAGGCCACAAAAGAAGTCGGTTATGAAAAGTACAGAGTTTTGGAATTTAGAAATTAACAACTTTTTATTTAAAGGAATTAGGGATCACTAATAGTTTTATTCAGGAAGTAAAAAATATTAAGTCAAAATCCAATGAAAATGACAAACATAAAAATTAGTGCTAAAGGCTCAAGGAAAATTGGTCAAGAATTCAAGGACGAGATAAAAAAACTCTCAACCTTAGTTGATTGTATTGAAATTGACTTTAACTACCCTCATGATAAAAACTTTGATGATGAAGTTGATTTTTTAGTTGAATTTAAGAAACAAACTTCTCTAAATTATACTGTTCACGCACAATATTTGAATGGCAGTTTAAATGATTTTAACGAGAATATCAGAATTGAAACCATTAAAACTATATTTCATGCAATCGATTATGCCGAAAAAATTAGCGCAAAAATTGTAGTAGTTCACCCATGTCTAGAACCATATGGCTGGAGCATTGAAAAAAGAACTGAACTAGAGATTGATTCCTATCGCAAAATTGCAGATTACGCTGCCCAAAAAAATATTAGAATTGGCCTTGAGAACGAAGCAAAGACATGTTTTTGGTTCCCTAATCGAGCAACTAAATTTGAGTTAATTAAAAAGACTGTAGATTTAGTTAATAGGGATAATTTTGGTTTAACGATTGATTTAGGTCATGCCAATGTGGCAGGAGAGGATTATGTTTCTGCTCTAAAATCAAATATTAAAAAACTTTATCATATACATGCTCATGATAACCTTGGTAGTCCAGAAAACAATCAGAAAAAATTTAACAGGCCAGATCCTCATCTTGTTCCCGGGGACGGTGTAATAAATTGGGGCCTTGTTATTAAAAATTTGCTAGAGTTAAACTATGACGGATATCTTGAGCTGGAAATTGAACCAAGTGAAATGAAAAGAGGCGTGAAGTTTATTAGAGACCTAAATGAAACTATTTTAAAAAAATAAGGCCAGTCCTCCGCAAGGAGAACTGACCTTTGATCTAGACTAGTTGTCTGTAAACACGGCTACAAACCTGAGCCATTGTGCTCCAGTCATATTGAAGAGCACTTTCTGTGGCTTTTTTTGACATTTGTTGCCACTCATTTTCGCTCAAGTTTAGAATCTGCACTATTCTGTCAGCCATTGCAATTTCATCGTTATTGTCAGTGAAGAACCCTCCGTAACCATTTTCCGCAGTAGCCAGATAACTGCTGTTCGCTCGAACAACAAACGGTGTTCCGCAAGCCCTTGCTTCCACGGGTAGCAAACCGAATGTTTCGTGGATGGATACGCCTGCAAAAACCTTTGCCTTTCGAAAATGTTTAGCAAGTTCTGAATGTGACATACCATCAAGGAAGGTAAGCCTTGAGGTTATACCAAGCTCAGTGGCTATAGTGGGAAGACCTATTGCATCTCGTTCTGTTCGGTGACCACCAATTATACACAGTTTGACGGTAGATTCTTCGCCCAACATGTCGACTACATATCGAAATGTTCGAAGAAGAAAGGGAAAGTCCTTGGACTTACTCATTCTTCCGGCACTGATTATCGATGGTTCTCTTGTTGATGAGTCATCATGAACCCTAAAGATGCTTTTGTCAACACCTGGTGATGCCGTAGTAATCTTGTTCAAAGAGACAGAAAAAACATCACTTGTTTCTTGTTTGTCAACTTCACTTGCTGCAAGTATGTGGTCACATTCTTGCGCGCAGGCCAGTTCTCTCTGCCCGATCTCATCAGCCAGTGCTTTTGCCTGAGTCATCCCTTTGACCATAACTCGCCTTACGGCCAGAGTAGCAAAATTCGCATGAACCCAAGGCGTGGTAAGTCCTCTCTTGCGCAGAATGGACATTACTATCCCAGCCTCGGACCCGCACGTATGGACAATGCCCATATGGTTACCACTAAGGTAATGAGCAACCTTTTCTACGAATTCGGGCAGAACTTTTTCAAGTTCTGCCCGACTCAGTTTTTGGGTTGACCCAGCTTCTAGCATCATCGTCTGATAGCTGGTTGTACTCGATTGTCGGGGCCGATCCATCCTACACACAACCACTACTTCCTGCTTGAACTGCCTTTTGGACAATTGGCTAGCAAGGTTGTGCATAGTGATGTTCAATCCGCCCGTTGACATGTCTGTTGCAAAGACGGTAGTTGGTGTGCCATCGTAACTCAGCAAACAGATTTTCACTTTGAGCCTCCATCAAGGAGTATTCCATTGGAAGTCAGAAAATGTGAAAACGAGCGAATCGGCCGAACAGCCTCGATAGTCTCGGAATACCCTGCCATTACTTCGACAAGTTGGCCGTTTCTAGCGCTTTGCAACGCATCGATGCCATGCGAATTCACACATGGACAGAAGTTCATATAACCGTCCACTGACATTCTTATGGTAAAGATGCCTTCATGACAGTAGGTAGGGCATTGGTCGCAAACCTTTCGGTTTCTCATCGTCAAGTCAGCCTCTTTGAGTACAACCCGTGTTTTTCCTTCTTCTCGGACCATCTCACTAAAATGACATCCTCTGAGATTCATATTAATAAAGGTCTTGCCAAATTCTGCCTCAAGCATTGGCCGAATTGTAACAGTCAAATCGACAAATTCTTTCTCAAAAAAATCGATTGCCCCTTCCCATGGATAATAGGTTAGATCAAGAAAGTGAATTGCAGGTGCTCCCATACTGTCCGCCATGCGAATCAACTGCAGGACAAATGGCAGGTTTCGTCGCAGAACTACACAGTTCAAGCGAACTGGTAAGATATCAATTGCTTGCTTGATGTTTTTGTGCACCAAATCAAACATGTCAAGCCCCGTCATTTCTTTAAAGGACTGGTTGTCTGGAGTATCGAAAGATACTTTCAGTAGATCTAGTCCGCTCTCTTTCAACTCGAGTGCTTTGGCCGCTGTTAGGTCAACACCATTAGTGTTCAGTTCCACAGACGTACCGAGCGCTTTGGTTTTAGAGACAAGACAAGCAATGTCATCACGCCTAAGTGGTTCTCCACCAGTAAAGTGTACGGTTTTGATACCTGAGGCCACCAAAACCGAGAGAACTTCATAAAGTTCTTCAGTGTTAAGGGACTTACTTGTATGTCCGTTGTAGTTTTCCATTGAGACCGATGATCCTCGAGGGCAATAGATGCAGCGCATCTGACACTCCCTAGTGACAGCGACTCTCAGTTTCGGTAGATCGAACATATATCACCTCCTAGTATACAGATCGACGTATTGCTGTGTCACGACCTTTATGCTTCTAGTCTCGGATATCGCCAAGCGTGCTTGGCAACCAAGCGATTCCCTAAGTTCAGCTGACTGAACCAACTGTCGAATTGCAGTCTTGAATTCTTCCTTTCCATTAACTGGAAAAGTTATCCCCGTCATGCCATCAATTAGCAATTCTTGAATCCCGGGGATATTAGAACCAATTACTGCGTTTCCGCATGCCATCGCCTCCATCAATACATTGGGCTGACCTTCTCGACTACTCGGCAACAATAAGATATCGCATGCTTTGTAGTAAAGATGGGCATGAGGTGTGACATCTCGAAAGTCTATATTGCGACAAACCTTGGCTAACGAGAGAATCTTGTCTTCAATAGAATCATCTTGATTCATCCCGGAGCCAACTACTATAAATTGAGCTTGAGTATAAATATCTTCAAGCTCAAGCCATGATTCAAGCAAGAAATCTGGCCGTTTCCTTTCAACAAAACGCCCGATAAAAAAACAAAGCACTTTATCAATAGGCAGGCCAAGTCTCTCTCTGATCATAATTTTTTCTTCAGCAGTGACAGGATAGAATTCATTGGCAGTATCGATTCCAAAACCGATATTGTGAATGTTTCTGTGGAAACCAAATCTGCCGAATTCTTCAATCTGTGCCGGATTTGAAACTATGTAGTGATTTGCCACTTCTTTAAGGAGTGGCGTTACAAGAACGCCACTACCCCTGTTGGTCAAGTTACCTGATGTGGCAACCATAAAGATGACCATTTTGCCAAGCTTTTTGATTAAGCCGGAGGTCATACCCTGGATCTCAACTTCGCCCTTATTGGGAAAAATTTCAAGCCAGTGTAGCACATCATAATCGTCTGCGGTTGTAATCAGATATTGACACAACCGTGTAAGCGTAGGAAATCCTACCACCGATACACCATTGATCGTACCGCTAACTCCCTTGGTAACAATCTGAGTAGAAATTCCAACCTTCTTCAATTCAACTGCGAATCGAACAGTAGAAATTTCAAGACCTCCGACTTCCTCAAGCGGATTATACGGTATTGCAAGCCTGACTTCCATATCAAACTACCAAGCCTTTCTTTCCACGAACCACTTGTGTTCGCTTACTCACCCTGCATCATCTGGAAAAGACTCTCGTCAAAAACTACCATTTTGCCTTCCGGCATCAATATAGCTTTTGTAGGCTGAATCCCACTGATGAAAGCTTTGTCGTGACTGACTACAATAAGAGTACCGATATAGTCAGTTAGTGCTAGCGCCACTGAATCACGGCTTTTCTGATCCAGATAGTTGGTTGGTTCATCCATAACCAAAAGGTTTGCTCCACTGAGTATCAACTTGCAAAGTTGAAGACGACTTTTCTCTCCCAAACTCAGTGTTTCAGTTTTCTGGAATGCTTTATTCTGACTGAACAGAAAGCGCCCCAGAATATTTCTGAGATTGTTCTGTGACTCAAAACAAGACCTTAGGGCCTCCTGATAAACAGTGAGGTCGGGATCAAGTTCTTCGTGTTCCTGGCTATAATAACCGACAATGACATTACTGCCATAAGTTACTATGCCGCGATCAGGAGGCTGTTTTTTAACCAGCAACCTGATTAGAGTAGATTTACCTGAACCGTTTGTTCCGATGACAACTACTCGTTCACCCTTTAGTAAATCGAAGGTTACTCCATCGAGAACAGGGTGATCAAAGGATTTTGATAGTCCTTTGGCCTTTAAGACTACCTGACCAGAAGCAATACGCAGAGAAAACCGAAATGCAATCTGCTTTTCATCTTGCGGAAGTTCTCCCATCAGCTCTTCGCGGTACTTAACCATCCGATCGATTCGTCTAAACATATTTTGGGCCGCTTTAGCTTTGTTGGGTCCGCCATATTGTAGACGATTAGCCGATTCTTTGAGCCTACCTATCTCTTTCTCTAACCATTCTGCTTGGTTAGTAACATACTGCTCTGTAAGCTCACTTTGCTTGACATAGTCATCATAGCTCCCTTTATATTCGCGAGTCCTTCCTGTCAGCTTTTCAATTTCTAAGATACGTCCAGAAAAAGCATTCACGAAGTCTGGGTGATGACTTACAACAAGCACTGATTTTGCCGTTTTCCGCAGGTATCTTCCTAGCCATTTGAAATACTGCCAGTCAATGTGATTGGTAGGTTCGTCAAGAATAAGAAGATCCGAGTCACTAAACAGACTTCTGGCGAACGCCAGACGTGTTTTTTCGCCACCGCTCAATGATGAAACAATGCGATCAAATCCGACATTCAACCCAATTCCCGAAAACAGAGTGCTGATTTCCGCTTCTGCCTCATAACCACCCAATCGCATGTATTCCTCGTGAGCTTCCGAAAATTCGTCCACCGCTCTCTCTTGGGTCTCATCAGAAGAGCAATCTGTCATGGCAAGGTTGGCATCCAATATTTTCTTGGCAACCTTATTTAGTCCTTTTCCCTCAAGCATGAATTCCAAGACGGTACATCCGTCTTGAACAAACACGTCTTGAATAATGCTTTGAGGAACATAGCCGATTCTTTCTGGCCTTTCCACAGACCCTTCGTCAGGCATCAATTCGCCGATAATCACTCTCAATAAAGTCGTTTTGCCAGCGCCATTGCTGCCAACAACCGTAACTTTATCGCAAGGTATCATTGCAAACGATACCGAATTCAGGATCTGCCTATCGCCGATACCGATTGAAATATCATTTACTCGTAACATTTTTTACCGCTCCTTCGTAGATTTTCAAAGTACGTCAACCAATACTCTCTTTTGGAGAATATTAACTAACTCTTTTTTATATCATGCAGCTTTAGTTCTGTCAAAGAAGTTCATGACAAGAAGTTCATGACAAACATGCTCGCGAAGGTGGAAAAGGCCAAAAGTGTTGATTCATACGTCGGCCACAACAACCACCCGCCGTGGAAGAACGGCAAATAGTCGTTCGGACGCCCCTCAAGTCGCTTACCACCCCAGTGGGTGGTAAGCATTATTTTTTTATAATATAATTACCATATAAGGTTATGAATATTAAGTTTATTATTTCAAAAAGATACAACCATTTCTTTTTCGTTCAAACTTTGGCGAACTGGCATTTTTCATGTCGTTCTCAATTTATTGAAAAATGGTTAAAGGAGACTGGGCCTTTGACAGAGCAAGAAACAAAAGCCTTGATAGCGTTTAAATCAGTCATTAAAAAATCCGGATTTGATCCGATAAAAGATTGTGTGGCGGTAAATGCATTTGACTTTTTTATGAGATTTGACGAATTTAAAGAGAAAAGCCCTTTTTCAGAAAAGGAAATAAAGACATATCTGAATGCGATGGAATCTTTAGAGACTAGGTTTAATAAAGTTTGGAAAATAGAAAGTAAAAAATTTAAAAATATTGAAAAGTTATTAAGTGATAAGTTTAATCAAACCAAAACTGAAATAACTAATGATTTGAAGGTGTTATTCAAGGACCAGATTAATCTTGAGGCAGAGATTGAAGTAATATTATTGCTTTCAACGGAAGAAAGTGGCAATGGTGGCGGTGGCGCAAACAATGGTCCCAATATTATTAGTTTGGAATGCAGTTCTATAAATCCTCGGGATATAAATTATCTTTTGTCTACGCTCTGGCACGAGATAACTCATTTGATATTGGATGGCTATATCAAGAAGACGGCTTTAATAATGAAAAACAACGATATCATAAAGGAGGCTTCACTTGAGGCAGAAAAAAATGATTTTAACTATGCTGAAGAGCTTTTATTTTTTTCTATTTTCTCTCCTATGAGTTTTTTGACTGAAAAACACTTTTCCACCGAAATAGCAAAGAAACTTAGTGATTCAGTATCCAAACAAGATACAGCATGGTTGTTAGAAGCAAGGTATGTATTTGTCATGTACTTAATTTATTTAAATGGGCAGTTCATTCAGAAAATGCTCGGCACAAATCAATCTATTTCATCCCCAAAAATGGCAAATGCTATTATTACAAATCATGAAGCTATTAAAGATTTCTTCTTAAAAAATAATAAAGAGTCAAAATGGTTTAGTTATGGCTAGTCCTTTGCTTTTGAATCATCAGAATTTTCGGGAAAGGAAGCCGTTACTAAAGGGGAATCTTTGGTTGGTATTGGTGTTACAGTTTTACTTGTCCCGCGAAGCTTTAGCGAAGCGGGATCGTCTATCTTGGTGTCTGCTTTATCTTTACAATTAGTACTAGAGGATTCTTTGCCGTCGGCTTTATCTATTTCACATTTTAATTCTGCGGCGGTAATGCTTGTGGTTGCTTCTGTGGTTGTCTTTGGTTTGCCTGTCTGGAAAAGCGCTCCTTCGCCTTCATTTGGGTCGAAAGGTTTATCCTTTAATATCGGCAAAGAGAAATAGAAAGTTGTGCCATGCTCTTCCGGATCAACCGAGCTTTTAAACCAAAGCTTGCCTTTATGAAGCGCGATTAAGTTCTTTGAAATAAACATGCCGAGCCCGGTGCCTTTTACTTGATCTTTTAGCACATCGACTTGACAGAATTTTTCAAAAATGTGATCAGACTTGTCTTTAGGAATACCCCTGCCGTTATCTTCGACTGAAACAATAATTCTGTCGTCATCGGTATGACAATTGACAACGATTTTTCCACCCGGATCGGTGTACTTAATTGCGTTTCCGATCAGATTAATCATAACCTCAACGATTCTAGGTATGTCAAGCCAAGTTTTGGGAAGTTTTTTGCTTGGCTTTTCAAATGTAAGTTTATGGCCGACTTCCTTCGCCTTGATCGCAATTTCGGCAACGGCTTGCTTAATTACATCTTCAATCTGTACTTCAGAGTAAATTATATGAACTCGATTTGACTCAATTCTTGAAACATTCAAAAGGTCTTTAACCAATCTAGCCAGACGCTGCGACGATGCGAATATGGTATCCAGATATCTGGCCAGTTTAGGATTAAGCTTTCCACAAGATTTCTCTTCAATAATCATAGAAAGATAGCCCATAATAGCAGCAATAGGAGTATTCAGCTCATGCGAAGCCATGGATAAAAAGTTGTCCTTAGCTTCATCAAGCTCTTCAAGATGTTGATTAGCCTCATCGAGCTTCTTGGCTAGCCTTTCTATTTCTTGGCGTCTTTTAATCTCCTGTTTCACTGATTTGATAAGTAAATATCCTCCGAGCGATACAATTATTAGTAAAATCATATTAATAAGCAACTGATCTTTATTGCTAGACGAGAAGGTTTGTATTGCAAGAGCGAGTATTACGATTATCGAACCAGTTTCTGTTAAAATTAATTTAATATCAAACAGTCCCTTAGCTACTATGCCATACGTTGTAAAACCGACAAAAGGAAGCAGAAAATAGACACCCAAGTACACAAAAGTATCGACTTTAAACACAACGGGTAAAACAAAATTAAAGAAAAGCATCAGAGCAAACATCGAAAGTATGCCAATGAATAGAAATCGAATCTGATCTCTAGTGGATTTTTCTGCTCTTAAATATTTCTTAATTAATATAATAAATCCGAGTACAAGTGATCCAACTGCAGTAATTAAAAATAAAAGCATGCCCTTATCAATCACGGGAGATCTGCTGTTTTTAATCGGGTCTATATTAACAGCTGAAAACATGTAAGGAGACATGGTAATAAAAAGAGTCGCCAAGACTAAAATTACGTATGGAATAAATATTTTTAATTTGATAGAAAGCTTGCCTTCAGGGAAAGAAAGGGCAAACAATAAAAAGAAAACACACTGTAGTACAGCAAAGAACATTACTAATCTCATGAGTATTAGAGTAATTATTGGATCGGCAAAAAACACGGAAAAATAATTGGTAATTGACCACAAAACTAAAGAGAGAGTTAGGAGAGAAAATAAAGTTCTAATAACCACTTTTTGGGCTTTTATTAGGACAATTAAACCTAGTCCTAGGTTTAATGCGGCACCTATGACAAGAATTAACAAAGAATTATTCATAAACCCTCCTAAAAACTGTTACTGGAGAAAACTCAAAAATTTTTCCGTGTGCCTAAGCCTTTCTTCTACTGATTTCTTGGAGCCATATTCGGGGATTAGTGCTGAATCAACTGAGACGTGTAATCTGCCACTATTTAATGGATCGTTATTTGCTATTTTTTTAACTATATTTGAGCCAACAGAGCCTGCTAAAAAAGAAGCTGTGGCAAGCTGAGGCCAAGTTTTTAACGTTTTTCCGACTTCTAAAAGGGAATCTTGCATTCGTTTAACCGCATTTTGTGGCTGAACAATTTTTAAAGATAGAGTAACTTTTTCTTGAGGAGAAAGTTGTCCGTGACTTTTTTGTAAATCAAAAATATCTTCTGGTCTTAATAAACCATGAAAAGGTAATAATTTTGGATCTAAATCATAACGTTCTATGTCAACCATCACGTTATCACCATTATCCGTAATCATCACTAAAGGAATTTTCTTTTCTTTAGCAATAAACCTAAAATCAAGTTTAAGATAAAGGCTATCTATTTCATCAAATATAATACTAGCACCATTAGTAAATTCAGTTATATTATTAACACTGATTCCATTCGGAAACACTTCAATATTCACATATGGATTAATATCATACAATTTTTTTGCTAGGCTTTCGGCTTTGTTTTCACCTATACAATGTAAATCCGTGATAATCCGATTCATGTTTGAAGTAGATAGCTCATCGCCATCAGCAATTTTAATATTTTTACAGCCTCCTTGCATAACAACAGCCAATACTATATTACTTCCTACGCTTAATCCAGCTACTGCCAAAGTTGTTTTTTGAAAACGTTCTTGTTCTGATTCGTTAATTAAATACTTATTTCTAGATGTGAGAAGAGCAAAAAAATCATTTTCTGACAAAATTCTTAAAATACTTTTTCTCCAAGGATAAACCACTACATTTCCAAAATTATTCCGTTTGTATTCATCAGTTAAATCAGAAACTTCCCCCCCAAATTTGATTGAATTCAATTCCATCAGTTCTTCGGTTTGATTGTTAAATAAATCAACAAAAGAATACCCTAGGGCTTTATATTCTTTAATAATTTTTTGTAATTCCGCATCAGACCGTATATCTAAAATTTTTGGCTTCATTCTATCCATTTTTGCTTCCTCCCTCTGTCATTAGTTATGGAACCATAAGGCGATAACACCACCTTTGGTCTTGCTCTTTTTTCTCCTATTTTTTCGACTAAAGTTTTATATTCATAGTTATATTTTAGGAGAGATTTATAAATTTTATCTTCAACACAGTTTTCTAATTGTCTACTTGATTCATGATGTTTTTGTAACTCAACTTCAACTTCAATATATTGATTTCTTGATGAGTCATATTTAGTTGATATAGTCATTCGTGTGGTTACATCTTTTATTAAAGAACGGTCTTCTAGAGCATTTCTGATAGTTTGGGGGTATATATTTAATCCATATAAAGTTATAGTTTGATCTGATTTACCGAAGAGCACAATAAAAGGAAGCTTCCAAATTGGTAAATTTAGCTTTTCAGCTTCTTTTACAATATCAATTCCTTCTTCGTTAAATATTTCGGCCATTTGGTTAAATGAATAAATTTTACCAGAATCATGGAGGTTATATCGCAACAAGGGTAAACCTCCAACTGTAGAACAAATTAGTTCATCGTTAATACATTCAAAATATTTAAGGTGTGGATGATATTGAACGAATGTCGAAACTGCCCTGCCATTAAATATCCTATTTAATAGATGAGGATATTTATGGCATTTTCGTTTTATTAATATGCTCAAAGGTGTTTCGTGCCCTAAAATCGCAGCGTCTGCAGAGCCATACGTATTGATGCTTGAGGTATAGTAATCTTTAATCTGTGCTTTTTTGTAGACATATTCTCTCCAATCCTCACTGATTGCTTCAGCTCCAAAAATGAATTTAAGTTGAAAATTTTTCCATTTAATGCCTCTTTCAATTCCTTCTTCTATTAAATCTTTAACAAAAGGCGGATATCCGCAAATCACTATTTGATCATACTCTTTTCCAATTTCAGTAATGATTCGAAGTATGATATCTAGGTCTATGCCTGGAGTTATAACAGAAAGATTCCCATCTCTTAAAGAGATTCTTAGACTAGCATTTAAAGTAAAAACACCTGCGACATACATACCCATTGAGTAAGCATCGATCAGGAGGGTGTTTTTACTATTAATATTGAAAAAATCTTTTAATATTAATTCATAAATAATTGTTGTTTCAAGCTCCAAATATTGGCTTCTGGGCCAAAAATATGGTTTTCCACTTGAACCAGAGCTCACTGAGATCATTTTGATAAATTCCTTTGATGCGTCTGGTAGGAGCTCGAGCAAAGGATATTTTCTCAAATAGTTTTCTTTATCAACAAAAACTTCACCTTCGGATTTAAATTTCTTATAAGCAGAGACCTTTTTTATAATTGCTTCCTTTAAAGTTTCATATATTTCTTCTGAATATTCTTCAAATATTAATGGATCAGTTTTTTTTAAAATACTCAATGCATAATCTGCGTCAAATAGTTTAACACCTTCAAAAAAACCGTTATCTGGGGAATTATTAATTTTTCTAAAGGCTTCTTCTTTGAAATATGGTTTTAATGGTGTATAATTAACGAAAATGTCTTTTTTCATATTTAAATACTAACAAATATAAAGATGACCGACAATAGTAAAAATAAGAAGGTCCTAATTTTAGGAGGGCTTGGTCTACTGGGTTTTACACTTGCCCAAAGGTTGGCGAGGCGAGGTTTGGAAGTTATAGTAGTGGACAAGAAAAGCTTGAAAAAAAAGCTTTTACCTAAAATTTCATACATTCAAACAGACGCTCTCAATTCGTATGAATTTCGAAAATTAATCTTAGCACATAGACCTAATATAATTGTTAATGCGATTAATATCGCAACAATATTTTCCCACAAGCCGGAAAAGAATTATCAGCGATTGATAAGATTCTACTATAGGCTTTATAGAATTATTAAGAAAATGGATTCAGAAGTACTATTCATTCAGCTTGGGACAACAGGATCTGGGGGGCTTGGGTTTAATATACCGTTCACTCATGGCGACAAGATTGAAGACTTGCCCATCATTAATAAAGCTGCTTTTGCAGGCATTTCCACTTCCATGCTTATTTTGTTATCCAGATCATTTGACAAAAATGTGAAAATTGCCGAAATTAAACCCGGTCTAGCTATATTTAAGGAAAAGGTTGAAACTTCTGAATACCAGAAGTCGAATCTTGTTGTCATAGACGGCGGCGAAAGCGGTTTTTATACATATAATGAGCTGGCCTTATTAACTCGTTTTATGGGATCTACAACTGTTGATAAGATTATTGACAAGGTTATGATTCTAATTGATGGGAAAAAGAATATACATAAACATTGCATTTATGATGTGGTTGAAAGCCTAAACAACTCAGTTATTTCTTCAGATAGCGCCGATAAATATGAGCTATCTAAAACAATAAGACAAATGAAGAAAATGTCAGGTAAGGATTTTATTATTGCTACTGGTGAACTAGGACCACCTTCAATTACTAGGGATCTAATGCTTTCTTACATAAAGGTAAAGTTTCCTGGGCTAAAAAAGAGTAAATTTGAATCATTACTCGATAGTGATATGAATATTAAAAATACTTTGAGTTATATTCAATCGCGCAAACTTGGTTTGTACGAGTATTTGAAGAAGGAACTAAATTACTATAACTATAAACACATCCCAAATTACTATAAAGAACCTTGGGAAAATGTTGCTTATAGTTTTGGCGATAAAAAACTGAGGGCAAGAGGGGTAAAAAAAATATTTAAGAATCTCTTCATTTTTAAAAAGTCAGAGAGTGCTGTCCGTACAAGCGATTTATAGATAGATACTCAACAAAATACTACAAGTATGTGTGTACTGCTTACAGTATTTTATTGACTACAAATACGCTTGCTTAACGTTAGGTTATCAAAAAATATTTTTCTAGCTGCGGCAGTTGTTTTTTAGGAAGATGCACTAATACGATTGACCATGAGGGTTTCAACTGGTAAAATGCTAGAGTTGCGCAAATGCTAGCCGCTGCCAACTCGGTGCTGTGTAATAAGGTACGACTTATCTTACGCCAAGCGCTAGAAACCTCTAACAGCAACTAGCCAGGTTGCAGCTCACATGTGTAGTATTCTGGCCATAATTCCACCTATATCTCTTATGCTTGATTCGTACAAGGCATGAAAGATGCTGTGGATTGATCATCAGCGTACCGGCCCCAGCGCCAGTACGCTGATTTTTCTAATATTTTATTGATAAGTGCTTCACTTCTTTTTATGCGTGAATATTTAATCTCTTTATGGTGTGTTATAGAAAGCTGCTTATGCGCTGAAATAATCTGTCCTAGCAGAACAAATCCCTTGACAGGCAAGCAGAGAAGCTGTATTACTAAATTAATCAGAAGGAGAAATTTGGCGAAAGCTGGAAAAGAAAATTGGGCTGGAGGGAATAGTGGCTCAGTTTTTTATTTTTCTCAAATTGATTCATTTCCACAGTATTTAACTAATTTATTCACCATTGCTATTACCGCGCATTGCCGCGGTTTTTTGTTCGTAGAGAAAGGACAAAATGACCGGATTTAAAAAGTTTGTGGTTAGTTTGCTCATTGTGCTTTTCGTGTTGCCCCTAAATCTGATTAGTGTAAAAGCAGAAGAAATACAGCCCAGTACATCCATTGCACCCATTACTTCGACCGAACTGGTTGATCAACGTACTCAATTTACAAAAACTTTTCAAAAGTCCGATGGTAAAAAAGAGCTAGTGGCTTATCAAGAGCCTATTAATTATAAAGCTGAAGAAAATGGAAAAACTGTTTGGAAAGAAATTGATTCTAATGTCAGAAGTTCTACAGTTCTACAATCAGATTCTATTAGCTCAGCATCTACGTCTCCGGCGCCCACTTCCTCAATGCCTGTATACACAAACACGGCTAATGATTTTAGTACAAGCTTCTCTAGTAATATTACACAAGGCGGCGCCAGTCTTGCAAAAAATGGTGCAGCTGTTAGCTTGATACCAAAATCTACCGTTGTAAACGGTATGCTGCCGAACCCTTATAACTCATTTTCTTCATATTCGAATTACATATATCCAACTATGCCGAGTTATTATCCATATACGTATCCGTTTGCTCCGTATCCCAGTTCTTCCACAATGCTTCCTTCTATGCCATATCCGTATTCTTATGCATTTGGTTCCAGCTATGGTTATCACCCGTATTATTCATATGCCCCCTATTCTTTTCCATATTCGTTCTACAATACCACTCCTACTAATGTTAATTTAACTTCAGCACAACCAGTTATAGAAGGAAACAAGTTAACATATAAAAACATCGCAGCGGATACTGATCTCATTTATTACTCAGTTAATGATGGTATGAAAGAAGACATTGTTCTAAGGCGGTATTATGGGCAAAATACCTTCAAATTTGATCTAAATATTTCAAATGCTCATTTTGAAAGAATACCCGATGGATCTTATAAATTTTATGATAATGCTACAAATGAATTAGTTTTTTACTTGCCAAAACTATATATGTGGGATTCAAGGGGCGGCAAAGGGAGCCTTGAAAATCAATATTCCTACAACATCTCTTCTTCAATGTTACCAAAGGCTACTGGCGGATATGAACTATCAATTACTGCTGATCATAATTGGCTTTCAAATCCTGCTAGAGTTTTTCCTATTACCATTGATCCTTCTCTTAACACCGGAGTTCCGTATGGCTTAGACACCTATGTTCAGGAAGGATACCCTACATATAATATGTGGTCAAATCGCGATATGTATGTTGGTAGGGGCTCAACCAAACTTCGAACCCGTGCATTTATTCCTTTCCAAATAGACTTGAGTAATAAACGAATTTCTGATGCAACCGTTTCGGTATATCAAATTAGTTGTTATAGCGCTTGTCAAAACAATAATGTAACCGTTTACACTTCTGGTAATTATGATCCGCAAGGAGTTACTTGGAATAATCAGCCAGGAGCTATTAATTGGATTACTTCTGGTAATAACTCTGGCATAAACACTTGGTTAAATTTTAATGTTACAGATGCATTGAAGCACTGGTTTGAGGCAAAAAATCCGACAGGGTCCAGGGTTGGATCGTTTGAATTTGTTCAAGACAATGAAGGTTTCTATGGTTACCGTCAATGGGTGGCCGAAAATCACCCGGATGGAGTATATGCCGACAAAAAACCGAAGCTTAGTGTTAGTTATGTGGACTATAATGCAGAATATTCATTTTCTGGTGTGCATGATGCAAAGATTTTTGACAACTATGCTGCCACTTTAAATATTCGAAATACTGGAAGTGATAGCGTATGGAGCCCGAGGAACACGTCTGTCAATATTGGCATTAAAAATAATAAAACAGGAGAAAATTGGGCGTTAAATTATCCTGTGCCTTACGACATGGGTTATGGCGCGGGTGCAAGTATTCCGTTTAGTTTTGGAATAGGTGATTCGCCTGGTAACTATACGTTTTATGCGGATATATACCGGAATGATTTTACCTGTAGTGGAGGAGGAGGCTGTTATCTTTCAGATTTAGGGGTCGGAGAGGGGCAGGCTTCCTTTAATGTAGCAAACTATCCAGATTATGCGGCAGAAATAAACCCACAATATCCAACTTCTTACTCTGCGGGTAGTTCATATCCAGTCACTGTCACTCTTAAAAATAATAGTAGAACGTATTGGTCTGCTCAAAGTTTTTCACTTGGGTATCGTCTTATTGATAAAGAATCGGGTTTGGAAATTTCTAGAGGAAACACGCCTTTGGCTAATGATGTCTCCCAGGTATGGACTGGTAACTCCTCATATTTAACAATGCAGATTGATATAAAAACACCTTTGAAAATTGGTCAATATACATTTAAATGGGACATCTTGCAGGCAGGAGTGGGATGGCTTTCAGACAAGGGCGTCACTTTTCCAATAAAGGATATTTCTATTTCTGCACCTTCTTTTTCTGCGATATCACATTTTGGATCTGAAGATTATTATGCCATGGTCGGTCCGGTTGATATGGGATCAGGGGGACTGATTTATTCTGTAGGCGACGTTAGTTTGCCGACCATTACTGGGGGAATTAATGCCGGCAGGAATTATAATTCAAACCTTTCAACTACTAATTTTAGTTCCGATGCTAACGGATTTATTACGAAATGGCTTGTTAACGGTCCATATTATGAAAATGATTCCGCGATGCGATTCGATAAAAGTTATCTTAATGAATCGACGCTCAAACCAAGTGCAGGGTTGGTTACGAACAATCGAATATGGTTTGAAGCAAATGTTGAAGCAGGTCAGAATTCTATTGATTTTAATTCTGCTTATAAAAATTTTGCTTCAATTACAAACAATGATAATCTTTCGACTTATGCTAGTGTCTATGTCTATTCTCCAACCGATCAGGCTCTCAAATTAAAGATTGGTTCAGATGATGGTATAAAATTATGGCTAAATGGTACTTTGGTCCATTCAAATAAGGTTGATAGAGGTGTGATTGCTGATAATGATAGCTTGAATGTATCTTTAACACCAGGATGGAATAGATTGATCTCAAAAATCTCACAAGGGACAGGAGGGCATGGCCTTGCTGCTAGGTTTACCGATGTTGCTGGTATCCCCATAACAAATTTAAAATTTGCCATAAATAATCCTGATGTTATTCAAAATGAGACGGTTTTTGGCAAAAATTGGTCTCCAAATTTTGCTGAAAAGCTGGACCTTTCAGATGGGAATAATGTCTATTATTTAGACGGATCTAACTCATTAAATATCTACACGAAAAATAGCGATGGGTCATATCAGAAACCCTCTGGGAGCGGTTTAGACCTGTCAAAGAACGCGGATAATACTTACTCCATGGTGGATAAGTATGGTACTAAATATAATTATCGAACTGATGGACGTATTTCGAATAGAGTTGATGCTCTTGGGAATATGATTAATTATCAATATGATAGCTTTGGCAAATGTGTGAAAATATATGATAAAACTGCCGATGGAAAAGGCACTCGCTTTATCAGTATCAACTATGCTTCCGGCCTTGTTTCTAACATCTCGGACCATCTAGGGACAGTTTTAGTCAGTTATTCTTACGCAAATGGATATTTAACTCGTGTTACTGACCAATTGGGAAATTCAGTGAATTATACTTATGATGCAGGCGGAAGAATGACCCAAAATATTGATAAAAAAGGTCAAAAGATAATTATTGGTTATGCGGCAGGCAGGGTTTTTTCATTGCAAGACGAACTGGGAAACATGACAAAATTCGCTTACTTACCAAATAAGGTTGAAGTCACAGATCCAATGAATAGAAAATCAACAATATGGTATGACACGGTAAGTAAGATGATGACAAAATTTACCGATCCGAGTGGTTACTCTGAAAGTTATGAGCATGATGCTGGTTATAATATTACTAGAGTTTATCCGTTGATTCCTGAAAACGACGGTCTTTTTTATAGCTTTGATTATGTTTATGATTCGAACAGCAATTTAATTTCTTCTTCTGATCCCCTTGGTAATAAAACCTTAATTGAGTATCAAAACAATTATCCAACCGAACAGACTGATCCTTCTGGTAACATTACGTCAAGTGTTTATAATGCAAAAGGCCAAATAACTTCTTCAACAGATTCAAAAAGCAATAAAACTTCATATGCTTATGATGACTACGGCCATCTTTTGACAACTACTGATCCAAAAGGCAATGTATCTTCTAATTTGTATAGCGATGAAGGTGATTTAATTTCTACAACATCGGCAAAAAACGAAACAACTTTGTTTACATTTGATTCGACAGGAAGAAAACTAACTCAAAAATCTGCATTAGGCAAAGTTACCCAATTTTCATATGATGTGGCTGGCAGGATGGCTACAATTACTGATGCTGCTGGGCTTTCTACAAAAGTTGAATATGATGCCAACGGTAATATCATTAGACAAATCAATCCAAAAGGGTTTTATAAAACTTATGCATATGATGCTTCCAATCGTTTAATATCCATAACTGATGAAATTGGTGCAGTGATTTCTTACCAGTATGATAAGGTTGGGAATCAAACCAAAACAATAGATGCGAACGGGAAAGCCGTAACTTATGAATATGACTCCCTCAATCAGTTAACAAAAGTTACGGATTCACGGGGGAAAGCTTCTACGATTGTTTATGACAAAAATGGCAATATTACTAATACAAATGATTTTAATGGCAACCAATATGCTCAAAAAAGCGATAAAGCAGGGAATCCTATTGAAATTACTGCGCCAGATGGAAGTTTTACTTTAAAATATGACAAAAATGGCAATATTTCTGAGGCCACAACTCCAAACCAAAAGACAGCTATTACCTATGACTCTAATAATAACACTACTTCAGTAAATTCTTTGGCTGGTAGTGTTAGCGCTCAATACGACAATAATAACAATGTTACCAAGGTTAGCACGGCAAATACCTCAGTTGATTTATCTTACGATCAAAATAATAAAATTTCTCAAATCTCACAAACCATAAACACTACTGGCCAAACTTTGATTAGTAAAATCAATTTGGATGCCGAAGGTAAATTGAGTAGTATATTGAAAGCAAACGGGGATATTGCCCTATATTCCTATGATCTTGCGGGCAGGATTACTTCTATTACAAATAGAAATTCTAGTAAGGCAATGCTGTCTCGTTATAATTACCAATTTGATAATGCTTCAAATATAACAGCAATCTCTGAAGATAGAACGAGAGCATTGAGCACATATAATTATGATGGCAGAAATCAATTAATCAATGAAAATGCCGTTTCCTATTCTTATGACCCAATGGGCAATCGTACTAAGATGGTTAATGCCGCTGAGACTGTTAATTATTCTTATGATGCTGTAGACAGCAACTTACTTTTGTCTGCAAATAGCACTTTGAGCGGCAATACTTCTTATGAATATGATAGCAATGGTAATGTTGTCAAAAAAACTAATCCAGCTGGTATAACAACATATGTCTATGATACTGACGGCTATTTCACAAATGCAGTTTTGTCAAACGGAACAAAGGTAGAATATACCTATGACAAAATTTCAAAATTAAGAACAAGTCGGACTGTTACAAATCTTGATGGGACAACAAGCATAATTAATTTTACTTGGGATAGCGATCGCCTGATTTCAGAAACAGATAATTCGGGTAAGGTTTTGAAAGCCTATGCCTGGGATGAAAACGAAAGACTAGTATCAGTTAGTATTCCAGATGAGACAGGGACTCTAAAAACATTTTATTATGTCAAAAATGCCAAAGGAGACATCACTTCTTTAACTGATCAAAATGGAATTAGAGTTGTAGATTATGAATATGATGCATGGGGAAATATTAAGAAAAGCGTGACTTTAGCATCTAGCCCAATTTCCAATCTTGATAAAATAAATACTCGACTTTATGGCGGATACTGGTATGATGCGACTCTAGGCAGCTATTTCATGAAGGTAAGGCTTTATGACTCTGGAATTGGCCGATTTCTTTCACGCGATCCATTGCAAAGCGGCATTGATCCAATAGACCAAAACCCATATGTGTACTGTGGAAATAATCCGATAAGTAGGATTGATCCTTCTGGCAAATTCTGGCATATTGTTATAGGTGCTGTTGCTGGTGCGATCATCGGCGGAGCGATTGATGCAGTTGTGCAATATAAGACAAGCGGTAGTATAAATTGGAAAGAGGTTGGAGCAGCTGCGGTGGGGGGTGCTGTAGCTGGCGCAATTTTTGCAGCAACAGCTGGGGCGGGCACTTCGCTTCTGGGTATGATAGGGGCAGGGGCGATAGCTGGAGCTGCTGGTGGAACGGCAAGCTATACTGTGAGTAATTGGGGACACCTTTCGTTAAAAGGAGCCGCTAAAGTAGCTGGTGCCGGAGCTATTGCGGGTGTGATAGGGGGTGCGATAGGTTATGGGGCAGGAAAAGCTTTAGCAAAGGCTGTGTCCATTGCCACAACCTCAAGAATCGTAACCTCTTTTGAGGAATCAGCCACTGGGCCAGTAGTCTCAAAGGCAGTTTCGGCCCCCCTGAGAAACGCCCCAGCACCAATGAAGCTTTATGAATTAACTGGTGATAGGGCTGAGCATGTTGTTATCGATCATGGATATGGTACTCTGACTAAAGGAAAAACTACTTTTCCTGAGTCATGGGATCCATATAAGATGAAGGGAGCAATAGAAACAATCGCAAATAATAAAAGCATAGCCGCCACAGGAAATACCTATGGTCGGCCAGGGTTTATCAGAATAGGAGAATATGATGGAATTACAATTAAGACGGTAATCCGTCCGGACAAGACAACTGGTTTTCTTAGAATTTGGACAGGATATCCTTTAAATTAATAAGATTAAATGAAGGACCATGTATGAAAATAATTTATAAATTTAATGAAAATTATCTGAAAGAGCTAGCTTCTGGGACGAACCTCTCAAGACTTTTAGAATCTCCTGAAGGGGAGCTTGTTTTTATAGAAAAACATCAAACATTGATCACTAATCCAGATATATTTTTTGAATTTTTTGATTGGACCAGAGGAGAACTCGAAAATCTAAAAGAAAACCAAGAATACAAACATGATATTTGGGGTACGCCATACGATATTGTTTATAACTATAATCAGTTAAAAATTATCAATAGAAAATCTGGCCAAATTGAATTTTGTTCAGAAATCTCATATTACGATTTGATTTCTATCTTAAATAACTTAGCAAAAGATATAAAGACTGATATTGAAGAAGCACAGTCAGAAGTGAAAAATAATACCGTTTGGAAATCATATTATTTTAATAATCAAAAAAAGGGTGAATATGGCAAAACTAAATGAAGAAAAAATCACTAAATCACTCACCTTACGCACTAACTTCTGATATAATTAAATTGTACCCCATTAAAAATTA
>CAYIJI010000005.1:0-28538 GCA_964363695.1 uncultured Candidatus Saccharibacteria bacterium
TTTTATATAATTTTAATCAATAGTAATAGTGCATAAATTTTCAAAATAAATAGTGTCGTTCAACCTTTTATCCTCCTGCTTTTCCTTTAGTATAGCCCCAGCTATGCAAGCAATCAATAAAAGGAAGCGAAAAACGGGCGGGCCTTCTTAGGCTCGTCCTTTTTTTATTAGATCCTCGCAAACTATTTCTTCTCTTGCTCTTTCTCTAGATGGTCTAATCTTAAGGCCTTAAACGCCAAATAAACAACCAGAGCGACTGCTATAAAATCAATCAATTGATTTGCAAAGTCCCCCCACAAGATCTCCGCGCCGCTGACCTTGAGTGAATAATTCGTCAAATCCTTAGCTCTTCCCAACGAAATTCCAATCAGAGGGTTTATTAAGTCGTTCACTATGGCTGTCACCAATTTTGAAACCGACCCGCCCAAAACAAAACCAACGGCCAGCCCAACCACCCCTTGCTTCCTTATAAATTCAATAAAACCTGTTGCAACTTTTTTCACTTTTTCCTCTTTCAACCTTATAACTTAAGTCTAATCTATCATAATAATAATTACCAGACAATTGTTACGCCTATAATTTTATTTTTCAGTCTGGTATGCTATGTTTGAGCCGTTCAAAACGACAAAAAGGAGGTCTTGTACTTTGAAAAAGGCATTCGCAGGGATTTTGGTAATAGCCGTAATTGTAATTGCTGGTTGCGGTGGTGGAGGCGGTGGAAATGGCGGTGGTAGCAATATTGCGCCACCCAACAATCAGCCCGATCCGCCGGTGGCGCCTGGCACATTTACAATCGAGCCGGGCAAAGAGGCTGTCCTACAGGTTGATACGATTACTGTAAATGTGCCGGCGGAAACATTTCCAGCCGGAGCGGAAATTACGATCAGCCGAACTATCCCCTCCGCCGCGGAAATGCCTCCGGTTGGAGAACTTGCCTGCAACAAGATTGAAATCACTGCAAGCAAGATGCCTCAGGGTTCTATCACAATCACGACAAATGGACTTGTGCTTCAAACAATGGGAGTACAAAAACAAGTTTATTTATTGGTAAAGAAGGTCAGCGATCTTTGGACAAAAGTGGCCGATAGTGAAACGGGCAAGTTTGTGATAGATGCGACAGAGTTTGCGGTCGATGGTCCGATTGCAAGAGCCAGCCTAATTATCGGCAAAATCTTCATCAATGAACCTTCGAGCGAGACTATTATGGTTCAATTTGGCGGAGACGATACAAGTAACACCGTCATTAATAACTCTGTACTTGTTATTGTGCATGGTTTCAGCGACAATGCTGATTCCTTAAAGCTTCTCGCGCAAAGATTTGCCAACTTGCATAAATACAGCCAGATCTATCTTTTCGGCTATGACTGGAGGAACAAATGCGATCTCTCGGCCGAAAGACTAGGAGAGGAACTGGATACACTCAAAGATCAAGGCAAGCAGATCAATATCGCCGCTCACTCAATGGGGGTGGTGGTCTCCCGTTATGCACTGGAAAGACTAGGCAAGACCAAGAATGTAAACAATCTGTTTGCAATTAATGGAGCAAACCTAGGCTCAGTCTGGGCTACGCCGGCAAGTTTTCTTCTTGGGCTCCAGAATGACTACATAAATCGCCTGCCAGGCGATCATCTTCTCAATGGATTCCCTATCGGTAATATAGAGTCGATAAATGACCTAGTTCCCGGGAGTCCGTTCTTGTCCACTCTGAACAATTCTGGCACCATGGGACAGTGCGGATTGGTCAATTATTGCCTCATTTCGTCTATAAATGATCTCGTAGTAGGCAAAGACAGCTCAACCGCAGCCGGAGTTCCATTGAAGTCACTTACTGCCGGAATAGTGGAAGGTTACATGGTGAATGGTTTTGGTCATTCCGACTTAGTCAAAACACCCGCCGGAACCATGAAGGTAATAGAGTCTGCCCAAAACATGCCAAGCCGAGACCAGGTTGTTTTCCTTGGTAGTCAAATTTCAATAGAATCAATATGGGATGGCTGGCACTACGAAATACAAATCGGGAACATTAGCCAAGCCGATGCCTATCTGACAGACCTCCGTATCGACTATTTTAACAGATATGGTAACTGGGTAGGCGTCAATTGGTACGATCCTAACGTACTCAGCAGCGACGACTTTTTCCCAAGCAAGTATGTCAAATGGGACAAAAAGCTCCGCTCCAGTGAGGATGTCACCCTCTATCTTCACACATGGCCAGACGCAAACAGATCTGCGATCAGCGAAGTTCCTGACGATCTGAAAAGCTGCATTCTCGTCTTTACCTTGAGATATTCTGGAGATTTGGGCCCTTACACGACCACAACGACAAAAAGGCTATACACGAAAGGAATAGGATTGGATATGCCCAAAACCAGAGGTCTTCTCAATGCAGGAACATCGGAAGCACAGGGTTATACTGGCCCATCAAAACGATAAAGCAGTATGAGTTTATCGCTCCAACTGAGCAGGACACCCCGTCCTGCTCTTTTTTAATAAACCGCATTTATAATGTGCTCGATTTTTGCCGGCATACCGCAAGAGAAATCAACTCCGATTACATCAATCCGAATAGTACTGGTAGGATATTTTTGCGCGATCGCTCGTCCAAGCAATTTTAATTTCTGTTGTTTCTTATATCGCACCAGTTCCTGCGCCAAGCCAAAGCCGCTGCCTCTCACAGTTTTTACTTCCACAATCACAATCGTACCTCGAACCTCGGCCAAAATGTCGATCTCCCCGCAAAATAACTCGAGGTTTCGATCAATAATTTTGTACTTATTTTTTGTTAAATATTCCGCCGCCAAATCCTCCCCCATATTGCCAGTCGATTTATTTTTAGTCTTGTCAAAAGTCATAATTATTTCTATTCTAAATTATTCATATTTAATTTTTCTGTCTGTAATCGCAAATAAAATAAAACATCATTCAACATTTTATTTTTTACAAAAACTTTTTGCTTCGAATCTAAAACTTCGCCCAACCCGTGCAAAATGTTTATTTCGTCTTTGTTCTTTTGCAAAAATTCTTTCAATTTGACAAAATAATCAAGCGCGGGCATCCCTGTCCTTGACTCGACAACGGAGGCTTTAATCGGCCAATTCTTCTGTAGAAAAAACCAGCTATCAAACAAATCCCTGTTGACCAATTTTTTTCGATCCAAAACAGCCACAAACTTATTTGCTGCCATACATGGCTTTGTCATAACGAGCACCGGCAGACCAAATAGTTCTTTTACTTCATATTCGTCTTCTTTATTAACTAATCTTGAGATTTCAATCTTAACAGTCGGAACTTCATGTTCATAAGATAGGCGAAAATAAACTGTTTTTTCTTTGATCGTTTCATCTTTGATCTGTCCGTTCTTCTCTGCAATTTTTTTCACTATTGCATAAATTTGCTCGCTTTTTTTAGGATCAATCAAATCAAAATCTAGGTCAGTCGAAAATCGCGGTAAATCGTAAAAAAGATATGCCGCCGTACCGCCCTTAAAAGCCAAATTGGTCCGCAATAAAGGGTCGGAATAAATTTCTGTTAAAATATTCGTCATCACTGACTCGTGCGTTGCCCTATTCAGCATAATCCTCCTTAAGTTGTTTTAATCTTGCATTCATTTTTTTATTCCCATAAATTTTAGCTATTTCATAGCACATTTCCCAATCTACATTGATCAATTTATCGAAGTAAAAATCTGGCATCAAATAAATCGTATCCATTATTGCTCTCTCCTTAGTCGCCACAGTTTTGGCACCGTCGAATTTCAACCCGATCGGATTAAGAAGTGCTTTGTCGCTAAGTTTTTGGTACACATAACCCTGCTTTCCAACATAAATCGTCCGTGACTGTCTCGATGCGCAATAAATACGCGAATCATATTGAAAATTCGTTCCCTCCGATGTCAAAATTGTATAAAGTCCGACATAAGACGGCGTGATCATTTTGTTTGCCAGCTCCCATCGATCGTAATCCTTATCGAGAGCATAAAATCCCCTGCGAATAAAATAAAGTCTGCCACTTTTGACTAAACGCCTAGTTTTTGTCTTTAGATAATTCTGATTTTCAATTTTCCAATACAAAGAGAGGTCTTTGAGAGAAAAGACAGTTTTTTTGCTCTTATAGAGCATATCAACCGGATCTTTTTTTATAATATTAGTCATATATAAGCAATCATAAATGATTGCTTATTTAGCATATACTATATAAAATTCCCTGTCAAGCCCGCCCCAAATTACCCCCCCATATTGCCAGTCGATTTGTTTTTAGTTTTATCAAATGCCATAAATTTATAGACTCTTCCTTTTGCCTTCTATTATTTCTCTCAACTTTTGATCAAAGTCCTCCTCGATTTTCTTCTGTTCAGACCACGATTTTTTTATCATATCACTTTGGGAAGCGGTTTTTTCTCGATACGTTTTTTCTTCCAAACTCTTAATTTGCCTATCAAGCATTTTTGCTTCGCCTACTCCCGTTTGAATCCCTTTTGCGCACCCTTTTGGATCCCCTATGTTTCCCTTTTGGCAATACTTGAAGTCACCGATTAATTCTTCCAAAGATCCAGCCGAAAATCCTAAAAATGAAATATATTCCTTAGTAGATGTCCGAGCATAGCCTTCTTCGATATTACGGACAACACTCCGTGCCGATCGAATCATCTGGTCTTTAAGATCGGTCAAATATTGCCCGGTTTTAGGATGACGAAAGGGCAAAGTTACTGCGAATTCCTCGGTTAACTCTAAAATTTCATTGGCTTGCTGCCAAGTGCGAAGATAGCGATAGCCAAGGGGATTTTGATGGGATAGCATACCCAAATTATAACAAAAGGGAATCAAAAGGGGTACAAATGATTTTTTGAACAGCAAAAGTGGGTGTTCATTACGAACACCCACTCTGTAATTCCCTCCTTTCGTCATCCCAGACTTCAGTCTCGGCTAGGCCGAGCCTAGACGGATGATCTGGGATCCAGAATAACCCGAGGTTGAGGTGCTGCTACATAGCAGCACCAGTGATCAAGACGCTGGCTCTAATCCAGCTATGATTTGAGAATGAGCAAGACCCACTTTCTACCCCAACAATACGTGCCTAACCTCCTCTCTAGAAAACCCGGCAATATCGATATTGTAGATGACATCGGTATATTCTCTGTTAGGGTAAACCATGTGATCAAGCAAGTGATGAATACGGTCGAAGCCAACGCCGAGTATCTGCTGTAAAACAGCAAGGCAATTCTCGTGAACTAATTGCGGATCAGCAAATGGCTTCTTGACAGAAGGAAAATATGCCCGTGCCATTGAGTGATATTTGTTTGTTCTCACCTCAGACGATTTTGGGGCAAAGGCGTTAAGAATGGCGAAACGAGCCCGGCTAAAGTCGCCTTGTTGCACGTGAATCTCTATCCATCCATCCTCCGATAAGTCAAATACCACATGGGCACCGAAGATATATCCGAATATCTGCAAAGCTTTTTTGCCTTCTCTCATCGCTCTCCAAACACCCCGTTAAGGACCGGTGCCGCCTTTGAATTTGTGTAAGTCCCGATGCTCGCTAATGCTCGATCGGGATGGCCTCAAGACCATTGCTGATCTTGATGGCCACATTATAGCATTATCTAATGTCTATGTCAATGATTAGTGACTATAAACAGGCATTATTAAGTCTTGACACACGCACAAATTGAGCGTATGATGAAATCATCGTCGTAAATTTGTTACGATAATAACTAACACACTTTGTCATCCTCGGGCAGGCAACGCCATGGCCCGGGCCTGCCTGCCGGTAGGCAGGGATCCAGAGCCTAGATTCCCGTCTTCACGGGAATGACACTAAACGAGCAAGCTATGCAAAACATAGAAGATTCATTAAAATCAATCGGTTTGCACTACCGCGAGATACAAGTTTATCTCGCCACGCTTGAGTTGGGAGAAAGCACCGTCACGCCCATCTCTAAAAAATCCGGTTTTAAGCGGACTTATTGCTATGACATTCTCGAGGAGCTCAAAAGGAAAAAGTTGGTTGATTACATTGAGAAAGACGGGCGAAGGCGCTATTTTGCCGAAGATCCCAAACGTATCGAAGAGAAGCTAAAAAGCAACTTAACCGGTTTTCAGGAGCTATTGCCTGAGCTGCGGTCAATTTACAACAAGGCCCCCCAAAAACCAAAGGTAAGGTATTTTGAGGGCAAAGAGGGCATCATCTCGCTGTACGAAGAAGCTCAAAAAGCGGAGGAATTGCTGGCTATCGGTTCGATCTCATCAATATATCAACATTTGGGCGATTTCTTCGATCAGCATATAGAGCATATCGTCAAAAAGAAGATGAAAATAAGAGAACTCATCGTCCACGAAGAAACATCTCCGGAATACATCAAGCACTACAAAAAACCCCTTCAAGAGGCGAGGTACTTGCCGAAAGGGATAAATATAACAACGGATATGATGATATTCGCCAACAAACTGGCCATGATCTCATACGAAGGCGACCTGCATGCCGTAGTGGTGGAAAGCTCAAGCATCGTCGACACCCAAAAAGCACTCTTTGAGATGATTTGGAATCAAGCAGAGAGAATATAACAAAGAAGTGTCTAAGAAATGAAACGATCGTTTCATTTCTTAGACAAATAGATTACGATTAATTATCCTTAATGTTTATATTAAAAATGCCCGATCGGAATGAAGGGCATTTTTTATATTTCATCTTATGAATAGTTCTCTACTTCGCTCGAACAATAAATTGCTTACTAGCTTATACGCTTACCTGCTTACTGCTTAATCCTGTCGCCTGCCAAAGCTTTGGCTTTTTGCTCTAGTTCTTCCTCTTCGGCTTTTTTCTTTGCTTCAGCTGTTGCTGCTTCTTTGGCCTTCTCTTCGGCAATTCTCTTTAGTTCATCCTCTGCTGCACTCTCTTCCCAAACTTTGTGGTCGCGGTTTAGTTCTTTCAAACGCGCATTCTTACCGGTTAACTCTCTCATATAATATAGTTTGCTTCTTCGGACCTTTGATTGCTTTACTCTCTCAACCTTAACAATTCTTGGACTGTGGATTGGGAATACTCTTTCAACGCCAATTCCAAATGATTCTTTTCTGGCTGTAAAAGTTCCGTCAAGCCCTTTGCCGTGTTTGGTTGCAATCACAAGACCTTCAAAAATCTGGATTCTTTCTTTGCCGCCTTCTTTGACTTTAATGTGAACTTTAACAGTATCGCCCGATTTAATTTCAGGCACATTCTTTTTTGTATATTGTTCTAAAATTTTTTCCATAATGTTTCCAATGTAATTATCTCTCTGATCTTTTCACTGATTATCACTGATTTGCATATATATGTTTATTATTGATTCTAGACTCTTGAAACTGGAAGCTTGATCTTGAGGTTGGAAGGTTGAAGTTCGAATGTCTAGCTTCTAATTTCAAATTCTAATTTCTAGCATCTAGTGTCAAGCATCAATTGATTTTTACTTTAATATTATCTGTGCCTATCTGTGAATTGATCAGTGGGCTAATTTCCTTATTTATTTGCAATTGGTTCCACATCAACAAACATTCTCTTGTCTTTGTTGCCGTTGAAAGCGGTAACTTTCTTTTCTTGAAACTTAACGAGACCTGAAATCATTGCAAAAAGAGTGTCGTCTTTTACTACGCCGACATTCTTGCCTGGCTGATATTTAGTTACGCGTTGACGAATGATGATGCCGCCTGCGGTAACCAGCTGATCGCCAAAAATTTTAACGCCTAAGCGTTGTGCTGCTGAATCTCTACCTAACCTTGTGCTACCCGCGGCTTTTTTATGAGCCATATCAACTCACTTTCGTTCGTAATTTTCAATTTAAAATTTTTAATTTAAAATGAATGTTTAATATTTTAATTTTAAATTTGCTCTAGTTTGAGAAGAACTATTTCTCTTTTTACGACTTGGTAGTCTCTACCATAAGTCATAGATTGACGTATTTGAGTATAGCCTAATTCCCTAATTTCGTCAACACTTTCCCTAAAGAGACTAAATCTCCTTCCCTCAACTGTTTCAACAAGAGGAAAGACAATACAAATTGCTAATTCCCTATCGCCTGCCGCTAATTGCTTAATATTCTTCAGGAAATTAATATAAAGTTCTTTAATCTTCAAATACTCCCCCGTTGCGGCATTATAGGTAGGCTTAAATTTCTTTGGCTCGCCCAAAAATGGCTCGGTTACAAAAACCAAGTTTTTGTAACCAGTTATCAGTTCACAGTTATCAGTTGTCAGTTTTTTAATATATTCTTCACTGGTTGCATCCGCATGGAAAGCTGTTATCTGTATTCTGTTATCTGTATTCTGATTTTTTAGCCATTCTAAGTTGGCTTTTGTATCTTCTACAGCTTTTTCTGAAATATCAGATCCAACAACATCATATCCCAGCATTAGCCCTTCCATTAAGATATTGCCTGAACCACAGAAAGGATCGAAAAACAAAGTCCTACTCTCGTCATCCTGAGGCACAGCCGAAGGATCTAGCGGAGCGTTGCTCCTAGATTCTTCGCTACCGCTCAGAATGACATCTTGCTTTGAGATTTCGCCGAGAGCGAGATTAATCATCATTCTCGCCAGCTTTGGCGGCAACATTCCTGAAAACTTATCAGCAGCAGGCTTACCATAATCTCTCTTAGACCACTCTTCGGGATTATTGAGAGCTATCATAACCCCGATCGAATCGTCAAAAAGCCCAAATTCAATTCCTTTTGTTAAAAGATTATTTTTAAGAGATAAAATAGAACTAAGTTCAGACGAATCTCTCGATTCAACATACCTTAAACTAAAATCACCTTTGAGCTGTTTTTTGGCCGTTAAGGCAATCAAGTTAATATTTTGCCTAGAGAACCCTCTGCCAAAATATGAAATAGCAAAATTTATCTTTCCCTCGCTGTCAGTTTTGCGAGCTCGAAATATCGATGCGATCTGAGAAGTGATGTCTTTATCGATTCGACCCTCTAGTTTATAAATCTTTATAGTGCCGGCCAAAGCATCCATCACCCTCTCAGCATCACTTATTGTGAAATTGTCAATATTGGCAAAGACCTGATTAGCAGTTATTTTATATATGCTAGGTTTCAAAACCCTGCCTGCCGGCAGGCAGGAAAAATCAAATCGAGTTAGCACCGACTTAAGTTCCTCTAAGGCAATTTCTTGTTCTCTCCCTAAAACAAAAACAAAACTATTTTTGAATTGATTATCCATTTGAATGTTACTATAACAGATATTGAATAAAAAGTCACGGCATGGGTTGTTAAACCATTTGCCGTCATTCCCGCGAAGGCGGGAATCTAGGAGTTGCGATGCCATACTTCTGGACTGGATCCCAGATCTCACGCTTACAGTCTGGGATGAGTAACTGCTCACTCACAGCTGTCATTTCGACTCCTCAGCCTTGTCCAAAGGGTGGAGAAATCTTAAAAATAGATTGAATTACTATTAGAAGATCCCTCCACTTCGGTCGGGATGACAAAGTAAATGGTCGGGATGACAAAGTAAATGGTCGGGATGACATAATTATTGGTCGGGATGACACAGGGGCGAGTGAGCAGTTACTGGGATGACGATCCAATGAAAAATGAATAAATTAATGGAAATTGAGAAATGATAAATGGAAAATATTTTTTATGAGTGAAACGAATAAAAATTTGGAGTTTGTACATCTCCACACTCACTCTCATTACTCTATGCTTGATGGTATGGGTAAGCTTCCTGATCTTGTCGCCAAAGCTAAAGCAGACAATCAGCCAGCTTTAGCATTAACTGATCATGGAGTTATGCATGGCGCCGTTGAGTTCTACGAAATATGCGAGAAGGAAGGAATAAAGCCGATTATCGGCTGTGAGGTTTATATTGCCCCGCGAACACTAAAGGATAAAGTGCCTAGAACTGATGTGCATCCCTATCATTTAATTCTTCTAGCTAAGAATGAAGAGGGTTACAAAAACCTAATCAAACTAACAACCATCGCCCACCTTGAAGGTTTCTACTATAAGCCACGAATCGACAAAATTGTTCTGAAAAAATATTCTAAAGGCTTAATCGCCTCTTCTGCCTGCGTTCAAGGCGAAATTGCTCGGAAAGCTTTGGAAAGTATTGAGAAAGGCAGGGAGGCAGTAAAAGAATATTTAAGTATTTTCTCAAAAGAAGATTTATACCTCGAAGTTCAAACACATAAAAACGTTCCCGACCAAGAGCCGGCTAATAAATTGATTTTTCAACTAGCCGAAGAGTTTGGCTTAAAAGTAATCGCCACAAACGACATTCACTATGTAAATTCCGACGATGCCATTGCCCAAGACGCCTTGATCTGTCTCCAAACTTCAAGGACAATGAATGAATCCAATCGCCTTTCAATGAGAGATGACGACTATTCTATGCTGACTGCAGAAGTAATAGCAAAAAATTTCCCCGATAATCCTGAAGTTTTGTCAAACACTCTAGAAATTGCCGAAAAGTGCAATTTAAAATTAGATCTCGGCGGTATTATTATCCCGGACTTCCCCGTACCGCAAGGTTATAATTTGGACAGTTTTTTCAGAGAAAAGGCTTACCTTGGACTTAACTGGCGATACGGATCCAGTCCGATCAAAAAAGAGGATCTCCCCAAAGACAGGGAACCAACATTCGAAGAATTAAAAATAGATGAAAGTGTTTGGGATAGATTTAAATATGAATTAGATGTCATTACAAAAATGGGCTATCAGGGCTACTTTCTAATCGTTGCCGATTTTATTCAATGGTCTAAAGATCAAAAAATATCCGTCGGGCCGGGCAGAGGCTCCGGCGCGGGTTCAATTATCGCCTACGCCTTTAATATTACCAATCTAAATCCCCTTGATTACAACCTTCTTTTCGAGCGGTTTTTAAACCCCGATCGTATCTCAATGCCTGACTTCGATACTGACTTTGCTGACTCAAGGCGGCACGAAGTAATTGAATATGTATCCAAAAAATACGGCAGGGATCATGTCGCTCAGATTATTACTTTCGGAACGATGGCGGCCAGAATGGCGGTAAGAGATGTAGGAAGAGTACTTGGCATGAGTTACGGCGAAGTGGACATAATTGCAAAGTTAATTCCTCAGGGAGATACGCTTAAAAAAGCGCTGGAAAACATCAGCGAGCTAAGAGATATCTATAATAGCAATGCTCAAGTTAAAGAATGTATGGACATTGCCGCCAAACTCGAGGGCGTAGTTCGTCATGCTTCAATGCATGCTGCCGGCGTTGTGATCTCAAAAGACACCTTAACTGAATACTGCCCTCTTCAAGAAGCGACAAAAGGGGATATTTCTACTGTAACTCAATATTCAATGACCCCGATTGAGCACTTGGGACTTTTGAAATTTGACTTTCTAGGTCTGTCTAACTTAACCATTATTCAAAATGCTGTCAGAATTATTAAAAAAACCAAAAAAGCAGATTTCGATATTGATGAAATCGATTTTAAAGACAAGGACGCCTATAAATTATTGTCACGAGCCGAAACAACCGGAGTGTTCCAGCTGGAATCAGATGGCATGAAACGATATCTGAAAGAGCTAAGGCCCTCTGTTTTTGAAGACATTATCGCCATGGTCGCACTTTATCGGCCAGGTCCGATGCAATGGATCCAAGAATTCATTGACCGAAAGCACGGAAGAAAACAAGTTACATACGCCCATCCTAAAGCAAAAGCCGCTCTTGAGAATACCTATGGAATTATCGTCTACCAAGAACAAGTCATGCAGATGTCCAAAGACATGGCTGGCTTTACCGGCGGGCAAGCTGACTCTCTTAGAAAAGCTATTGGCAAGAAAATTAAAGAGTTGATGGAAAAAATGGGTAAAGAGTTTATTGAAGGCTGTATAAAAAATGATGTTGATAAGTCAATCGCCGAGGATCTTTATGTCGCTATGCAGGATTTTGCCCAATACGCTTTCAATAAATCTCATGCCGCTTGTTATGCCTATATCGCCTATCAGACTGCATATCTAAAAGCCCACTATCCTCCAGAATTTATGGCAGCCTTAATGACATCCAACAAAGATGATTTAGACAAACTGGCCATCGATATTGCCGAGTGCGAACGAATGGGAATAAAAGTTCTGCCTCCTTCCATCAATGAATCCTTTGAAGATTTTGGTGTGGTAAAAGAAACGGGCAATATTCGCTTTGGCTTGTCCGCTATTAAAAACGTGGGGGTGGCAGTAGCGGAAGATCTCGTTAAGGAAAGAAAGAAGAGCATTTTTAAGGATTTAAGAGATTTTATTACCCGTCTTGATGGCAAAGTAATAAATAAAAAATCGCTCGAAGCCCTCACTATGGCTGGCGCACTTGATGACTTGGGAGAAAGAGCAGAAATCCTCTACAATATGGAGCATATCCTTTTGTATGCGACCGCTTATCAGAAAAACCAAAACAGCAGGCAAACTTCCCTGTTTGGAGGCGTCGACAGCATAGAGATGGCTGAAATTAAACTTGAGAAAACATTGCCAGCCGATAAAAAGCAAAGGCTGTCATGGGAAAGAGAGCTGCTTGGGATGTATATTTCAGAGCATCCCCTCTCCGGGTTAGGGCATCTATTTGAACCCCACAGAACTCATAAGATCTCCGAGATTAAGGAAAACCTTGAGAACAAATATGTCCGCATAACAGGAATTATTACAACAATTCAAAAGATTCTCACCCGCCAAAATCAGAATATGATTTTCGCCAAGATGGAAGATCTGGAAGCCAAAATAGAGGTTTTAGTCTTTCCAAAACTTCTCTTGAATAATGAATCGATTTGGGTTAATGATAAATTAATAGCCGTAGATGGCTTCGTCAGTTTTAAAGACGGCTCGCCTAAAATTCTTGCCGAAGAGGTATTTGAAATAAACGAGAAAACAATTCTGCCCCCTTTTGTGTCTAGAGAGCAAAAAAGAAGAAATTTCGGTTCGTATGGTCAGAAAAATAACGGCAATGGCTATTCTTCGAACGGCAGTGAGAAGTCTGGCACTTTTAGTTCTCGGCCTTCGATATCGAACAATAATGTTGTTTTTAAAAAACTGGAAAATCTTGAAATTACTGTTCCCGTTGGATCTGACCGTGAAATTCTCTTAGAGGTTAAAGAGGTTCTGATGGCTCATATTGGAGAATCTAAAGTGACAATAAAAATTCCCAATGGCGCCGATGTGCATAGGGAAATTGTGATAAAAAACAAAGTTGAAATCAGCCCAATAGTCCTGCGCAAACTCAAAGAACTGGTAGGAAAAGAGAATGTAACCACTTCATAAATATAATCACCAAATTATCATCTCTGCTTGCCACTATTCAAATGTGATAATTTTCTAGCATATGCTACTTTTTTATCATTAATTTATTGTTTGTATATTTCTCGCCTTGATTCCGCCAGCTGGCGGACCAATAGCTCGAAATGACAATTTAAGAGGTGTGTAGACTTTTTTATATTTTAATATTTTTCTTCTTCGTCAAACTTCTCGTAAGTCCCCAGCACAGCCATAGAAAAAAGTATTATCCAGAAAATTAACTCTTCTAGTGGAAATCTAATATTAGAAACTTGAATCCAGCCAATAAACTGAGTACTAGGAAATGTCCAGCAACCCAATTGTAGAGCTGTGATCTCAAATATAAAACTAAGATAAAAGAAATAAGCGGCTGTTTTAAGAAATCGAGTCGAAAGATTGGGTTTTCTTAGAGGCTCTCCAATCGCAGGAACTGCAATTAACGCTAATCCAAATAAAAAGTAAAAATAGGGAATGTTCAAAATCTCCGGCTTCTGCCAAAGAAGCAGCAAGAAAGGCGCCATGAGTAAAAGTCCGATAATTATGACATATCTTAGACGCCTACCCCATAACCCTTGAGAATAATGCCTGTCTAAAAAGTACTTATAGAAGATGATGACAGAATAAAAATTAAAGAACGCCCAGATTAGTTGTTCAACTTGAGTAACGCCAAAGAATCTGACAGTTGAAATAGAAGAAGGAATGATCCATTGGTCTGTTCTTTGCCCAATGTAATCAACCACCAATATGGCTGGAATGCTGGCCAATAAAGAAAAAATAAATGTTTTCTTTATATATTTTGGCGCTCTAAAAGATAGATATATACCTGGGGTAGCGAGGAAAAAAATAATAGTCCAAAAATAATTTGCTTTGATTATTAATGAGACAATGGCGGCAAGTATCGGCATTAAGAGCAATATTGGCAAATCTAGATGCCCACGCTTAAATTTTTCAGTCATGCAATTACCTCTCTTCTACTTTATGCCGGCGATTTTTTGCTGGACTTGATAAGGGTTGGCAATATTTTTGGCCCTGATCTCGCTCCCCTCGCTAACTCCAGCCGTCCTAATTATGAGATCGCCAAACTTAAACATTGTCCGGAAAATTCCCGAGGTCTCAGACGCCACGTCCTGAATTTTATCAATTTCTGTTTCCGTGATTTTTCTCTTCCAAAACCCGTTCTGACCAACGTTAATAACTCTTTGGTTAGTAATAACAAAAACACTCTGGCTGTAGTCAAAGTAAACCCTGAAGAAAATGCCAAAAGCAATCAGAGCCGCTATCAATATAAGAAGTCCCGAGTACTGGCTAGGCCAAAAAAGATAAACCGAGATACCTGCAACCAAAACAATAATCGATTTTAGACCCGAGGGAAAAAGAATAAAAGGGTGGTTTTTAACCGCATCAATCACCCGTTCCCCTTGCCTCTGGCCGCTGAATGAAAATACTTTATCCATACATTTAGTTTAACAGAAAAGGCTAAACAATTTAAAATTTAAAATTTAAAATCAATTTAAAAATCTTAATTTTAAAACATTTTAAATTAATCATTAATAATTTATTTTAAATTCTAAATTGAAAATTTTAAATTTGTTTGTTGGCTCGCTTCGCCATATAATTCAATCCCCTTGTAATCATCACCAACAAAAGAACCAGAATAATTGCGGCTATCATTTTATTTCTAGAAGTCGAACGAAGTGCAACCCACCCGAAAGCTGCGGAAATGACGTAAATTGATAAAATCGCTTGACGCTGCGAAAATTTTGCTTTTAGAAACCGATGATGTAAATGGGTTTTGTCCGGTGTTGTAAAAGGATTCTCCTTCCGGTAAATCCTACCGGCAAAAACCAAAAGACCGTCAACAATTGGGAAACCGAGCACAAGAAAGGCGGTTGCAAGCTTTCCACCGGAAATGAGCGGCAAAACACCAAGCATAAAACCAAGAAAAGCGCTTCCTGAATCGCCCATAAATATCTTTGCCGGAGGGAAATTCCAAACCAAAAAGCCAACGCAAGATCCGGCCAAAATAATCGATATTAAGGCGACCGCCGGCTGGTTTACGGCTAAGCTAACCGAGAGAAGAAAAATAACGAATGCCGCTATGCCAGAAACGCCTCCTGCCAGACCATCAACTCCGTCGATGAAATTGATCACATTCATCATCCCAACCATCCAAATTAAAGTCAAAAGATCGGACCACAGAGAAAAATGGTAAATAGTGCCGTTCATACTCAGGATCGGCACATACACAGAGTTTAAATTCAAAGTTCCGCCAAAAGGGTTGGGCAATGTATTTATTCCGATGCCTGAGGCAATCACGACCAAGGTAACAACTAATTGGAAAAAGAACTTTTGCCATGCTTTTAGCCCGAAAATGTCATCGAGAAGCATTGAAAAAGCGATAGTGGTTCCGCCCAAAAGAATCGCCGCCAAATGCTTATCCAGTGACAAGAACCACTCCCCGCCGCCAAAAGACGGGCCTTTTGGTGAAATGATAAAGTAAACCAGCGATACTAATAAAAAAGACAAAAAAATAGCCGTCCCGCCGATTCTCGGAACAGGATTTTTGTGAATATCCCGTTCTCGCGGTATTGAAACGATGTTATATTTGTAACCGATTCGACGAAAAAATCCCGCCAATATCATTGATATTACTAGAGCGAATGAGAATGGAAAAAGATAATTCATAAGCTAGAATCTCGAATCATGAATGATGAATCATGAATGTTTATATTGATTGGTCATCTCGACATCGTGAGTGGTTTCACGACGAGAGATATACAAATTAATGAGTTGGAATAGATCGAAGTAGCTAATAGCTTGTAGATTTCTCGCCTCCCGCCCTTTTTACAAAAGAGCTGGATGGGGCGAAATGACAAATGTTGTTAAGGGTTCGCTTTATAAGATGAGTTATAAATTCAATATAGCCCATGATTCATAATTCATAATTCATAATTCTGGTTCTAGAACATAGCACTATGATCTGCCCGAGTGTAGTCATATATTTCTTCCTGCGCAAACCAATGGCCGATTTCGTGCTCAGCTTCTACTTTGTTTTCTGAAGCGTGAATAAGGTTCTTGACCGCCCTCTTATTTAAGTTGGCAGAAGCAGGAGAATCAACTGAATAATCTCCCCTTATTGTGCCGATTTCCGCTTTGTTCGGCAAAGTCGGACCGGTAACTTTTCTCACCATATCAATCGCATGAATTCCCTCGACCACCATAGCAACAACCGGAGCTTCTGTCATATAATTTATCAACCACTCCCGAACCATCTTGCCGGCTTCTTTTTTGTCTCCTGTCCCCATTACATCCACAGGATCCAAGCCATATTTTTCATATGTCTCAAATCCTTTTCCTCCAAGCCGTTCAATCCATGCCTCATCCTTTGGATAATGATCGTTAAGATGTTCGAGGGTAGGCTTGACCATCTTAAGTCCTACGACTTTTAATCCTCGTTTTTCGAATCGAGCGATTATTTCTCCAATTAAGCCTCTTTGCACTCCATCGGGCTTAACCATCACAAAAGTGCGCTCAATTGCCATATTCCTGTCTAATTCTTTTCTTTCTTCCATAATATCTCCTTAATATTCTGTCGTCCCCGTCCTTATTGTCATTCCCGCGAAGGCGGGAATCCAGAAAAAAACTATATTGGATCCCCGGGCTATGGCGTTGCCTCCCCGAGGATGACATTGTAAATAGAATGACGTTAAATCTTTAATAATTCTACCAATTTCCCCTTATCAAATTTTGGGCCGATAAAGGCAATGCCCAGTCGGTCATTTGTAAAATATTTATTTGCTGCTTCCAGTATATCATCTTCGGTAATCTTCTGATAAATTTTTACAAGCTCTCCCGGAGTTTTGATTTTCCCTAGGAGCAATTCATCTGTCGCATAATGATGAACCAATTCTTCTGAGTCTTCAAATTTGATTAATATTTTGCCGTTAATAATTTCTTTAGCCTTTTGCAGTTCAGAAGGCTCCACTTTTTCTTCTTTAATTTTCTTATATTCGCCGATAATGGCGCTGATTGTCTCTTCTACTTTTTCATGCGGGACACCAGCTTGAGTCACCAGTGTTCCTGCTTCAATATAATTATTTGTTGAAGTCCTAACTGCATAAGCTAAACCCCTCTTTTCTCGAATCTCTTCAAACATTCTAGAGCTCATTGACCCGCCCAGTATTAAGCCCAGCATTTCAAGTTTATGGTAGTCCGGATGGCCCAAAGCCACCGTTCTAAAACCAACCACTAAGTGGCTTTGCTCTGTTTTTCGCTCAACTATGTTGTTCCCTGAAGTAGTTGGAATGTTGACAGCAGGAGGAGTTGCTTTTAAATCATGTTCAAAATGGAAATATTTTTCCGCCAATTCTTTAATATCTTCTTCGCTTTTTCCTCCAAAGTTGCCTGCCAAAGCCAAAACTGCGTTGGTTGCAGCATAATAATTTGACCGGTAATCCACCAGGTCTTCTCTTGTCACAGAATTTACAGTCTTTCTATCGCCGATAATGTCCCGCCCAAGCGCATTCTTGCCAAAAACCGCTTCCTCAAACTTATTGCCGACAATTTCCATCGGCAAATCTTCATACATATCGATTTCCTGAATAATGACCTGCTTTTCTTTCTCTAAATCCTCCGGTCTAAACAGAGAGTTAGAAAGGAAATCAGACAGAAAATCAAAGGCTTTTTCCATGTGCTTAGGGGCTATTTTGGTGTAATATCCCGTATATTCTTTGCCGGTAAACGCGTTGTGTTCCCCGCCGATTGACTCAATAAACTCTGCAATCTTGAGTCCGCTCGGCCTTTTCGGCGTGCCCTTGTAGTGCATATGCTCCAAAACATGAGAAATGCCTGCTTGGTCTTCGCTTTCATAGCGGCTGCCGACCTTAAACAAGATCATCACCGTCACAACTCCGGTCGATTCCCTCGGCACCAAAAGAACCCTAAGCCCGTTTTTCAATGTGATCATTTTATATTCATTCATGAGAACAATAATACTCCGATGAGAGCACATAATCAATTGCCGGATAACAAAAAAAGACGATTTCTCATCTTTAATGTCGACTGGTACCCGCGACAGGAATCGGACCTGTGGCCTCACGGACCGCAACCGTGCGCTCTATCCACTGAGCTACGCGGGCAAAATAATATATTTCTCATTAATCATTTTTCATTTAACATTTATTTGCCATTTCAATATTTAAAAATTGATAAAATGATAAATTGTTAAATAAATGAGAAATGTGAAATGACAAATGGTAAATATGCGCTAAAAGCGCATTAGCCTATTTATTTGATCAACAATATCCGGTCCCCTATTCTCTTCCGGTAAATGCTTCCCTAAAAATAAACGAACTTGTTCAGGATCAATGTCAAACAAAGGTAGAGAAACTTGGCCGGCAAGACGCCCTAAAAGCTGCAACTTTGCTTTTGGCAAATCCCCCGCCTCGAGCCAGAAAGATTTAAACTGGCTGAAAGCAAAAACCTTGCCGTCAGTTACCACACCGTCCAAATATAGCGAAGAAGAAATTTTCTTCGGTTTGGCCCCTGACAGGGTTGTAAAAACTAAAATTGCTGCTATCACAAGTGCGACTCCACTCCATTGACCCTGCATGGCAAAGATAATTCCGAGTATAATACCCACAATGAAAACTGCCACAAACCAACCGGTGGTTTTCTTATATTTAATAAATTCCGGCGCCACCCAAGTGAAGATCGGTTTCTCTCCTCCCGGATTGAACTTATGCTTTGTTTTGTTTTGAACTTCAGCCACATACCCTCCTCTATGTTAAGAATACAGATAACAGTTAGACAGATAACAGTAGTAATATTCCCTTATTTCGTTCTGATATCTGTGTTCTGATATCTAATTTATTGGCGGAGAGGGAGGGATTCGAACCCTCGATACGGTTTTAACACCATATACCGGTTTAGCAAACCAGCGCACTAGGCCAACTATGCGACCTCTCCGAAATTATAATTGCGTCATCCCAGACTGCAAGCTTGCCTTCGATTCCACTCTCTTCGAGTCTGAGCGACGAGGTCACAGACCTCCCATTCGACAAGCTCAGGGCCTGAGTGGAAATCGAAGGCAGAGTCGATGACAGGCCCTGAGCCTGTCGAACGGGAGATCTGGGATCCAGCTGAAAAACACAGTATCATTAAATCTGGATTCCCGCCTTCGCGGGAATGACAATATACACGAATTCTCATCTTAAATTAAAGTAACATAAAACCGTGTTGAATTAAAGTATTGTAATTCATTTCAAAAAAAGGCATAATCGACTTGTTATTAATTTTGGAGCTAAGATGAAGAAGATTTTACTTTTTGTTGTCGTTGTACTCATTATTATCGCCGGGGCTTGGGGTTTTTCAAAAAGCAAAAAAACAGATACGAAAGAAGCTGTTAAAACAGAAGACAGCCAATCTTCCGATAATGGAGCTGTAGCAGGTGCCTCAACAATAAAATCAACTCCGGGAAGCGAAATTGTTTTATTTTACGGCGAAGGCTGTCCTCATTGTAAAAAAATTGAGGAGTTCATTAAAACAAATAAGATTGATGAAAAAGTTCAGTTTGACGTAAAAGAAGTTTGGTACAACAAGGAAAATGCAACAGTGATGCAAGGGAAGGCCGATGTTTGCAAAATTCCTAAGGAAGAATTAGGCGTTCCTCTGCTTTTTGACGGCCCAAATTCTAAATGTTATGTAGGTGAAATAGAAATTCAGGATTTCTTTAAGTCTAAAACTGGAGCAAACTAAATGTGTTCAATATGCACGATAGCCGCAGGCACAGGGGTAATCATCTTCCGTAAGCTCGGTATAGACGATTCTATCACCGGAATCTGGCTGGGCGGCTTGCTCATTTCAGCCACACTTCTGACGATCAATTGGATGCGGTCAAAAAAATGGCGTTTCTTTGGTTTAAATTTCATAACCGGCGCCGCCTACTACGCTGCCGTGCTAATTCCCTTTTATCAAAAAAATATTATAAGTAAAGCGGTTTTAGGCAACCACTACCAAACGATCTTTGGCATCGACAAGCTTGTCTTAGGCATTGTTCTCGGCAGCATTTTCCTTTTGTCAGGCGTCATAATTTATGAGATCATAAAAAAGAAAAACAACGGCCACGCTCATTTCCCATTTGAAAAAGTAGTTTTGCCCATCTCTCCGCTCATAATCTTGTCTATCGTTTTTTATTTCCTGACTAAATAATAAAACCCCATTACTGTCATTCTGGACCTGCCTGCCGGCAGGCAGGCTTGTATCCGGAATCTATACAATCAATTAATTACTGGATCCTGAATCAAGTTCAGGATGACAAAATGAATAATTTCAAAGATTACAAAGAGCTAGTCGCCAAAGTCGACAACGCAAAAAAGAAAAATCCGCTTGATCTTTCTTCCGATCAAGACCTTTCAATTGCCATAATGAACTTGGTCTCTATCGAGGAACATTTTTTCTTTACTGCAGAGAAAACCGGTAAAAAGGACTATCTTGACCTGCTTCAGGAAGTCCGCAAAATGCGGCAGGACCTTCTCAAAAAAATAATCCCCAAATATGAAGGCGAGGTCTGGTGCATTTCAAAACATTTATTAGCCGCTTCTATGCGTTTAATGGAAGTCGGCACCAAACAACTAGGCATGGGCAAGAGAAAAGAAGCTGAGGAATATTTTGAAAAAGCATACGATCTATATTCCCTCTTCTGGGGCGTCAATATGAACATAGTCGATACAAATAATATTCAAAAAATCGACGAAAAAGCCATCGACAACAAAGACGAAGCAAAAAGCGGCCTCATGAGCAAACTCCGCAGCGTAGTCAAAAAAGCAATCGACTGCTGCATTGAGTAATTTTTTCATATTTTTAGTTATTGTTCGAGAGATGGGCTTGGGTCGAGAACTATTCGATAAACTTCTCACTTCATCCGCCAGCTGGCGGACAGCATCGTTCGAAGAATAAAAGTTATTCAATCGCGTAAGTCTTAACTATGTCTAGTTTATGCTCCGAGTCGATACATTTTGATTAGTTTTTATTAACCTTTTTCTCTGCAAGCGTCTTCTCAGAAAGCCTGTCTTCTGTAATCAAAAGCAA
Organism: uncultured Candidatus Saccharibacteria bacterium; assembly: GCA_964363695.1. Classification (GTDB taxonomy): domain Bacteria; phylum Patescibacteriota; class UBA1384; order XYA2-FULL-43-10; family 1-14-0-10-43-13; genus JAMCZZ01. Next base: position 21,350 of record CAYIJI010000005.1, read on the forward strand.
AAGCCCTGTTAAAACGAGCCAAAATGAAGTAGACAATGTGCTCACTGCCAAAAGCTTATTCCAAGTCATAAATCCGTAAACGATTCCCAAAAGAATAAAGGTTATCCCTGCCAATTTGTTTCTATTCCAAGTCACGATCAAAATTGCCAAGATACAAACCCCAAAGAAAAAGTTAAATAAAAGCGGAGCATTATCAAGAAAGTTCTGAATATCTGGCAATAAGAAAATAAAGAGGATTAAAACAAATACTATTACCGAAAAACGTGGAAAACAATTTATAAGAATTTTCTTTTTGTCTTCTCTCCCCATTGTCATTTTATCCTCAATTATTTTCCAATAAGATATTGTCGTATCTTTTATTTACAGCATCCCAATTTAGGATCTCCCAGAAATTATTGATGAAATCCACTCTCTTGTTTTGATAATCCAGATAGTAAGCGTGCTCCCAAACGTCTAACACTAAAAGTATCGAAAACATTGGATAGATGTTCACGTTGTGTTTTTCTATCTGCATAATAATCGGCCTTTTTGTCTTTCGGCAATATGTCAGAGTAGTCCAGCCCGAACCTTCAACTTTTTCCGCCGTTTTGGAGAATTCATCCACAAAACGGTCAAAGTTTCCAAACTCATCAATAATGGCTTGATTTAAAGCCTCGCTCGCCCCCATCCTTCCGCTTACAGGCGTTATGTTCTCCCAAAAGAGTGAATGCAAGATATGCCCTCCAATGTTAAAGGACAAGGCTTTGTAGAGGGCGGGGAAATCCAGCTCGCTCTCCTCTTCTCTACCTTTGTCGAGTTTTTCTAAAATTTTGTTTGCGTTGTCGACATAAGTCTTGTGGTGCATGTCATGATGTATCGCAAGCTGTTCTCTTAAAATAATCGGCTCCAAGGCGTCGTAGCCATATGGCAGTTCTGGTAATATGTAGAATTTTTTGTTTTTCATTATTCTTCAACTTCGCCTCCCTCTTCTGTTAGAGCTATTGGTATTTCCAACACAATGGCAGCTCCTTATTAGCTTATTTGCTTAAAAGCTTATCTGCTTACGCGCTTATATTTAACTGCGGATAGTCCAATTCCGATTTAAAAAATAACTTTCCAAATGTCAAAAATTACAACAAGCGCTAATTGTCATTTCGACATCATGAGCAAAGTCGAATGACGACCTGCCTGCCGGTAGGCAGGGAAATCTCCAGATTAATGGAGCTTATGCTTATATTTATATATATTCAAATAATTTGTATATATCTCGCCTTGGAGGCACCACCAATGGCTCGACATGACGACTTTTAATAAAAATTTAATTAGTTGAATAGAATATGCGCCCGTTCTGATTGAAAAAGATGAGACAAAATGTTATCATAATCTCATAAATGGAAGCGTCGCATAGTGGTTTAGTGCAGCTGTCTTGAAAACAGCCAGGGGTGCAAGCTCCTCAGAGGTTCGAATCCTCTCGCTTCCGCCAAAAATAAGTTACTCATTCTGAGTGGCTTATTTTTGATAATTGAGATTCGAACAAGAAATAAGGTCAGTAAACCCTAAATCCAACCTACGAGGTTGGATTTAGGTGTGCCTTGTGATATGTTGCTTTTGCGCGAGATTTCAAGGCTAAGAACCGAGGAGGTGACAAAATGAGACAAGCCTTTGAAGAGCTGGTAGAAGTTTTGTGGAGATATGGCAACGCCGGATTGATCCCTTGCTCAGTCATCTTGCTTGTAGATGGCGAGGTTCCCAGAACAAGCACAGTGGGAGTGCTTAATATTGACAATGCGGACCCTTATGCATTCCTTGATCGAGCGGAAGCGCGAAAGACAGAGTTTCAGGTCGTTGCTCCATTCAGCCCAGAAGTGAACTCTGCCGTTGACAGCTTCATCGCTAATCTCAAGGGCAAACGGTATGTTTTGGCGGTTATGCATCCATCGCCAAAATTAGAAGATATCGTGGTGTTGAATGGCACCCGCATCAGCGGCACGTCAGGAGAGAAGGTAAACGGCTGGGGGTACGGAACTGCAGCTTTGTCTGCTCACAACATACCCGTGGGCATTGCGTACGTCGTGCCAAGGCAGCATCAACAGACTGGCTGAAACCATAAGCAAAATCTGGGGGCCGGCATCAGCCGGCCCTGCAACCTTCGTTTAATTTTAACTCGATTTTGTCGAGTTTTTTTGATAGAATCAGATTATGAAAATTCAAAAAGAATATTGGTATGTAATAGCGACAGGAATATTGTCCGGTTTAATTGTATTTGGAGGACAAGTATTTAAAAATTTGGGATTTTCTTTAATGGAACTGTCGGTTTTGTTGTATTTTCCGACCTTTTTCTTTTTATTGCCTTTTCTACAAGGGAAAAGAGGAGAAATAACTAATTTGGGTAATTTAAAGTTAATTTTCTGGTGGTCCCTGATCGGGTCGCTTACTGTCATCACACAATTCGGAGCCATTGTAGTGGGAACGCCAGTAGCTATTGTGGCATTGCTGCTCTACACTCAACCGATTTGGACAATTATTATCACTAAATTATTTTTAAAAGCTTCAGTCGGCAAAAGAGACATCATTTCAATTATTTTAGTATTAGCCGGCCTAGTATTTCTAATCAAACCATGGCAAGTACATGAAATTGGCAGCATAACAGGAATATTGATTGCTCTGCTCGGTGGTCTTTCTCTGTCAGGATGGGTCATCATCGGCAGCTTCGTTGGAAAAAGCAAAATCGATCCATATGTTGCGAAATTTTTACAGACAACCATGGCAGTTTTATTAATTACGATAATCTTAACTATATTTGGACGAGCAATCGGACAACCGGAAATTTTGAAGTTCACATTAATCTGGCCATTAAAAATTTGGCTAATGATCATAATATTTAATCTTTTAACTCAACCGCTAAGCCATATCCTATATTTAAAGGGGTCAAAAGTTGTGCCAGCCAAAGACTCGGGTATAATTTTGCTTTTAGAACCTGTCAGCGGGGCAATTTTGGCGGCATTATTCTTAGGCCAAGCGATCACTTTAAATATTTTTATCGGCGGCATCTTAATTCTAGTTGCAAACTATTTTGTTTTGACTAAAAAAGTGCAAGCTACAATAAATTTGGATGGCTCGAGATGACAACTGTTTATGGACATCCGTTATCTCATCTAATTCGCCCGTCTTGCCACAACTACTCCGAAAACTTGTTTTGCGCCGTTTTCTTTCAAAATTTTGGCGCATTCGTTCAGTGTTGAACCGGTTGTCGTAACATCATCGACTAAAAGCACGGTTTTTCCAACAATTAAATCTTTATCAACACATATAAAAGCACCGATTAAATTTTTCTTTCTCAACTCTCCCGACAACTTCACTTGGCTCTCGGTGTTTTTGATTCGTTTTAAGGCCTCACCTCCGGAAATATTCAATCTTTTTGAAATATGCCTGGCAATGAGCTCAGCTTGATTAAAGCCTCTGGTAAATTCTCTTTTTTTATATAGAGGCACCGGGACGATGACAAGACTGCCTTTAAACGGTTCGCGAAGAAGGCGCTCAATAATCAGTTCGCCCAACTCCAGAGACAAGCTAGTCATTCCAGAATATTTTAAATGATGGACCATTTCTTTGACCGGACCAGCTTCGTACCTAGCGGCGGCAATAATCCCCCGCAAATACGGCATTCTGCAGACAAGGCAATATTTGCTTAATTGGCTGATCTTTCCACAGGAAGGACAAGTGCCTGTTCTTATTTTTTCGATCTTTTGGATGCATTTGTAGCAGACAAACCGCTCCGCTTGTTTTCCACAATCTACGCATCTTTTTGGGAAAAATATCTCAAGAAAAAAGCTGGCAATTAATGATATCGAACTCTTAAATTTTAATGTCCTGTTTTTCATATGCTGATCTCAAAAAATAATCTTAACAATTTAAATATGCCTAAACTACATAAATTATGCAAAGCCCATAATAAAATATCTAATATAGATTCCCGCCTCATCCATGTCATCCCCGTGAAGACGGGGATCCAGGATAGTAATTGCTAAAAAATTTGTTGACTATTTTTTTGGGGTTAACTATACTAAAAATAACTAGCCGATTTGCAGTTTTTTTGAGGCATCATCGGCAAAAGGAGGGCAATGATAGAGACAAATCACGAGGACTGGATGTACAGCGATGATACAGAAGGTCAACTTTCTATTGATGTTTATCAAGACGAACATAGTATTTATATATTGGCGCCGATTGCTGGCGTAAAATCCGGCGATGTGGATATCTCCATAACTGAAGAGGTTGTAACTTTAAGAGGCGAGAGGAAACCGGGCCACGATGCTACTAACGAAAGGCATTTCACTCAAGAATGCTACTGGGGGCCTTTTTCACGCTCGTATGTTCTTCCAATCGCAGTAAATACAGAGGATGCAAAAGCAACCTTAAAAGACGGCCTTCTAACAATTCAAATCCCCAAAGACGCTAAAGTCAAGACAAAAGTTATTAAAATAAACGAAAAGTGACAGCCATTAATTTCCCCTCCTTTCGAAGGAGGGGCTAGGGGTGGTTAAATACAAAGACAATCTTTCCACCCCCTCTAACTCCCCACCTAGCCTCCCCTCGGGCAGGGGAGGAACCGCTCAGACAGGGGGGAATCGCCGCTGGATAGCCCAGCTTTTTTTGTAAATAATTTTCTTCTGTGGTAAATTTATATTGACATCATTTTGTCATTCCGGACTTGATCCGGAATCTATACAATAGCTCTGGATCCCAAATCAAGTTTGGGATGACGATAGAGGAATTATGAAGAAAATTCGCAAAGCAGTGGTGCCCGTAGCAGGTTATGGAACAAGATTTCTACCTATAACGAAAGCATTGCCAAAAGAAATGCTTCCAATAGTTGATAAGCCGGTCATTCAATATGTTGTTGAAGAACTGGCAGAAGCGGGGATAGAGCAAATTATTTTTGTAACAAGCTGGCACAAAAGAGCAATCGAAGACCATTTCGATCGACATTTAGAGCTAGAGTATAAATTAAAAGAAAACGGTAAAGTTGAACAACTTGAGCAAATTAAGAAACTTTCCAATATTGCAGAATTTGTTTATGTTAGGCAAAGGGAACAGAGAGGGAACGGCGACGCGATCTTAACCGCCAAAAGCATCGTTGGAAATGAGCCGTTTATAGTTTGTTGGGGAGACGAATTTGTCATCGCCAAGCCTGAATCTAAAACCAAGCAGTTAATTGAGGCTTACAGCAAATATCAATCTAACTTAGTAAGCTGCCTTAAGGCTGAAAAACCAGAGGATGCAAAAAGATACGGATTTGCAAAGGGAGAAGTTATTGAAGAGGGTATTATTAAAGTTGACGACTGGATAGAAAAGCCTGGCATGGAGAATAGGCCTCCGGCGGCTTTAGCATCACTCGGAGGATTCATTGCCGTACCGGAAATATTCGAAGCGCTAGAAAGCATTGAGTTACAGCCAGGAGACGAACTGGTTTATGTTGACGCGATCAATAAAATGAAAGATCAAGGAATGCCTTCTTATGCAATTGAGATTAAAGGCGGCAAATATTATGATTGCGGAAATGTTACCGAATACTTGAAAACAAATGTCGAAATGGCTTTAAAGAGAGAAGATATTAATGGGGAGTTCTCAAATTTCATTAAAGAGATCGCCGGCAAATTAACCTAGCTATCATATTCAATAATGCAAGAAACAACATAAAGCTTGTATGGCAACCACGTTCTTAATTACAAAATCCAAATTACAAATGACAAATAAAAATCTAAATTCCAAATTCTTAAATTGTTTAGACATTAAGTCATTTGACATTTTATTTGAAATTAGACATTAGGATTTAGGAATTATCTGTTATCTGACAAACTGTATTCTGTATACTTGTATCTTGGTTATTATCTAGAACAGTCTAAGACTGATCGATGGAGGGTATATGAAGAAAATTTTAAAGATTATGAGCTATCTTCTGGTTGCTTTAGTTTTTGCTACCACTTTATCGGGCTGTACAAAAAAGACTGCTTCTGGCGGGAACATTGTAATTTGGAGTTTTGAAGAGGAAGACGCTTGGAAGCCGGTAATCAAAAATTTCCAAAAAAACAACAAGAATTATACTGTGGTGTACAAGAAGCAGAAACTAGATTCAGACTATGAAAACCGCGTTTTAAACTCGATCGCATCAGGCGCAGAACCGGACGTATGGGCAATGCCAAACGATTGGGTTTTCCGCCACAAAGAAAAGCTTGCCCCAATGCCGGAGGGGATAGCTAAAAGTGTAAATTTAGACAAGCAGTACGTCCAATCAATAAAGGAATCCGTCTACATAAACGACAAGACCTACGCCCTCTCGCCTTCGGTCGAACCCTTGATGGTTTACTACAATCCAAGTGTGTTCAGTGCCGCCTCAAAGGCTTACAACGAAGCAAATAAAGGAGATAAAGAAGCAATAAAAAGAGCCAATGATCTTTTAACCGCGCCTCCAAAAACATGGACCGATTTTGTTGAAGCGTCAAATATTATCTCTCAAAACGGAGTGGCCGGCGTTGCTCTTGGCACAAAGGAAATACCTTACTCGCAAGATATTCTATACCTTCTAATGCTTCAAAATGAAACTAGCATCCTCTCCGGCGATTCTAAATTAGCCACCTTTAACTTGCCAAAAACTACCTCGACCGGCGCAAATGACAACCCGGGAACACGTGCTCTGGAATTCTATACCTCGTTTGCCGATCCAAATTCTGAAAACTTTTGTTGGGACGGCTCCCTTGGCGATGCCATAGACGCCTTCGCCAATGGTCAAGTCGGCATGATTTTCGGTTACTCAAGCCTTCAAAATACTCTTCTGCAAAAATACCCTAGTTTAAAATATAAAAAAGCTTTTGCGCCGCAGCTGTCGGAAGACGCAGAAAAAATTACCGATTACGCAAAATTCACCGCTTACGGCGTGAGTAAATTTTCAAAAAACCCAAATATTTCTTGGAATTTAGTAATGACTCTAGTTGATGATACTTCAGCAAATAGTTTCAACTCAGCCAATCGCCTCTATACTTCAAAAAAAGCTGCCAGTTACGATATCTCCATTAAAAGCCGCACCGGCAATAATCCCGAAAAACTGGCCTTGGCCACAGCTCATTCCTTAATAAAAGGAAGATATCCGGTTGAATTTGATTCCCTAACAAACGATGCGGTTTTATCTGTTAATTCCGGAGCGCAAAGCCCC
>CAYIJI010000006.1:0-28355 GCA_964363695.1 uncultured Candidatus Saccharibacteria bacterium
TGCTGTCGGTAATCAAGTCGATGATCGACTGAGAAGGCCCTTAAGGGTACAGCGTGACCACCACCAATAAACACCGTTCTCGGCCACCCCCGGCCAGAGAACAAAGATTCGATCCCTGCACCACCTCGGTGCAGGGATTTGACGTTTATAGAGAGTTTATCTATCGAGCTTGGGCAATATTAGTCCCCATACAAACCGTATTCCATACCATATATGAGTGAATAGTATCATCGGCATTGAGATCATTCCCACCAATGGATTAAGCCATCGCACCGAGACCACTATGCCATCGGCTAAGAGCATTAATAGATAAATCGCCAGTGGAATAGAGTAAATATAAAGAGTTCTTGAATTTGAGAATAGCAACAATAGTACTAATAAAATCAAATAGAAATCAAATAAACTCGGCACGAAGTAAAAAAACTTTCTTGATGTTTTCGGATAAATCTTGGCAAAATATCCTCGATGAAGAGCATAATTTCCAATTTGTTTAAAGTGTTTTAAAAGATCGCTCCTTCGGTGGTGATAAACAATCGCCTCAGGATTATAGATAATATCATGACCAGCATTATTAATATCCAAACAAAGCTTAGTGTCTTCACCTGGCCAATAAGTATTATCAAAACCCCCAACTTGTTCAAAAACATCCCTACGGACTAATAGATTTACAGTTGGCCAATCATCTATTTTTCTGGATTTTCCAATTGGGAGATAACGATGTCGAGTAGCACCTCCGCCTAAGTAAGATTCAAAAACAGCACCCGACACTTTTTGTAAAACTCCATTATTTCTAGGTGTTTTAGCTGGACCTCCAACGGCGGCTATTTTTTCGTCATCAAAATGGATCATCGCCTTTTTTAACCAAGTTGGCTCCGGATAAGCGTCGTCGTCCAAAAAAGCTAAAAATTCTCCCGTAGCATATTTAAGCGCCAAATCCCTTTTTTCAGCAGGGCCGGCTTTGCCGGAAGGAATTATTCTGGTTTTAGGCCAGCTGTTCTCTTTGTCCTCTTTGTCGGGAAAGATGATAATTTCAAAATCTTCCCAATCAAGCTCTAAAATCTTAGGCACTGACTCTCTTATATAGTCATTAATTGCCTTGACAGGAATTATTATAGAAACTTTTTTCTTCTGTTTTTCCATTAAAACCCAATTTATAATTATTCGCTGTCATTCCCGCGCTCATTTTTGTCATTCCCGCGAAGGCGGGAATCCAGAAACTATCGTATGGATCCCCGGGCTTCACTCTCAAGCTACATCGCCGAACCCGGGGATGACAAAGGTGAAGCACTTACCTATTTTTTCTGAACCACTCTATTGTTTTAGCAAGGCCTTCTTCCAGCTGAATCTTCGGCTCCCATCCAAGTTTTTCTTTGGCGAGCATAATGTCTGGACGTCTTTGCTTTGGATCGGATGAAGCCGCTTCAACATATATTTTTTTTGATTTTGAACCTATTAGCTTGATAACAAGATCGGCAAGCTCATTGACTGTAAACTCACCCGGATTACCAATGTTGATAGGCCCTTCTTCGTTTGAATGGATCATCTTCATCATGCCTTCTATCTGATCGTCAACATAACAAAAAGACCTAGTTTGTTCTCCTGTGCCCTGTATTGTTATATCCTCGCCCGACAAAGCTTGCTTTATAAAATTTGTGACCACTCTGCCATCTTCCGGATCCATCATCGGACCGTAAGTGTTAAAGATCCTAATAATCCCAGTGTTTAGGTTATACAAATTTTTATATTCATAAATGAGCGCCTCGGCATACCTTTTACCTTCATCATAGCAAGATCTCTTACAATAGGGATCCACATTGCCGAAGTAGGTTTCTTTTTGCGGATGCTCTTTTGGGTCTCCGTAAACCTCCGAGGTTGAAGTGTGAAAAAATCTTGCCTCATGCTTCAATGCCAACTCGAGCATATTTTTTGTGCCGATAGAATTTGTTTCTAATGTCCTAACAGGATCTTTATAATACTGCGGAGGAGAGGCGGGACAAGCAAGATTTAAAACAAAATCAATTTTTTCTTCAATATTTATTGGCTCGATTATGTCGTGTTCAACAAACTTGAAATTAGGTTCTTTTTCTAAAATATCCAAGTTTCTTTTATTTCCAGTTTGCAGATTATCAACAACAGTAACTTTGTGTCCTTCATTACAAAGTCTAATCGCCAAATTGGACCCTAGAAACCCCGCTCCACCAGATATTAAATAATGCTTCATTTTAACCTAATTTCTTAAGATATAATCATCAACTGTCATTCCAGACTTTTCATTTGTCATTCCAGCGAAAGCTGGAATCCAGAAGTTGTGCTGCTAATCTGCAATACTGGATCCCAGATCTCAAGCTTACAGTCTGGGATGACAATAGGGGGTAACTAGTAACTGCTCTGAAGTTAATTAGCCCTGCCTATTGAGTAATATTTAAATCCCAGCGCTCTCATATCGACCGGGTCATAGATATTTCTGCCGTCAAAAATAAGAGGGGTTTTCATTTCCTTTTTTAGCTTCCCTAAATCAAGCTGCTTGAATTCATCCCATTCCGTAATGATGAGCAACGCCTCGGCGTCCTTGCATACAAGGGTAGGATTATCGCAAAATTTTATATCAGGAAACAGCCTTTTTAAGTTATTTTCCGCCACTACATCATAAACCGAGACTTTCGCCCCTAGATCTATCAATCCTTCGATAATTGTGATGGCAGGAGCTTCTCGAATATCATCGGTTTTTGGCTTAAAAGCGGCGCCCCAGATAGCGATTTTCTTTCCTTTAACGCCATTCAATTCTTTATTTACTTTATGTAAGAACTTTTGCCTTTGGTGTTTGTTCACCGCTTCCACTTCTTCTAAAATGCTAAATTTTACCTCATTTTGGTTCGCAATCTGAATTAAAGCCTTTACATCCTTCGGAAAGCACGATCCGCCATAGCCCAAGCCGGCATTCAAAAAGGCGCTCTTTCCAATTCTCTTGTCCAGCTTCATCCCATTGGCAACTTCGTTAACGTCCGCCCCCACTTTTTCGCAGATCAGAGCAACAGAATTAATATAGGAAATTTGGGTTGCCAGAAAGGAATTGGAAGCATACTTAATCATTTCAGCTGTCTCAAGATTGGTTATCAAAATCGGCGCCCCAAGTACTTCGTATATCTTGGCAACCTTTTTGGCGGCAGAGCTGCCATTGTTGTCGCCAAGCACAATCCGGTCAGGATGGATAAAATCTTCAATGGCCGAACCCTCCCTTAAAAATTCAGGATTTGAAACGACATCAAATTTCCCTTTGTAAAACTTCTTTATCGTCTTTTTGACAAGCTCTCCTGTCCCAATCGGCACGGTGCTTTTGTTGACTATCACTTGATAGCCAGTCATATTTTTGCCGACTTCTTCGGCAGCAGCTAAAACATACTTCAAATCCGCCTTGCCATCCTCATCAGAAGGGGTTCCGACGGCAATAAAAATAATCTCGCTATCTTTCATATGTTTTTTGAGATCGGTGCTGAATTTTATCCTGCCAGCAGCATAATTTTTCCTAATCAATTCCTCTATACCCGGTTCGTAGATTGGCGAAACCCCGGTTTTTAATTTTTCGATCTTTTCGGAATCTATATCGATGCATGCGACTTCGTTGCCAAGTTCTGCAAGGCAAACCCCTTGAACCAACCCGACATAGCCAGTGCCAATAACAACTATTCTCATCTCACTTTCCTCCGCTCTTTAATTTTCTTTTTTTTCTATAATAATTTAAAATTCTGGCCCGATAAAAAACGGCAAATGTATCCATAATCATATTGCTGATCGAACCGGGATTTATTCTGGAGCCTACCTTATTAAAATTCAAGTTGACAGGCGCCTCGAAAATTCTTCCATATCCCAATTGGTTAGCAACAACCAGCATCTCAAGGTCAAACGCATAACGCTTAACTAATACTCTAGGCAGCACATCTTTGGCAACCCTTTTTTTTAAAAACTTTAAACCCGCTTGCGTATCGGTAACCCTCAATCCGAAGAGAAGGCGGATCATTCTGTGATATATATAAGAATAAATTCTTCTCTTTAGCGGATAGTTCACCTTTGAAGCTGGGTGCCGTTTGGAGCCGATGACGAAATCGGCGTCAAAGATTTCCATCAATTTGACACATTTGTCGAACTGCTCAGGATTAAAATCTCCGCCGGCATCAGTGAAAGTAATTATTTCTCCCGCTGCTTTCTCTGTCCCGTATTTCAAGGCATAGCCTTTCCCGTGATTTTGGGCATATTCATACACCTTTACCTTCTTGGAGCGATGCTTTTTTGCCTCTTTTGCCGTATTGTCAGGCGAACCGTCAACCACAACGATAACTTCATAATCGTAATCGAGAATATCATGGGCTTTTAAAATATTATCTATTGTGTTGTAGATATTTTTTTCCTCTTTGAAGGCAGGGATGATAATGGAAAGCTTGGGATTATTGTTCATATTCTCCTCGGAAATATGAAATGACCTGTTGCCGTTTTGTTAAGAGATAATAGCTTATCATAAATGCAAAAAGCAATCCTATGGTTGAGATAAGAATTTTAATAAGTATTTCCAATGAAGAATGGTTGAGGGAGATCAGAGTTATCTGAGCCAAGATGATTACTGCGAAAAACGGAAGGAAAAAAAAGTTCTTAATCGCTAAGAAATAATTGGCCATAATGTTTACTAGAGCGTACAAGATTACGAAAAATCCGACTTGGGGCAAGAGATAAAAGTAGCTGGTATATTTATTACCGTAGAGAATTGAAATCACCTTACCGGGCGCAACATAGTAAACCGCCAATATTACTAAAGCTCCAGCCAGCGTCAATAAGAGTGAGAAAAGAAATATGCCAAAGTGTTTGTTTCCCTTGGCTTTTTTTTCTGAAATCATCGGAAACATAACGCTAATGACCGGAGCGGTTGCATAGAGAATAATTTTTGCGATCGTAGAGATTGCAGCATACATCCCCGCTTCTTCCGGGGCAAAGTAATGTTTCACAAGCACAACATCAATATTTAAGGAGAAAGCCAATAAAAGAGTTACTATTAATGTTGGAAATGAATAATTGATTATCTCTTTTTTATCAAAGGCGAAGCTAGCTTTGCTTTCTGTATTATTTTCTTTTTTTAAAAAGTTAAGTAAAGGAACAAACGTTACAAAATAAGCGATAACTGTCGCAAGAACTGCTCCCAAAATAGCTCCCGACACTTCTAATCCCAGCTTAATAAGGATTACTCCCAAAACTAAACGTAAAAAAGGCTCCAAGCAATTTGTCACCGATAGGGCAAAAAATCTCTGAGTACCTTGGAGAACGCCTCGGTTTACTAAGATTAAAAAACCAAAAATAAAGCTAGAAAGAGCGATGGCGACAGGCAACAAATGCTCGATTGAGAAGAAATTAGCAATTGGCTTAATAAGGATCAATCCGATAAAAAACAAGAGTAAACCAAAAAATAGGACATATCTGGAAAAAACTTTGAGTAATTTAGTAATCGCCTGATAATTTTTCGTCGCGTACAGCTCGCCGGAATAACGCATTACTACCGTTAAAATGGTGCCGCCGCCAACCGAAAGAATTGTGAGGAGTGAAAAGATTGCGCTAAATTCCCCATATTGTGCAGGACCAAGCCACCTTCCCACCAGCATATTAAAAAGATAAGCAAAAAAGCTGCCGACTATTGCGCCAACAAATATGATTGTACTATTAGAAAGTAATTTTTTAGTTTCGCCCACCCTTAATTTATATCAGCTTAAGTTGAAATGGTAAAGCTATAATACCCGAATCCGAAAACCTCAGCTTAATAATCCAAACCAACGTCATCTATTTATTCTTCGAGCTTGTCGAGAAGTTCTAAATCATAATAGTTCTCGATTAAACAATATTGGGTTTTCGGATTCGGGCTATAATGACTCAACGTATTTCTTAGTCTCTAGCTCCAAAAATTCTTTTACCTCGCCAAATGTTATTTTTTTGCCATGTTTAAAATTTATCTCGATGATCTCAATGTCATCGTAATAAACTAGGCTCTTTAGCGCCAAGGCATGCTGCAGAGACATATTTTTTTGATCTAAAGCGCCCAGCAACTGACTGAGTGAATATTTGTGTAAAATAAAATAGAGATCAACGTAATCTTTCATTGTCGCTCTACCGGTTATAGCACTTAATTTCATGGCTGCAATGTCCAACATCGAAGCTATTTGTAAGTACTCTGTTTCTTCGATCTTTATTAACGGGTACGGAAATGTCATAAAAGTGATCTTGATTGTTCCGTCAACCAAAATCCCCAAAGTATTTTCTTCTTCTTGAATCTTTTGAATGTTATGGCCACTAAAAACTTGCTGGAAACTTTCATATAAAACATTTGGATCAAACGCTTTTTCGCAAAAAAAATCGAAGTCAACGCTATCTCTATGGCCAATTTGAAGTGCTAAAGCTGTGCCGCCGGCGAGATAAAAATTGTCCTTAAATTTTAATAATAAGGGTAAAATTGAAATGCGATCATCATCTAGGATATCGAAATAATATTTTTCATCCATTTATCTTACCTTTTTCATTCATCTGTTCTTCTCTCGTCTTCGGACTAATACCAAGATAAAGTTTCCACAAAGCAAGAGATTTCTTATTCCAAGCGCCCAATGGAATATTTTGCGCCACTTTGGCAACTTCATCTTTACCGTAAAAGAAGAAAATCCATGCCAAGGCATCCGTATCGCCAAAAAATAATACTTGTTTAATTATAGTACCGCTATTTTTTTGTAAATCTAATTTTTTTGGATCAATATACCATACCGTTTTTGAGACAACTTTTGGGATTTTGTTTTTTTGCATCTTAATATAATTATAGCAAAATCTCTGCCAAATGACCATATTAAAACATCTTGGCCTTGACTTTGTACTAAGATTTCTCTAATGATTGATATGCACATCAATTTTTATCGAAAGGATCTAATGCCGCAAACAAAAGCTGAAGGGAAAATAGTTTCTGAAAAAAGCACTAAAGGCGAGATTTGGGAGGCTTATAATGCCATGCTTTCGGGAATATCCGGCCAATCCAAATTGGAGTTTTCGGGCGAGAAACAGGAGTCAAATAAAATCGCGAAAACAATAGAAGATCTCCGTGCTAAATTTAATTCCGATCTTTCTTTGGTTTCCGAAAGTATAGGATCTGAATTGGCAAAGTTTGTTGAGTTCGCCGAAGAGATAAATAAGAAAAAAGCCATTGCTGTTAAAGAAATTGAGAATAAAAAAGAAACGCTTGAGGAAGAAATTGAGAAAGCCAAAAAAATATGGGGCGAGGATGAAGCCGAGAAAAAGAAGGCCCGATTGCGCGAGGAAGAAGATTATAATTACAATTTGACACAGAAACGCCGTAAGGAAGAGGATGAATACAAGGTTTCCAAAATGCTAGAGAAAGCCGAGATCACTGAACGCAAAGCAAAACTAGCAGAGCGTGAAAGTGAAATTAAGCAAATGGAAAAAGATTTGGCCGAGGGACCAAAGATTATCGAGGAGACCGTTAAAAACACTGTTGATGCTACCGCCAAAGAACTATCAGCAAAATATTCTGCAGAGACGAAAGAACTAAATTTAACTCACGAACACGAAAAGAAAATATCGGCACTAAAAATTGAAGAGCTCACGAAAAAAGTATCCGAGCAGAAAACGATTATCGACAAGATCGAAAAAGAACTCTCCGTCGCCAATCGCGAGGCAAAAGAGATTGCAGTTTCCGTTATTGAAAGCAGAAATGTCAGCCACAACATGCCGGCAACTGAATAAATTGTCCACATATTGACATCAAATAATATTTGTAATATAATTCATTATATTATTAAATATAATAAGTTAATGAAATACATTGATCTTAAAATGACAATTAATAGACCTTTTTTCACGAGCGATGACATTCGCTTACGAGATCTAAATGTTTACAAATATCAACTCAACTCGTGGCAAAAAAAAGGTTATATCATCCAAGCAAAAAGAGGGGTCTATGTCTTTTCAGAGTACAAAGACAAAATATCCGGTTTTGAATTGGCTAAATTAATTTATAATCCAAGTTACATTTCTCTTGAAAGCGCCTTGTCTCAATACGGGCTTATTCCTGAATACGTTCCCTCAACAACATCAGTTTCGACTCGCACCAGCCGGCAATTTACTAATGACTTCGGCACATTTTACTTTAGACACATTAAGCCGAATTTGTTTTGGGGTTACAGGATAATAGAAACAAGGGTTGGTAAATATTTATTAGCCGAGCCAGAGAAAGCTCTTCTGGACTATTTACATCTTAATATTAGAAAAATCAAAACCGAGACCGACATTGAAGCAATACGAATTAATTACGAAGAATTCAACAAAATAGTAGATAAAACAAAATTTATTCTCTACTCTAGAGCTTATGCAAACAAAAAGCTATTAAAGCTAGCTAAAAGCATAATTAAACTGGCCAAACAAAATGCTGACACTTGAACAAATCAAAAGTTATATACCAGAAATCAAAAGGCCAGAACTGGAAAAGTTTGCATTAGTCGAATATCTTCAATGTGAAGTTTTGGATTCTTTGTTTCGCCAAAAAAATAGCGAAAAAATTAGTTTTATCGGAGGCACTGCTACTAGAATTGTGTACGGAAACACTCGTTTCTCCGAAGACTTGGACTTCGATAATTTCGGTCTAAATTTTAAGGATTTTGATGATTTAATTTCAGAGACATCGATTCATCTGCGAGAGAAGGGGTTTGAAATTGAAACTCGCCTCGTAGAAAAAAGCACCTATCATTGCTATCTAAAATTCCCCAAGATTCTTTACGACTTAAAACTGAGTCCCTTAATTGATCAAAAAATACTGGTAAAGATTGATATTACAGAACAAAGAGCGCTTGCCAAACCAACAGTATTTGGGCTGAACCGTTTTGGCATTAACTGCGAAATTATAACCAATCCTGCTGATATTCTCTTGTCTCAAAAATTGATTGCCGCAATCGAAAGAAAAACACCCAAGGGGCGTGACTTTTTTGATATTAGTTTTTTGTATGGGTTCGCACAACCTAATTTTGATTACATAAAGATCAAGCAAGGCCTCAATCGAGAAGCGTTCTTTGCTAAATTTTCAGCCGAAATTAACAAAATGAGCTTTGACAAACTAGCAAAAGATGTTGCACCATTTTTGTTGCGCCCAGAACAAGTAGAGCGAGTGACTAACTTTCCGCAGTTTTTTGAAAAGATGCTCTGAGTCTCATTCATTTGAATATTTCATAACTCAATGGTAGCATGAGAGTAAATTAAACAATAAATCTGTATATTAGGCTCAGCATGGTTTAAACAAGCTTGAACTACATTATAGATTTGTAATTTCGAAAAATTAGTAATTTCGTAGGAGCCTATATGAAAGGTATAATTCTAGCTGGTGGTAAAGCAACTCGGCTTAGACCGCTCACAAAAATGACATCGAAGCAGCTTTTGCCGGTTTACAATAAACCGATGATTTATTACCCCATTGAAACTCTTCTAAAAGCTGGTATTAAAGACATTTTGATAATTATCGCTCCTGATTATGCCGGTCAGTTTATGAATCTTTTAGGTTCCGGCAAGGACTTTGGAGCAAAATTCAGCTATGAAATTCAAGATGAGCCCAGAGGTTTAGCTGATGCCTTTATCGTCGGTGAAAACTTTGTTGGCAGAGATAAGGTTACTCTAATTTTGGGCGACAATATTTTTGAGCATGATTTTTCAAAACAGATTAGAGCTTTCCAAAGCGGAGCAATGGTTTTTGCCAAAGAGGTCAATGATCCGGAGCGATTCGGCGTTGCTGAATTCGATGAAAAGATGAATGTGCTTTCACTTGAAGAAAAGCCCCAAAAGCCTAAGAGCAATTATGCAGTCGTAGGAATTTATACTTATGATAATCGCGTGGTTGAATATGCAAAGAATTTGAAACCCTCCCCTCGAGGAGAAATTGAAATTACCGATTTGAATAAGATTTATCTAAAAAATAAAGAACTAAAGGCAAATATAATTGAGGGAATGTGGGAAGACGCCGGAACTTTTGACAGCCTTCTTCGGGTAAGTAATTTTATGGCGCAGAAATCGCAAAGCGATTTAGTAATCGGGGCTTAGAGCTTGGGACTTGGGCAAAGAATTATTAAAATATCCTGAGACCCACGACCTAAGACCTAAGACCTAATAAACGGAGTTTTTATGATTGATGGAGTAAAAATCAAAGAATTAAAAGTTTGGCAAGATAAGCCGGATCTAGAGCAAGAAAATGTGAAACCGGGCGTTTTTATGGAAGTTTTAAGGCAAAGCGAAGGCTTGATGAAGAATTTTGCTCAAAGCAGCTTCTCGATTGCTTACAAAGGCACGATTAAAGCGTTCCATTGGCATAAATATCAAGATGATCTTTGGTTTATTGGCTCAGGGAGTGCGGCCATTGTGCTATACGATCAGAGAAAAGACTCTCCTACTTTTGGCCAGACAGAGGTTATTGAGGCAGGAACCAATAATTATAAGTTGGTTACGATTCCTATCGGAGTCGCCCATGGATACAAGGTTCTGTCCAACGATCCCTGTCTCCTTTTCTACCATGTAACAAAAGAATATGATCCAAGCTCACCAGACGAAGAACGGATTGATCCTTTTGATAAGACAATAAATTTTAACTGGGACTCTTTAAAAGAGGAATAATATGAAAATTTTAGTTACCGGCGGAGCCGGTTTTATCGGTTCAAATTTTATTCTTTATATGATGAAGAAGTATCCCGATTATCAAATCGTTAATTTGGATAAGTTAACTTACGCCGGAAATCTGGAGAATTTAAAGTCCGTTGAGAACAATCCAAATTATTCATTTGTTCACGGAGATATTTGCGATCGTGATACAGTTGAGAAAGCAATGGATGGATGCGATATGGTGGCTCACTTCGCGGCTGAATCCCATGTCGACCGATCAATTACAGGACCGGCGATTTTTGTTGAAACAAATGTAATAGGAACTCAGGTTCTGCTAGATGTTGCCAAAGAGAAGAAGATTAAACGCTTTCATCATGTATCGACCGATGAGGTATTCGGCGCGCTACCTCTCGAAAACCCTGAAGTTAAGTTCAATGAAACAACTCCCTACACCCCCCACTCTCCTTATTCTGCTTCAAAAGCCGGCTCCGATCACATTGTAAGAGCCTATTTTGACACATACAATTTGCCCATCACAATTTCAAACTGCACTAACAACTACGGGCCATACCATTTCCCGGAAAAGGTCATTCCTCTTTTTATTACAAATGCGATGCAAGACAAGCCCCTGCCAATCTATGGCTCAGGAAAAGCAGTCAGAGATTATCTGTATGTTACAGACCATTGTGAAGCAATAGATTTGATCTTGCACAAAGGCAAAATTGGAGAAACTTATTGCATAGGCGGCGATTCGGAAAAAAATGGCTTGGAGGTGGCCGACACTGTATTAAAACTATTAGAAAAGCCTCATTCGCTTAAAACCTATGTTGAGGACCGGAAGGGCCACGATATGCGCTATGCAATGAACCATTCCAAAATAACCGATGAACTGGGTTGGAAACCCTCTGTAACTTTTGATGAAGGAATTATTATTACAATTGAATGGTACAAAAACAATGAGAGTTGGTGGAAAAGAATTGTTTCTGGGGAATACCTAGACATTCAACGCACTGCGTTGAATGTCGGACTTGGGACACAGGGCTTAGGACACGGGAAATAACAATGAACAGACCAAAACCTAAGACCCAAGACCTAAGACCTGTTATCCTTCTTGGCCTAACCACTACTCCCTGTTCGGATTGGCGGGGAAAAATAAAAGAAATTGACGAGCTCAATATTCAAGAAATTGCCCTATTCCCTACATATTTAAAATCAAATGACAGACAAGAACTATATCGCCTTTTAGAAAATTCCAAATTAAAATCAATTCCTCATGTTCATTTAAGAGATGACATGAGTAAAAATGAAGTCGATTACCTGACCAAAAGATTTAAGACCAAACTTTTTAATATACATCCCAATAAAGAGGCATATGCTTCAATCAGCACATTCGTAGAATATAAAGATAATATTTTTTTGGAAAATTTAAATTTACACAGTTTGCATGAGATAGAAAATAATATAGAGAAAGTAGGCGGCCTCTGCGTTGATTATTCTCACTGGCACAATAGAATATTAAAAAACGAAAAAAACTACGATTCGTTGATTAGAAAATTGATTGATAATTATAAGATCGGATGCTGCCACATTTCTTCAATCTATCAAGAACCGAAAGAATTTGACTGGTGCAACGAAACCGAACCCCACTATTCCGGCC
Source organism: uncultured Candidatus Saccharibacteria bacterium (assembly GCA_964363695.1). GTDB lineage: Bacteria > Patescibacteriota > UBA1384 > XYA2-FULL-43-10 > 1-14-0-10-43-13 > JAMCZZ01. Next base: position 12,320 of record CAYIJI010000006.1, read on the forward strand.
ATTATATGTACGAGCTATACGATTTAGATTATATGAAAAAATATCTTGATTTTTTACCTGAAATAATCAGCCTTGAACTAGAAAATTCATTCAAGGAACAACTGGAAGCCAAGGAATATTTAGAAAAATTGATAGTAAATAGTAAAAAGAACACTAAATTACACCTGATGTATAATTAAATAGTTTGTCATCTCGACTTCGTGGGTGGTTTCACGACGAGAGATATACAAATTAATGGGGTCTTAGCAGCATCAAGAGGTATATTTCTCGCCTTGAAGCTGCCCAATGGCTCGAAATGACATTTTTTAAATGTTTTTACTGGGAGACAATTGCACATTATGCGTCTAAATTAAGTCCACATAAACTATGAACAATCAACGACCAACAATCCTTGTGACAGGTGCCAAAGGCCAATTAGGCAAGAAAATAATCGAGTTATTGGGCGATGAGTATGACCTTGTGTTAACTGATTCTGAAGAAATGGATATTACTGATAAAGATAAGGTTTTTGAGGTTGTCGGTGAAGTAAAACCTAATTTTATAATCCATGGAGCTGCATATACTAGAGTTGATGATGCCGAGGAGAAAATTGATCTTTGTCGGAAGATTAATGCCGAGGGGTCAAAGAATGTAGCCATGGCCGCCGAAGAAAATCATACAACAATGTTGTATATTTCGACAGATTTTGTGTTCGACGGAAAGCCAAACCCAGCTACTGGGACTCAGGACTTAGGATCTAGGGCTCAGGAATCCATAATCAGCCTAAGGCCTAAGACCCAAGACCAAAAACCTATCCCTAAACCCTATATCGAAACCGATATCCCCCATCCTCTGTCTGCCTATGGGCAAACAAAACTCGAGGGTGAAAATTATGTCAGGGAGATTTGCTCAAAATATTATGTTCTCCGAACTGCCTGGCTATTTGGAGAATTGCCGGAAGACCACCCCGGCACCAACTTTGTCGAGGCAATGTTAAAGTTGGCCGAGGAGAAAGATTCTCTTAGTATTGTTAGCGACCAAATCGGATCGCCTACTTATACGAAAGATCTTGTCGAGGCTATCGACAAGATCATTGGGTCGCTGGACTTAGGATCTAGGGCACAGGAATCCATAATCAACCCAAGACCTAAAACCCAAGACCTAAAACCCGTGCCCTATAGCACCTATCACATCTCCGGTACAGGCGCCTGCTCGTGGTTTGATTTTGCAAAAGAAATTTTTGAGCAAACAAAGACAAAAATCGACATCAAGCCTATTGCGTCTGATCAGTACCCTCAAAAAGCAAAACGGCCTTCCTATTCCTATTTAGATAAATCGAAAATTGAAAAAGCGCTCGACATCAAAATCCGTCCATGGCAAGAAATGCTTAGCGATTACTTAAGTAATCGCTCTAGTACTAATCACTAATGAAACTAATTAAGCGAATTGTAATTGTGTTTATTTGCTCTATTCGTTGAATTAGCTATTAGTCCTGTTTCTTGTATGTCCAAAGTTTGTTGCCGAAGAAGTTCCAAAAAGTTGCTGCGCCTGAAGCAGCAATGAGAGCAATGAGCTTGCCTTGATCCAATGAGAAACGGGTATATTTGAATGCATAGTAATTTATACCCCAACCAACCAAACTGACGATTGCAAATTTTATAAACAACCCTGTTCCATTTTTCAATTTATCTTTGCCCACCGTCTTTTTAAACTCTTTTTTAAATGTCCAAACACTATTCCAAAGGTAAGAGTTGAGAACAGCGGCAATAAATGCAATGGCTTTTGCAAAAGGCTCGGCATTGACTAAAATTGTGGCGGTAAGTATGTAAAAAATTATCCAGTCAACCCCGGTATTAGAAACCCCCACAACCCCGAATTTAATAAATTGAACTAGCCCCTCTCCTTTTTTCATATAAGTCCTTTTTTTATTGAAGCAATTATATTTTATCCTAAAATCGGAAACAATAAAACGCCGGATTTGACGCCGATAATATTTTAAAGATACAATAAGAGTGAAATTAATTCGCCGTCTGGCGAAGGAGGATGTTTATGCTCGAAGTTAAGATTGAGAAAATTTTGCCTATAACTGAAGCAAGGGATTCATTCAATAAATTGATTGATGAAGTAGAAGGGACGGACGAGCTGTACGTTTTTACAAAAAATGGAAAGCCTGCAGCTGTCTTAGTCGGCGTCCATCATTTAGAAAAATTAACCGGTACAAGCAAGGAGGAATTAATGGATCAAACAACTATGCCTGCATCAAACGATGACAGTGGGGCACCAATGACACCAACAGATAGCGCGACTGACAATAGCCAGAAACCAGAAGAAAGCGCGACTATGTCACCGGAAATAAAAATAGACCCATCTGCAACGGAGGCGCTTCCAGAAAAAGAGCCGGAGAAACCAACGTTCGGAGAAGAAGTTCCTTTGGGCTCTGAATCAACGCAAACACCGGTAAGCACACCCGACGTAACCACCACACAGCAATCGGGAGCAACTGCCAGCCCGTTAGAAACTCCAGCCGCTTCTACGAGCACAGATAACACACCGGTAGAAGATCCGCTTGATTTCTTGAGTGATTCAGATGCAGATCCAATACCAGCCACACCGGAAGTCCCTGCTGTAACAACTAACCTCGCAATGAGCACCCCTCCGGCAATGCCTGCCGGTGATCCCATGCAAGCACCAGCTGCAACCGGGCCATCTCCTATGCCTAGTCCTGAAACCCCTGCTGCAGATCCGACATTTCCTCCAACTCAAACACAGCAATAAGCTGGTAAGAATTAAGCAAATAAGCTGTGAATTGTTCTATTTAAAAAAATCCTCGAACTATTCGGGGATTTTTTAATATCAACAAGGCTTGTCATTCCCGTGAAGACGGGAATCCAGAAAATACGCAGGCAAACCAACTCTCTGGATCCCGGATCTCAAGCTTGCAGTCCGAGATGACGAAAGTTAAGTAATTGGATCATTCATTAGAAATTGTCGCTTCCTTTTTTGAGTGTTTAATATGCCTCAGCACATATAAAACTATACAAACAATAACCAAGATTCCTATCGATAAGTCAAAATTGTGCAATTTTTCTCTGATTAGCTCCCAATTATTCCCCATTTTAACACCAAGCCAAGCGAACAGAGCCGTCCAAGGCAGTGCGCCCAAGGTCGTATAGATAGAAAATCTCTTTACATCCATTTTCGAGATTCCTGCCGGAAACGAAATGTAGGTTCGGACAACCGGCAAAAGCCTGCCAAAGAAAACTGTTAGATCGCCATATTTCATAAACCACTTATCAGCCAAATCAAGATCGTGTTTTGAGATTAAGATATATTTACCATATTTCTCTATCAACGGCCTCCCGCCTTTGTAGCCAATCCAGTAAGCCAAGAGGGAGCCGACTAAGTTTCCCAATGTTCCCATAGCAACAACAACCCAAAACAGCATTTTTCCATCCGCAACCAGGAAGCCGGAAAACGGCATAATTACCTCAGAAGGCATTGGAATCCCGCAGGATTCAACCAGCATTAAAATAAAAATTCCAAAATAACCGATCTGATCGATCGTTGAAATCACAAACCGTGCTAGCATATCTATAATATCTGTAACCATTTCCCTCCTTATTTAGGCCAATTCGAGATCATTATGGACTCGGACAACTTCGGATAGATATCTCTGAGCTCTTGCCAAACTGCTTCAGTTACAAAGGGAACGAATGGATGAAGCATAATAAGCGTTTCAAAGAGAACTTTGATCAATAATTTTTTGGTGTTTTCTTTTACTTTCTCATCCTGAAAAACCACACTGTCATCCTCGGGCTTGACCCGGGGATCCAAGATAGTATTTTTCTGGATTCCCGCCTTCGCGGGAATGACAGATTGAAGTTGACCTTTTGATGCTTCAATATAGACATCGCAAAAATCATGCCAGAAATAGTCATAAATTTCTTCGCCAGCATGAGAAAATCGGTACTCATCTAGCTTTTTACCGATCGATTTTTTAACTTCCTCGTGCTTTTTTAATATTTCTTTATCTGGACCAGTCAATAGTTCTTCATCAATATCTAAATTATCGATTTTTATTTCGCCAATTTCTCCGCTTTGGATATCGCCGCCAGAAACCCGAAGCATTACAAAGCGGGAAGCATTCCAAATTTTATTAGAGAAATTTCGATAGCCTTTAATTTTCGATTCGCCAAGTGCTACATCTTGGCCAGGAGTAGACCCAACAACTAAAGCCATACGCAAAGCATCCGTGCCATATTTATCTATTAAATCGATGGGGTCCAAAACGTTACCGAGAGACTTGCTCATCTTTCGATTGTGTTCATCTCGAACTAAGCCATGCAAATAAACCGTTTCAAACGGAATTTTACCAGTCAATTCCAGCCCCATCATAATCATTCGAGCAACCCAAAAGAATAAAATATCATAACCGGTTTCAAGCACGTTTGTCGGATAAAAATACTGATAATCCTTGTCTGTAATTCCTGGTGCATATTCGAACGGATGTTCAACAGGCTTGCCCCGCGAAGCTTCAGCGTAGTGGGGCCAGCCCAATGTTGAAAACGGCCATAAAGAAGATGAAAACCAGGTGTCGAGGACATCGGGATCTTGAGTCCAATTTTCAATATCGGCCGGCGGCTCAACACCAATATAGATATCTTTTTGGTCATTTAATGTTTTGTCATTTGAATTTTCATTAGAAATTAGAAATTTGGAATTAGAAATTGCTTCCTTTCGGTACCAGACAGGAAGCCTATGCCCCCACCAAAGCTGTCTAGAGATGCACCAATCGCGAATGTTGTCCATCCAATGAAAATATACTTTATCAAAACGTTCCGGAATGATCTTAATTTCACCAGATTTAACCGCTTCTTTAGCTTTCTTAGCCAATGGCTGCATTTTCACAAACCATTGCAAGGAAGGTAAAGGCTCAATTGTGCTTCCGCATCTATAGCAAACACTAAGGTTATTGGTATAATTTTCTTCCTTTTCGAGTAGATTATTTGCTCTTAAATATTCGAGTAGCTTTTCAGCAGCTTCTTTCGTCTTTAATCCTTCGTATTTGCCGGCCTCTTCAGTCATTTTACCATTTTCGTTTATGACTTTGATTTTTTCCAGCTTGTGATCTTCAGCCAATTTCCAGTCCGTCATAGAATGAGCTGGAGTTACACCAACCGCTCCAGTCCCAAATTTCATGTCGATAGATCTGTCGGCAATCACCTTTATTTGGCGCTTTACGCCATCAATATCAACTTCAAATTCTTTTCCAACATACTGTTCATATCTCTTATCACTTGGGTTAACAGCGACCGCCGTATCGCCAAGCTTAGTTTCGGGACGCGTGGTTGCAATCGTAATTGGAAAATCTTTATCATACTTAAAATAATATGATTTAGCTGCCTGCTCGGTATGCTCCACCTCATCATCGGCGATAGCAGTGCGGCACTTTGGACACCAGTTCACAATATAGTTTCCTCGATAAATAAGGCCTTTTTTATAAAGCCTAACGAAAGCTTCTCTAACTGCTTTATTTAGACCTTCATCGAGAGTAAACCTTTCTCTTGACCAGTCGCAAGACGAGCCAAGCCGGCGAAGTTGATTTGTAATTTCCTTACCATATTCTTCTTTCCACTTCCAAACCTCTTCAACAAATTTTTCTCGGCCAAGATCACTCTTTTTGATTCCCTTTTTCTGTAGAGATTTATCTACAACAGTTTGTGTTGCGATCCCAGCGTGATCGGTACCGGGCAACCAAAGCGTTGGCTCGCCCAAAAGGCGATGATATCTTGTTAAAATATCCTCAAGCGTTGAGAACATAGCGTGGCCAAGATGAAGTTTACCCGTCACATTCGCCGGCGGCATCATGATCACAAAAGGTTTACCATCCTTTTCGCGATCATATGAAAATAATTCATTCTTACTGTTATCTGTATTCTGTTTTCTGTATTCTGTTACTATTTCAGGCTTAAAATAGCCGGGCTTTTCCCAGTTCTCGTAGATTGATTCTTCAAATTTTTGCGGCTCGTAAGCCTTAGGTATCGATTTCATCGATTATTTTCCAATTTCCATTTCTCAGTTAACATTCATTTTAATATTTTCCATTTCATCAATTATTAAATAAACAAATGACAAATAAATGAAAAATGATCAATGGACAATGATAAATGTTCCGTCAGGAATAATGTATCACAAGAGAACGTTAACTTCTAGTTCACGGAGATCAGGTTGTGCTTATCTGTGCTTATCAGTGTTAAAGATCTGTGTTGTTAAGTTCCAAATTTGAATCAATCTCAATATTTCCCCAGGTAGAAATATTTCCCTTTTGCAAATGGTAAAAAGCTGCAAGGCCGATCATTGCCGCATTATCACCGGTTAAATCATTTGGCGCGGGCAAAAACTTTATACTGTTATCCCTGCCTTGCCGGCAGGCAGCTGTATTCTGTATTCTGTCTGCTAACTCACTTCTTAAGCGAGTATTTGCTGCCACTCCCCCAGCTAGCACAACTGCCTTTGGCTTAAATTTTTCCACCGCTCGCATTGCTTTTGTGACTAAAACATCGACAACTGCATCCTCGAAGGCAGCGCAAATTTCTTGCTTTTGCTCAAGCGACAAAGAGCCGTCATTCCCGACCCTGATCGGGAATCCGGACTGGATCCCCGCCGGAGCCTGCCCTGAGCTTGCCGAATGGGCGGGGATGACAGAATGTGATGTGGGGAGGACAGAATGTGATGCGGGGATGACAAAGTTTAATTGATTTTCTTTTTTGATATCAAGCACTTTTTGCAACACAGCTGTCTTAAGACCCGAAAAAGAAAAGTTAAATGTCCCATTGTTAAGAATTGGCCGAGGAAAAACAATTCCCTTCGGATATTTTCCATTTGCCATTTCACAATGATCATTAATTTTCTCATTTATCATTTTGTCATTTAGATTTGATTTTAAACCTACCTCGCCGGCAGGCGGGTTAGAAATTTTAAATTTTAAATTGTTTCTATGCTCGCTTGCGAACTTGGAAACTGCTGGTCCACCGGGATAACCTAAATCTAGCAACTTTGCTACTTTATCGAAGGCTTCGCCGGCCGCATCATCCAAAGTTTGTCCGATCGTTTCGTATTCTCCATGATCTCTCATTACAGTAAGAGAAGTGTGCCCACCAGATACCGTTAATGCTATTAACGGGAAATTCGAAGCACTAAACTCGAAACTCGAAATATGTTTTGAATTTTTGTCATTTGGATTTTCTGATTTGTTTAGAATTTCGGATTTCTGATTTCGCCCGTTCGACTGTTGCTCAGGGCGATCTGAGCTTGTCGAAGATCGGATTTCTCCACCTAAGGCGGAGTATATGTGTCCTTCAATGTGGTTGACTGGGATAATTGGTTTATCAAGCGCATAGGCCATTGCCTTGGCAGCGTTGAAACCTACTAAAAGAGAACCGATCAAGCCGGGACCGTTGGTAACGGCGATATGAGTAATTTCATTCTGAAGCACCTTTATTGCTTTAGAATATTTTTCATTTACCATTTCACATTGATCATTTATTTGGTCATTTTTTAATTTATCATTTGGGATTTGATTAGACCCGCCTGCCGGCGAGGCAGAAATTGGAAATTTGGCCATCGGCTCTGAGGCCTGAACCTCATCGCTCCCATTCGACAGGCTCAGGGCCTGAGTGGAAATCGAAGGCAGGCTCGAATGAGAATTAGAAATTTTTTGCGATGCAGTAATTAAAGCTTCAGAGATCACTGGAACTATTGCCTCCATATGGGCTCGGCTTGCTACTTCCGGCACAACTCCGCCAGTCTTGGCATGTAGATCAATTTGGGAATTAATAATGTTCGATAATATGATAGGGCGAAGTCCTGTCATCCCAGACTTGATCTGGGCTCCAGACACTGGATTCCCGCCTTCGCGGGAATGACAATCAGTGACGCCAATTACAGAAGCAGCCGTCTCATCACAGCTAGTCTCGATTGCTAATATCTTAATGTTTTGTTTCTTGGTCATTAAATTTCTTGTCCTGCGTAGCTCAAAGAACGAAGTAGGATAATTTCTTTATTTTTCATAATTTGATGGGTGTGTGCTCGGCCGTTTTACGGCCGAGCACACCGAAAGACATTTGTGCTCCGCACAATCTGCGACCATTAATCCTCCGCAATTGGGATGAAGCACCCGGTAAGAATGCGGCCCCATAAGAACAACCCCAAGGTCACTCCTATCAGAAGCGCGATCAAGTAGACGATCCAGTTGCTTGCAAAGACAACGATTAGTCTCCCCAGAACAACTATCAGCAACACTTCCCAAACTCGATACCTAATGGCTTCTGCCTTATCTGTATAAGGGCCGTCAGCATACCAGTTAAGCAGGGGAACCAGAAAGCCGACATTAAGCCAAAACAACACCCATACTATGATCATCTCGCCTTCTCCCTTCATAGGTTCTAAAATAGCTATACCATTTACGCTCAATTAAAGCAACTTATTGTTTGTTGCGTAACCATTCACTGTACCGTAATTTCTACTTTCGTCATCCACGTTTCTCCTTGTGTCATCCCCGCCATTCGACTCTGAGCCCATCGCTCATGGTTCGAAGAGTGAAGACGGGGATCCAGGATAGTAAAATATCAAAACTATTAGTAGATTCCCGTCGGAGTTTACCCCGTACTCCGATACGAGGCGGGAATGACAGTGAATGGTTACATTGTTGCAAATAAATTGTGCTCATTTTTCATATTTTCAAATTTATGATAAAAAAGTAGCGTACGCTACTTTTTTATCATAATACCGATACCCTCGACTAACTAGGGCTAATTTGATACTCTAAAAATAGGTGTCATCCCCGCGAAGGCGGGGATCCAAGATAGTAAGTTATTAGCAGTAGATTCCCGACTACTCGGGAATGACAGATCCAATGAACCCTTCATTTTTTCAATCTCCTGAATGGGAACAATTTAAACTCAAAACCGGATACGAAAAAAGCTACCGTATTAACGATATTTTAGTACTGCAAAGAAGCTTGACGCTTGGTAGATCAATGCTCTATTCTCCGATGGTAAGCAAAGCACAGCTTGACAGAATACAGATAACAGATAACAGGAAGGGAAATATTTTTATTGGTGAAATTAAAAAAATAGCACAAGACAATAAAGCGATTTTTTATAGACTTGAGCTTGATATTCCTAAAACTGTTAACTGTCGACTGTTATCTGTCGACTTCAAGAAATCTTTTGAGGAGATGCAGCCTGAGAACAATTGGATAGTCGATATCTCTAAAAACGAAGATGAAATCTTAGCCGGAATGAAGCAAAAGGGGCGATATAACATTCGTGTCGCAGAGAAGAACAATATTGCAGTAACTTCCAGTAATATCACAGTAGAAGAACTGGATATTTTCTATGACCTGTATTCCAAAACAGGCAAAAGAAAAAAGGTTGCCTTCCGAGGCAAGGCATATTTTGAAAATCTCCTTGATATTCTTGGTAAAATTGATTATGCTAGAGCGTACGCTGCTAAGTCGAAAGTTGATGGTAAAGAAGTTCCGCTGGCTGCTGCAATCGTGATTTTTTACGCCGAAGAAGCGCTTTATCTGTATGGCGGTTCAAGCGACGAGCATAAAAATTTGATGGCACCCTACCTTCTGCACTGGAAAATTATGCTTGACGCAAAAAAAGCCGGAATGGAAAAATATAACTTTCTTGGCATAGCACCGACCGAGGACCCGAATCATCCTTGGGCCGGCATCACACGGTTTAAAAAGCAATTCGGCGGAGAACAAAGAGACATCGCAGGCAGTTACGATTTAGTGCTTAAACCGATTGAATACCAAATGTTTAAGATAGCTGAGAAGATCAGACGTAAGTAATTTAGAATTTTTATTTATTTAGGACTTACGCGTTTGAATAAATTTCTTATCCTGTTTGTCATCCCGAGTAGAGTGTAACGGAGTCGAGGGATCTTCTAATAGATAATTCTATTTAAAAGATTCCTCCACCATGGTCGGAATGACACCAAACGCGTAAGTCCTATTTATTAATTTTTATTCAATTTTTAATGTTCCAATGTTTAAAAATTTAAAATTAGAAATTGATTAGAAATTAGAAATTAAGAATTAGAAATTTATGGGTATACTTTCAAAAATTTTATCTCAAAAAACCAAAAATAAATTCCATCTTTTAGAAGCAAAGATGGCTAATTTGAAATACGGTAATCCTGCGAAAAATATCAAAATTATCGGAGTTACAGGCACAAAAGGCAAAACCTCTGTCTGCAATATGATAGCCTCCGTTCTTGACGCGGCTGGAATCAAAAATGCTATGGAAACAACCATAAACACCAAAATCGGAGATAAAATTACCCCTCATACGACCAAATCAAGATGGGTGAGCACCCCTCCTTCATCTGTTATTCAAAAGTTTTTAAAAGAAGCAGTCCATGAAAAATGCAAATATGTAATTTTAGAAGTTACTTCTCACTCAATCGATCAAAATCGAATTTATGGAATAGATTTTGACGTTTTAATCTATACAAACTTGTCTCACGAGCACCTTGAATATCATAAAACCAAAGAAGAATATTTGGCTACCAAATTAAAACTGTTCCGCGATAATCCTAAGGCAAAGTTTATTGTAAATATGGACGATGCTAACTGGGAGAAATTTCATTCTCTGCCTGCTAAAGATAAACTTCTTTATTCAACCAAAAAGATGATCGATCATGGAGCTGTGGCTAGAAAAATTTTACCGAGTTCAAACAGTATAACTTTTACAGCAGCTTACGATAGCGGCCAAAGCACCGTGAACCTAAATTTACCGGGCGTATTTAACGTTCAAAATGCCTTGGCTGCTTTTTGCACAGGATTAGCTTTGGGTATTGATCCAGAAAAGATTAAACTAGGACTAGAAAATATTGAGCTTATCTCCGGCAGAATGGAATCGATCAAAGTCTCAAAAGACCAGGATTTCACCGTCATTGTCGACTATGCCCACAACCCGGACTCTCTTAAGAATGTATATGAAACAGTTAAGGACGGAATGAAGAACACCGGCGGACAGTTGATTGCAGTCTTGGGAGCTACGGGCAGAAGAGACAAAACCAAGCGCCCGATCATGGGAGCGCTTGCCGGCAGATACGCCGATTTGGTTATCTTTACTGACGAAGACCCGTATGATGAAGATCCGGCTCTAATCATTGAGCAAGTTGCTGAAGGCATACACAGAGGCGGCAAGAAAAAACACCAATGGCATCTTCATAGAAACTATTGGAAAGTGCTCGACAGGGCTCAGGCAATTCATAAAGCGATCCTTGAAGCGAAGAAAAATGACGTTGTTCTGATCACCGGCAAAGGAGCCGAAGAAGTAATGGCGGTTGGTCTTCAAAAATTCATCCCGTTCTCAGACCGAAAAATCGCAAGAGAAGAACTAAAAAAGAGATTTCATATTCAGGGCTAATGACTAATTATTCTAAATACTCTAGATAAAGACCATTCCTTGTGGTTGTCATTTCGACATCATGAGCGGAGCCGAATGACGAGAAATCTCCAGATTAATGCAGCTAAAAATAATTTGTATATCTCTCGCCTTGAAGCCACCCAACGGGTCGAGATGACTCATTATTTATGATAGCACCATTATTTAGAACCAATATTACATCATGATTGTCTGCCCGTTTGGTAACCGTTCACTGTATCGTCATTCTGAAGCCGATTTTAGGCTGAAGAATCTAGCGAAGCGTTACTATTAGATCGTTTCACTAGATCCTTCGCAAGCTCCACTCAGGATGACAGTGAGTGGATACCCCGTTTGGTATTGACAAGTTGTGGTGTTTTTGCTATAATGATTTAATTGCTTAAACCTCGTTTGAGCGTCCCGGCGTTATGTCGGGATTCATACCATTGTTAAAAAACATTATGCCAAAAACAAAAATTAAAAACACAACCATTGAATCGGGAATATGTCGAATCGAAGAAATAAAATCGACTATTTCTTCTTTAAAACCGCAAGTTTGCAAAGCAGAAGTCTACGAAACTTGGGATAATATTTTTGAAACCGAAACAGAATAAATTTCCAAATCCTAATGTCTAATGTCTAATAAAAATCTAAAATCCAAATGACCAATTGACGCCCCATGTCATTCCTGAACTAAATTCAGGACAAGCTCTGAACTTGATTCAATATCTATCCATTAGAAGCATTGGACATTTTATTTGAAATTTGAAATTAGGATTTCGGATTTAAAAGGCTAAAACACAATTCAAGACACTTCGCTGTCTTTTTTTGTTTCTTGCTCTTCTTTAGGCAAACTTTTCCCATGGTATTTCTGGTGTATTTCTCTTAGGTGTTGATCTGTAACGTGAGTGTAAACCTGCGTAGTAGTTATTGAGGAATGGCCTAGTAACGACTGAACGCTTCTAATATCGGCTCCCGAAATCAGTAAATCAGTAGCGAAAGAGTGCCGAAGCGTATGAGGAGAGACTTTTTTGGTTAGGCCGGCCCTTATTGAATATTTTTTGACTATCCTCTCAATCGACCTCACAGTCAGCCTGGTCCCTTTGTTTGATAAGAATAGAGGTTCCTTTTTATTGTCATTCCCGCTTTTTTTACTGTCATTCCCAACCTTCTTTTTTGTCATCCCGACCGAAGCGGAGGGATCTTTTAACTCATCTTGGTTTAAGATTTCTCCAACCGTTTCACGGAGTCGAAATGACATGTTTTTATTATTAGAATTTATGATTTGTCCCGCATTCTGAACGGGATCCCGATAAGGCAGTAATTTCGAATTTAGTGCTTCGGATTTTATATAATATCCTCTCTCTCCCAAATATTGACTCAATGATTTAATAGCGCTCTCCGATAAAAACACTACTCTTAGTTTTTTGCCTTTGCCTAAAACGGCAATCTCTCCCCGCTCGAAATTGATGTCATCGACGTTTAAGGATGTCAATTCCGAAACCCTCATACCTGTAGAAAATAATAATTCCAGAATAGACCGATCTCTCTGGCCAGAAGCAGAGCCTGTATCGGGGGTGTTTAATATTGAGCCGATTTCCTCCGACTCCAAAAAGGTAATCTGCCTGTCCCCAGTTTTCCCTATCAAAACTTTTTCGGGCGATAAAGAACCAATACCTCGAAAAGCTAAATACCGCAAAAATGCTCTCACAGCTAAGATGTGATAGTTTTGAGTTGAATTTTTCAGCTCTTTCCCATATCGATCGGTCAGGCGATTTACATGCAGGCGATATTGACGGACTACCTCCTGATCAATATCTGTGGGGCAAAGCCTCCCTAATTTCTCATTTACCATTTCACATTGATCATTTATTTTATCATTTGTCATTTGATCATTTAAATTTTGATTAGAAATTAGAAATTTAGAATTAGAAATTTGCGAAGCTTTGTATTCTTTCAACCATTCTAAAAACCTAGACATGTATCTGTCATAGACGGTGATAGTCAAAGAAGACTGCCCCTTATCCAATTCGCAATATTCTAGAAATTCTCTTTTTAATTTAAATAAATCCACTTGATATTTTCCATTTATCATTTTACATTTTTCAATTATTTAAACATTTACCATTTAATCATTTCTAAATGAAAAATAAATGATCAATGATCAATGGCAAGTGATAAATCTATTTAGCTAGCTAAATAGATTATTCCCAGTCTTTCTCAAGTCCCTTAACAATAAAACGTGCGGTTATGCCGGAAATAATGCCTAGAATTGCTCCGCCTATAACATCAGAGGGATAATGGAGGCCGGTACCCACTCTGCTCACAGCCACCAATATAGCCAGCCCGAACAAAGTAAGGCCAAGCCTTTTATGTCCATACATAAAGACGCTAGTCGCTACTGCAAATGCAATATAAGTATGGCTTGATGGAAAAGATATATCGTCAACACGGAGCCCCGAGACATAAGGATTAACCAAGTCAGCGTGGGTGATGTAGGGCCTTGGCCTCTGCCAAACAAGATTAATGGCAAAATCTACAAAACCGGCAATACCCATCGAGAGAAAACTGCAAAAAAAAGCTTTAATCCTCTTGTTCCAGATTAAATAAGTGAAAGACAAAAAGAAAAATACGATGCCATATTTTGCAAAAGAATAAAAAATGACTTCGAAAAATAGGCTTTCGCGCCCAAATTGATACAAACGATAATACAAGTTAAAATCGTTTAACCTTAGCTGCTCTAAAAGGCTTTGCATAAACTAATTCTATGAGTTCAAGGTGTAAAAAGCAAATGACGGCTTGCCGCCCAAGAATGGACCGCTAACAAAACGAACAGCGAACAGTTGGTTTACTTTAGTAAGCGATTAGTGGTTCGTATGGTTAGTGGTCCATTTCTGAGTATTTTGTGTTAAAATAAACATATGCTGGAAGTATTCAGATCCTTAATTATTGGAGCCGTTCAGGGTATAACGGAATTTTTGCCGATTTCCTCTTCTGGACATTTAGTCCTCGTTCCATATATTTTTAATTGGGACTATAGGGGCCTAAGTTTTGATATTGCCCTTCATTTTGGCACTGTAATTGCAATAGTCGCCTATTTTTGGAAAGACTGGATGGCGATAATAACACAGGGCGTAGGAATTAGGAATCGGGGCCTAGGCCTAGGCCGAGACCCAAGACCTAAGACCCAAGACCTAAATAACTATCCCCCCAATCTTCTTTGGCAAATTATAGTTGCTACAATTCCCGCAGCTATTATCGGCTATTTAATAAGCGGCTATGTAGAAAGCACTTTTCATTCGCCAATTTTACTTGCGTCCAATTTAATTATTTTTGGTGTGATTTTATATTTGGTTGATAAGTTCGCAAAAAAAAGCAGTCAAATATCCCAAATCAGTTACAAACAATCATTTATCGTTGGCCTAACTCAATGCTTGGCTTTAGTTCCCGGTGTTTCCCGCTCGGGGATTACAATGATTGCAAGTCGATCGCTTGGTTTGGACAGGGAGAATGCTGCCCGTTTTTCATTTCTTTTAGGCACTCCGGCCATGATTGGAGCGTTTGTATTTGACATTAAAGATTTACCCCTTAGTGAAATTAATATGCCCTTTCTTCTGGGAGTAATTTCATCAACAGTTTTCGGTTTTCTGGCCATTAAATATTTGTTAGAATACTTAAAGAGGGGCAATTTTTCTGTATTTATGTGGTACCGAATTGCGCTGGCGATAATTGTGATTGGAATATACCTAGCTAGGTAAAACGTATTTGCCATTTACCAGTTTTACAGTTTCCAATAAATTTCCATTTACCAATTATCACTTATAAATGTCATCCCAGACTTGATCTGGGATCCAGTATGAAGAATAACTGACGTTTCTAGATTCCAGCCTTCGCTGGAATGACAAACAAAATGAAAAATAAAGAAATAAATGAAAAATGTAAAATGAAAAATGTAAAATTGGAAGATCGACGTCTTCCCCTTTGGCTTCGCTGGTTGATTTTAATTGGGCTGATAATCTTAGTAGTATTGATATTATTTTTCCTAATGAAACCCTTGAGAACATACTCCGCTCAAAAATACATAGATGAGGGAGACGCATACTTGGCCAAGAAACTTTACTTGCATGCCGATTTGGAATACGAAAAAGCGCTTGTGATTTTTCCCGGCAGCAAAACCGCCAAGGAAAGAAGAGCTTTAACAGAAGAAGCGTCTAGAAATGTTTTGGCACTGGAGGATTTTTACAAACAAGGCAGTTTTAACAGTCAAAAAGATAAGCTGGAAGAAGCGCTTGCTTTCCCCAAAGAAGAAATTGAAGGCGTCCGTCTTTCCAAACAATTGATCAAAGAGAAGGAATATCAGCTGGCGATAATCCCGGCTAAAACCGCCGTTGAAATGGATAATAATTATCGAGACGCTTGGCTTTACTTGGGCATCGCCAACCTAAAAACCGCAGAACTAGCCGACATAAGTCCGAGTGCAAGATCTGCATACATAGAAAAAGCAAAAGAAGCATTAAATAAAGCAAAAGCAATCGATCCGGAATCAAAAGACGTGAAGGATTACTTGAACGAACTGCAAACCGCTAGCTAGCAAAATTGGAGAGGTAGTG
>CAYIJI010000007.1:0-28274 GCA_964363695.1 uncultured Candidatus Saccharibacteria bacterium
GAATATTGTTGAAATTTTTGAAAATATTTCAGACTCAATCAAAAAGTTTGGCGGGCACAAGGGGGCAGCGGGGCTGACAGTTATAAACATTGAAAAATTTGTTAAATCGATTGTGAAATTTGCAAACGATCATATTAAAGATGAATTATTGGTCAAGAGCATACGGGTGGATGGGGAAATTAAACCGAGTGAAGTTACGAAAAGTCTGTGCCAAACAATGTCTAAATTTGAACCCTTCGGAATGGGCAACCCGAAGCCGGTTTTTTTGGCTAGGGGAGTGGAGCTCATATCACCTAGGGTAATCGGTGAAAATAAAAACCATTTGTCTCTTCAAACTAAGTATGGCAATAATACATATAGATCAGTCTTCTTTAATTTCGCTGGTAGAAATGAGAAAATTGATGTTAATACTTTGTATGATATTGTATTCGGTCTTGAGATAAATCACTGGAAGGGGACTAGTAATTTGAATTTTAACTTAATTGATATTAAAGCTAGTAAGCTAATAAGCTAGTAAGCTAATAAGTTGGTGCATCATGAAAAAAAATTCAAAAATTTATTTATGTGAAAGCTGTGGCAATGAATTCTCGACATGGTCTGGTCGTTGTGATATTTGCGGCGAATGGAATACATTAAAAGAGATGTCGATTCCGAGCGTATCTTCTTTCACAGGATCATTTAGGGGCAGTAGAGAGCTGAAAGCTGTAAAATTGTCAGAGATTGAAAGTATTAAAAATTTTCGTATTAATACTAAAATTGGTGAATTTAATCGGGTTTTAGGCGGCGGCATTGTTCCGGGGTCTTTAATTCTGATCGGCGGAGAGCCAGGAATCGGTAAATCAACCTTGCTTCTACAGGTATCTAATTCTATAGATAGATGCCTCTATATTTCAGCAGAAGAGTCTTTGCAACAAATAAAAGATCGAGCTGATCGTCTTGGCATAACCTCGTCAAAACTTGAGTTAATTTCAGATGGAGACATTCTTTCAATTGAAAAGGACATCTTAAAAAATAAACCTGATCTTGTTATAGTTGACTCAATACAAACGGTTTATTTAAATACAATTCCGTCAACTCCCGGATCTATTGTTCAGGTTAGGGAATGCGGTATTTTTTTACATAGATTAGCGAAATCAACTTCCATTCCGATTGTAATAATCGGCCATGTCACTAAAGAAGGTTCGCTGGCTGGACCGCGTATGCTGGAGCATTTGGTTGATACTGTTTTGTATCTTGAAGGGGAGCGATTCCATGATGCAAGAATATTACGAGGTGTGAAAAATAGGTTTGGAGCGACTAATGAGGTTGGAATATTTTCTATTCAAGAAAAGGGAATGATCGAAATTAGTAATCCCTCATCGTTATTTCTGTCCGAGACAACAAAGAGCGCCGGCAGTGTTATTACTGCAACAATAGAAGGCACTAGGCCGATACTTGTAGAAGTGCAGGCTTTAGTGATTCCAACTCATTTTGGCTTCCCCAAAAGAACAAGTTCGGGTTTCGATTTAAATCGCCTGAATCTGCTGTCGGCTGTGATCAGTAAAAAAACTCCGATCAACTTAGGAAATTATGATATTTATGTTAACATTGTCGGCGGTATGAAGATAGGGGAACCGGCAATTGATTTGGCAGTTTGCGGGGCAATTATTTCCTCTTTCAAAAACAAACCTCTGGCAAAAAACCTTTGCCTCTTCGGTGAAGTCGGGCTCTCCGGAGAAGTAAGAAGAGTTGTTGGGTGTAAAGAACGAGAAAAAGAAGCAACGGCTTTAGGATACGAAGTGTTAGAAAATCCAAAGAATATAAACGATCTTATAGGACTAATGTGATTTAATTAGAGAGACGGTGAATGTTTCTTATTTTCACTAATAGGAGACGGGGGCAAAACTACCGGCTCTGTATTATTGCCCGGAGGGACAACGGGACTTGGATTCGGGGTTGGCTTCACTGCGGCGCTAGGTTTTGAAACGGTAATCCGTATCTCATTTTTTGCAGTAGTGTCATTTTCATCGGTTGCCAACACAGAAATACTATGAGCTCCATTTGAAAGGTTTGCAATGCTATAAGTTTTTGAAAATGGAGCTGCCGTCATGCTTCCGATTGAAATATTATCTATGAAAAACTCGACTGATTTCACATTTAAAGTGGAGTTGTAAGAAGCAGAAATCTCAAAATCTGCGGTTACCGTTCCTCCGTTTGCAGGTGCGGTAATCGATATACTCGGGGTAAATTCTTCGGCGCTGCAATAGTCTTTTGGCGGCTCGTTCACAAGGCCGTTTTCAAGCGCCCAGCCTCTTACCGGCCCTTCCCAGTTGGGGTAGTCCGGCCTCTCTGAGTGTAAATTGGCGAATAATCTTTCCTCTTTTAAACTGGCAGAAAGATTATCAGGGGCTAGTTTGCCATTCACCTTGCATACTATAAGTTTAATGTGAATATCATCTTTCTCGGTAGGAACTTGCCATGATGCAAAAATATCGGTTGTTATGTCGCCTGCATAACCGTCGTTAGGCAGCTTATTGGAATATCTTTCTACTGCTATCGATTGCATGCCTTCCGGCTGGACAAATTTTTCTTTAGCGCTGCCGGCAAGCGATTTCTCAATGAAAGTATGGAAAATTGGAGCGGCCACGATAGATCCGTCTGCTCCACCCTTCATTATCTTGCCGTTATTATTGCCAACCCAAACAGCTACTGAAATTGAAGGGGTGAATCCAACCGCCCAAGCGTCTTTATTATCGGAAGTTGTTCCGGTTTTAGCTGCAACTTGACGGTCAGGGAAGTATAGGGCTGAGTGAGTGCCGAAAACTAGAGAACGGGCATTGTTGTCGCTTAAAATATTTGCCAATTCATAGGCAACTTGGGGATCCAAAACCTGTTTGCCTTTATCTCTGTCTTGGTTATATTCGAACACAACTTTGCCCTTTGAATCAGTAACCTTTAAAATGCTCCTCAAGTCGTGTTTAACTCCGCCATTCGCAAAGACGCCAAATGCGCCTGCCATTTCGACCGGCCTGACTTCGGCAGCGCCGAGAGCCAAAGAGAGTCCGTACCGGCTTTTCTGATTCAGGGAGGTTATACCCATATCTTCTGCTGTTCTGATCACATTATCCATTCCGGCCAAGGACATCACTTTCACGGCAGGGATATTTAGAGAGTTAGATAGTGCTTGTCGCATTGTTACCGGTCCGTTGAATCTGCCGTTATAATTTTTAGGAACATAGCCTCCCCCAAAATCGGTTTGGAAATCAAAAATAATTTTGGAAGGGGAAAACTCCGGTTTCTTAAAGGCGGTTGCGTATGAGAACGGTTTGAAAGAAGAACCTGGTTGCCTTAGTGAATCGGTAATGTTTACGTTGCCGTCGATTTGGGGATTGAAATAATCGATTGATCCAACCATAGCGAGAATTTGTCCGGTTCTTGGGTCAGTTGCTACAAATCCGGCATTGCTTGCGCCGTATTTATTAATCTTGTCTACGCCTGCACTCACGGCTTCTTCCGCGAATTTTTGTTTCTCGTAATCGAGAGTGGTAATAATTTTTAAGCCTTCTTTTTGAATTTTATCTTCGCCGAATTGCTCTGCGACTTTTTCAATAACATACATAGCAAAGTGGGGAGCTAGCATAGTGTCTTTTCTCGGCTTCAAGACTGTTCCCAGTGTGATAGTATCTTCTCCCTTTGTTTTTTCTGCATCTTCTTTTGAAATTTTCCCTGTATAAACCATCCTGTCGAGCACATAATTTCGTCTTGATATCAACTTATCCGTATGAGTGCCGTAAGGAGAAAAGTAAGTAGGGGATTGGGGAATTGCTGCTAAAGTGGCTGCTTGGGCTAAAGTTAGGTCTTTTGATGTCTTGCCGTAGTACATTCTTGAGGCAGCTTCCGCACCGGCATTGCTATTTCCATAAGGGATTTCATTTAGGTACATCGTAAGGATTTCGTCCTTGTTGTACATAAATTCCAGCTCAATCGAAAGGATTAACTCTTTGATCTTTCTAGTAAAAGAGCGGTCAGAGGATAAGAGGGCATTCTTTACATACTGCTGGGTAATGGTGGAGGCGCCGGTCATCCGATTTGTTTTGCGGGTCGCTTTATACCAAACTGCCCGAAGTAGTGCTTTCGTATCGAAACCATTGTGTTTGTAGAAACCTTCGTCTTCAGTGGCAACGGTTGCGTCCTTTAGGTACTGGGAGATTTGGTCGCTTTTTACAATTGTTCTTTTTTGGTCTCCGGTTTCATAGAGCAGGATTTCTCCGGTCCGGTCATATATCTTTGTTGATTCAGTCGCTTTGCGGTTGGCGATTTTAGAAGGAGTAGGCAAATCTTTAGCAAACCATGCGAAAGTGATTGCTGTGATAAGTACGAAACCGACAGCAAAATATAAAAAATAGTACAGCAAGTTCTTCCAATGAAACCGCTTGCTTTTTACAGGCCTTTTTTTCCGTATTTCTTTGAGAATTTTGGGGGCAATATTTAAGAAATTTTTCATATTTTTGCCGCTTCCTTTCTTTACATTATAAGCCTTGCTTGATACTATGTAAACAAGGAAACGAAGGAATTATAAGACTTTAAAGTGTGAATGTCAATTGTATTGTAAGACAATTCAATTATTAAGTTGGGCGCAATAAAATGAATATGGAATTTTTTAAAAAAGGCATCGAGGAAATAATTGAAGAAAAGTCTCTTAAAAAAAGACTGTCTTTCGGTAAGAAGCTAAGAATTAAATATGGTGTTGACCCAACTCGTCCAGATATTCATTTGGGCCATGCTGTCTCAATGTGGAAGCTGAAAGAATTGCAGGATGATGGCCACACTATAATTTTTCTAATAGGAGATTATACAACAAAGATCGGTGATCCATCTGGTCGGAGCACTACTAGACCAATACTTACGGATGAAGAAATTAAGCAGAATGCCAAAACTTATTTTGATCAGGTTGGCAAAATTCTAGATGTTAAAAAAACAGAAGTCCGATATAACTCTGAATGGTTTGCCAAAATGAGTTTTAATGATATTTTACAAATCGCCGGCAAATTTACAGTTGCAGGTATTATCGAAAGAGATGATTTTAGCAATCGATTAAAAAAAGGGATTGATGTCGGTTTGCATGAGCTTTTGTATCCTTTAATGCAAGCCTACGATTCTGTTGTTTTAGAAGCAGACATTGCATTTTGCGGCACTGATCAAAAATTCAATGAATTGGCTGGACGGGAGCTGCAAAAGAAAATGGGCCAGACCCCTCAAGAAATCATCATGGTAAGACTTTTGGTTGGGTTGGATGGGAAAGAGAAGATGAGTAAATCGCTCAATAACTATATTGGGATTACCGAAGATGCTAATTCAATGTTCGGAAAAGTAATGTCTATTCCAGATTCGCTCATCATTGAATATTTTAAATTATGTACAAATGTCTCGGCAGATGATATGAAAAAGTATGATAAACAAATGAAAACAGGAACGAATCCCCGTGACATAAAAGCAGCTTTGGCTAATAAAATTGTTGAACTATATCATGACAAAAAATCTGCCGAAAAAGCCAAAGAAGAATTTTTTAAAGTATTTTCAAAAAAAGAATTGCCAACTGACATTCCTGAAATAAAAATCAAAGGAACATATACTTTGCCTTTGTTTTTGATTGAATTAGGCGCATGCAGTTCTAACTCTGAAGCTCGTCGTTTGATTGAACAGGGAGCGCTTAAGGTTGACGGCACAAAAATCACCGATCCAAAATCTGAAATTGCAACACATCCCGGTATGATTGTTCAGGTGGGCAAGTTGAAATTCTACCGTATTCAATAATAAATTTAAAATTTAAAATTTAAATTGAATTTAAAAGTCTAAATTTAAAATGTTTTAAACATTTGATCATTAAAAATTTATTTTAAATTGAAAATTTTAAATTCCTAAAAACCATGAAAGAATTAGTTAAAAAAATAATTATCAATGCGGTAAAAAAAGCGGGTTATGCTATTCCGCAAAATTTTAGTATTGAAACACCTCCAAAATCAGAGATGGGAGATTTCGCTACAAATATTACCATGATTATCGCCGGACGAGATAAGGAGAATCCTAGAGAAATTACAGAAAAAATTACAGTAAATATTTCAAAAGCAAAAGAAATTAATAAAGTAGAAATAGCCGGTCCAGGTTTTATTAATATTTTTTTGAAAGAAGATTTATATTTTAGAGAATTAAAGAATATTTTAATTGGGAAAGAGAATTATGGGCGAGGAACTAGAAAAAAAACAAAAGTCTTGGTTGAGTATGTTTCTGCCAATCCGACTGGTCCTCTGCATATTGGTAATGCCCGAGGCGGTCCTATCGGAGACGCAGTGGCTAACCTCTTTGATTTTTTAGGATATGCGGTTGCCAGAGAGTATTACGTAAACGATATGGGTTTGCAGATCGAGCGTTTTGGAAGGTCCCTTTACTATTGGTATGCTAAAAAATCCGATCCGCGCATGGAATTCCCTGCTGATGGTTATCCGGCTCCGTATGTAAAAGAAATGTCCGATAATATCCAGGCAGAAAAAAAGGAAGATATTGAGAATATTAAAGAGGAATCGGATTTGATAGAGTTTTTCATAAAAGAAGGCCTTTATCACACCATTAAAACGATTCGGGAAGATTGCGATCTAATCGGAATAAAATTTGATAATTGGGAATACGAAAGCGATCTACAACACAGCGGAAAAACAGACCATGCGATAGCTCGACTAAAAGAGGGCGGGTTTACGTTGAGCAAAGAAGGCGCCTTGTGGTTTCAAAACCCCGGTGATCCGGGGCTCGAAGATAAAGAATCTGTTTTGATTAAAAGCGATGGAAAAAGTGTAACATATTTCGCCGATGACATTGCTTATCATATAGATAAATTTGAGAGAGGGTATGACAAACTCATAAATATTTGGGGAGCGAATCATCACGGGCATCTACCAAGATTCAATGCCTCAATGAAGGCGTTGGGATTTCCGGAAAACAAAATCGAAATTTTATTTTACCAATACATCCGTCTTAAAAAAGCCGGCAAAGCTTTTAGTATGGGTAAGAGGCTTGGTAATTTTGTTACCCTAAGACAGGTTATCGAGAGCGGGGTAGAGCCGGATGCTTTCAAATATTTTATTTTGGCGCAAAATTGCAACACGCCTTTTGATTTTGATCTAGAATTGGCAACGAACACTTCTGAAAAAAATCCAGTCTTCTATATAAAATATGCTCATGCAAGAATTTGCTCAATTATAGTCAAATGGGGTTCAGGGGAGAGTCAAAATGGGCAAAGCATCTCTCTTTTATTGCAGGGAAGGGGATTGACTGAGATTGAGGAAGTCGATTTTAATCTCCTAAAAAATGAAAAAGAGGTTGCGCTTTATAAGGAGCTGATAAAGTTTCCTGAAATATTAGATCAAGTTTCCTCTGATTTCCAAATTCAAGCAATCCCCCATTACTCTTACAAAGTTGCTAAGTTATTTCACGATTTCTATGCCAATTGCCAAGTTTTGAGCGAAGACAAAAAACTTACTTTGGCTCGCCTTTCTCTTGTTTTAGCTACAAAGTATGTTCTTGCTAATGCTTTATCAATTTGCGGCATCGAAGCCCCGGAGAAAATGTAAGAAACAACAGATTACGGATGATACAGATGATACTAATCCAGGACTTACGCGTTTCAATGATCCCCCCTTTGTCATCCCGGACTGTAAGTTTGCCTTCGATTCCACTCTCATTCGAGTCTGAGCCTGAGGGCTCAGACTCGAATGAGAGTGGAATGACAGCAAACGCGTAAGTCCTGTAATCATAAGAATTTAAAAAAATCGCCCAGAGATCATGGCGATTTTCAAATTACTGGACTATAAATCTATTTCAAAAACTTTGCCTCCGGACATTAGCCAGAGTTTCTGAACTTTTCCATTAACTACAAA
Organism: uncultured Candidatus Saccharibacteria bacterium; assembly: GCA_964363695.1. GTDB lineage: Bacteria > Patescibacteriota > UBA1384 > XYA2-FULL-43-10 > 1-14-0-10-43-13 > JAMCZZ01. The sequence goes on from CAYIJI010000007.1 coordinate 7,908, forward strand.
GTCATCAACGGCCATATTATCTAGAGCATATTGGCTTGTAAACTCTCCTGATTTATCAAAGCGCAAAACTCTGTTTAATTCTTTGTCGAGGACAAAAATATAATTAACATCTTCGTCGGTATATATTTTTATCGGCTCCCCGATCTTACTATTTGGAGCTGGGGTATTTTTTAGTGAAAAAGATTGGTCAATGACTCCCCTGCTAAATTTGTATGCATTGCCGCTGGCAGAGAGCAGGTATATATTTCCATCTATTGCAATATCAATGCCATCCTTAACAATTGTGTTCTTGCTATTTAGGTAAGCTGTGCCTTTGGAGTATGTGTTGTCTGTTTCACCATGTTTCCAAATTTGTCCGGTTTCTTTGTCTAAAAGATATAAATTTGTAACAAAGTTGGCGATTCCAGCTGCTTTTTCCCACTGTCCCTCAGATGGATTTAATTCACTTTGCGTCTTAGTGCTTATGTCAAACAATAATAACCTGCCATTTTTTGTATAAATAAATATATTATTTTTGTTGGGGGAATACGACAGCGAGGCAACTTCGCCATTTTCTTTTCCAGTTGAGGCAACAAGTCTTGCTTCTTTATCCTGTGTGTTCGCGGAATAAACTTTTCCTTCAGAGTCAAAACCATAAATATCCGTGCCGGCAAGAATTATTTTCTTGGTTTTATCGTTGAAAACTAAATTTGGGTCAGTGCTATAAAGACGTTTAGTTTTAGTCGCCCCATCAAGAGTATTTTGGATTTCTCTAATCAATTCTTGCGCTTTTTCTTTAGTGGTGTTAGATTCTTCTGCTTTTTTTGCCAATGCCATTGCTTCACTGAATTTATCTGTGTTACTTGTTCTGCCAAGGGCGGTATCTTCCTTCGCCTGGTCATAAATTTCCTTTGCTTTGTCATAAGAGAGAACAATTTGCTGTTTCTCTTTTTCTCCTGTCACGGAAGCATTGTTTGCTCTGATTTTCAAATATCCAAAGAATACGAATAAAATTATTAAAAAGCCATAGAGATACTTACGGTTTTCTTTTCGGAGAAGAAGCTTAGCAATAGAGAGGAGGGCGGAGGCAATACTGGCAGCAACCTTTGTTGAAGCAGAAATAAATCCCGAAGAATTACCTTTCTTCTCAAAGGTCTTAACCTTTATTCTTTGGTAGCGTTCACTGTTTTTAATTTTATTTAGCTGCGGCTCAAGAGAGTTTTTAGCTTCCCGAAGGGTGCTTCCGGCAAATTGTCCGCTTTTGCCAAGCAGTTTTCTGGCTTGGGGATAATTTTTCTTTATTTTTGCCGAGGTTTTATTTACTGCAACTTTTCCATTTTTCAATAAGAACTTAAAGGTTTGAATCCCGACTTTTTTGGACGTTTTAAGGCAAGCCTTAATTACAGGAGTGTAGCGTTTTTTTAATACACTGGCGAATGTTTCTTCCGCTTCTGCCAGAGAAGCTGTTTCTGGCAGGCCTAAGTCAGGTTTTTTTTCTATTTCGCCGGACGGCTCGGTTTCTACGAGGATAGCGCTCACGTTCAGAACCTTGCTTCTTCTCAAATTTTTAAACAATATCTGCAGAGCTTCCTTTACTGGCAAGCCCTCCATCGTTCTTCTAATCCTATCTAGGGATTGATGATTGTATAGCTCCATATTCCCGAAAACTATCCGGTCATCGGGGATCAATTTACCTGAAGTGATATCGGAAAAAGTTTTTAAGGGATGTAATTCCTCTTTTAAGTGAGAGTTTTCCGTAAGCGAAGAGATTTTACCTTTACGGAAAATGTATCCGGAGATTCGACCTGTTTGGGCAAGGCTAACCTCGTTGCCGGAGAACAATCCAATTATGCCATTGATGTTGCCGATCCAACTATTTTCACCTTTTTTAGCGAGCGAATTTAGGGCTTCATTCACTTTTTGCAGAAGTTTTTCAAACTCCTCGTCTGAACTTAGATCCCCGTGAAAATTATTTTCCAATACTTCCAGAATACTTTTCTTAACTTTTACACAGGCGCTCCATGGAGAAGATATTTCAAACAAATAAAAAAGAGAGGCAGATAGATTTTTCTCGTCGAGTAATTTTCCTGAAAATAAAAATCTATCAGGTAGTCTTTCGCTAGTGGTTAGAAACGCATAACGAATCAAAATGTCGTTTTTTGCCATAATTTACCTAACTCCTGTTTTTTAATTTTAACAAACTTTCACAGGTAGATGCAAACTTAAATTTTGAGGTTGAAATTTATCTCCTACTTGCTATTATAAAAATGGTTCTGCCGGTATTTTAAATTGGGCTATTATTTTTTTGTTAAGGGATCCAGCTCTTTCTATGAAAGGGTTGGACGCTTCGCTTCGGCGGGGTTGGGCTCATATTTGCTTGTACCGTGGTACATGCGTGCGGCCACCCACTTTGCATTTTGGACCAATTTATCTTCATCGGCGGAACCATTTTCAGGGTATGGCTTAGTTGGTAAAGCGCCGGGCTGGGGGTCCGGAGATCGCCAGTTCGAGTCTGGCTACCCTGACCAAACTGAGATGGAGGTCGCCAGCTTAATCCCTGCTAATTTATTCACTAATGAGCAATTTAGGAGTAGATTAGAACTGGTTAGTTAAAATAGTTTAAATTTTTCTAAACAAAAGAAGAAATGAAATATCCTGAAGATTTCCTTAATCAAATCATATGTGGAGATGTAATTAAAGTAATGAAACAGATCCCTGATGGAGCTGTAGATTTAGTAGTTACTTCGCCTCCGTATAACTTAAAAAATTCCACCGGTAACGGCATGAAAGATGGGCGGGGTGGCAAGTGGGCGAATGCTGCTCTTCAAAAGGGTTATGCTAATTATGACGACAACATGCCTCACGAGTTATACGCACAATGGCAGAGAGATTTTCTAACTGAGGCAATGAGAGTTATTCCCGATACCGGTGCAATTTTCTATAATCATAAGTGGAGAGTTCAAGCAGGATTATTGCAAGATCGTCAAGATATTGTTAATGGTTTTCCCGTAAGACAAATTATTATTTGGAGAAGAAAAGGTGGTTTAAATTTTAATCACGGTTATTTCTTACCCACTTATGAAATAATTTATTTAATAGCAAAGCCAAAGTTTAAGTTAGCGGAAAAAGCTAACGCTTGTGGTGATATTTGGGAATTCACCCAAGAGATGAAGAATGGGCACCCAGCTCCTTTTCCGGTGAAATTAATTGATCGAATAATATCTTCAACCAATGCAAAAGTTATTTTAGATCCATTTATGGGTTCAGGCACCACCGCAATTTCTGCAACCAACCTTAACCGGAATTATATTGGCATAGATATTTCACCTGAATATTGTGAAATGGCTAAGGCAAGAATAAAAAGACATGCCGCACAACGCAGATTAATTTAAGGATAAAAAAATGGATGCAAAACCAGTACTATTTTCAAAAGAGTCACTTATCGAAAAATTTAAAGAAATCGCAAAAACGGGATGGATTGAGAATGCTAGGCATGGCAACAGTGGTGGCATTGGAAATACACTAGAAGATCTTCTAGGAATTCAAGAAAACAATCTGCCAATTCCAAACGCAGCAGAGTGGGAATTGAAAACCCAAAGGCTGGATACTTCCTCACTCACTACTCTTTTTCATATGGAGCCATCGCCTCGAGCAGTTGGTTTTGTTGGTAAAATTCTTCTACCTTTTTATGGGTGGGGCCATCAGGAAGCGGGCGAAAAATACGAAAAAGAAGAAATGAGTTTTCGGCAAACAATCTGTGGATCTTCTCCCACTGATCGGGGATTTAAAGTTATTGTTGACCGCAAAGAACAGAAAGTTTTAATTTCTTTTGACAAAAAAGCCGTTTCAAAGAGGCATGACGAGTGGCTGAAGTTAGTTAAAAAAAGAATCGGTCTCAAAGAACTAAGCCCTCAGCCATATTGGGGATTTGACGATCTCAAACACAAAGCCGGAACTAAATTATTAAATTGTTTTTATGTTCAAGCAGAGACAAAAACCGAAAATGGCAAAGAGTTTTATAAATATTCTAAAGTGATGATGCTCAAGAAATTCGATTTCGATGGTTTCTTAAAAGCTATAGAAGAAGCCAAAATTTTAGTGGATTTTGATGCTCGATCAGGTCATAATCATGGAACTAAATTTCGTCTAAGACAAAATTGTTTACCAATACTGTATCAAGAAATTAAGACAATATTATAATAAAAATGAGTAAAAGTTATATAATCATCCTATACTGGCGGGGCGATCAAAAAATATATGAACAAATTGCGTCTAAAAGATAGAGTTTATGGCGAGGTTCAAATAGAAGAACCGGTAATTTTTGATTTAATAAACAGCCCTTCTTTGCAGAGGCTAAAAGATATTGATCAAGCCGGTTATCGACCGCTTTGGGTTGACCCAAATGTTGACGTCGGCGAATATGACCATAGCCGTTTTGCTCATTCTTTAGGTGTATATCTCTTATTAAAGAAATATAAAGCGCCTCTGGAGGAACAAATTGCCGGTCTGATACATGATGTTTCGCACTCTGCTTTTTCACACTGCATCGATTATGTTTTAGGCAGCGGTCTTGAGACGGAACAAAATCATCAGGACCATATATTCGATAATTATGTAAAAAATTCTGAAATACCATCAATCCTTAAAAAATATGGCATTGATGTACAATACATTCTTTCGGAGAAAAACTTTCCGTTGGAAGAAAATAAACTGCCTGACATATGCGCCGATCGAATTGACTATTCCTTAAGAACCGCTTGCATATTTGGCGAGATCAAGGATGCAAAATATTTTCTAGACAACTTAATAGTAGAAAATCAACGCTGGATTTTTAAAAACTATGAAAGCGCAAGAAAATACGCAGAGCTATTTTCAAAAATGAACACCAAATATTATACCCCATTACTTTCTGCGGTAATGTTTCAAACGATGGGGGATTACCTTAAGCATTCTCTCTTGAAAGGTTACATCTCTGAAGATGATTTGTATACCACCGACAAAATCGTTCTCTCAAAAATTGAGCCTTACCATCAAAATGATAAAAAATTGAAATTGTTTTTCGACAGGATGAATAAGAGGATAGATTTTGAAAATAATCCAAAAGACTTTTATGCCTCAATTCTTTGTAAGTCGCGGGTAATCGATCCGCTTTGTAAAAATAAAGAAACGGTTAAGAGAGTTTCAAAAATTGATAAAAATTGGGCGCATGTAGTAGCAGCGGAATCAAAACCCAAGCAATATTTTCTAAAATTTACTGATTAATATAATAATCTTTTCATCTGATTGAAAAAAACACTAAGATAAATATAGAAACAAAGAAAATATATAACACAATAAAGCACGACCCTCCTACGATAAACCTGCCTGCCGGCAGGCAGGGCTACGGAGGGCAAGAAGGAGGACTATGTTTTCAAAAAAAGAACCTGAGCACTCGCTCTATGGGGTGGCGGTTGCATTAATCGTACTGGGAATAGTAATTTTTGTGTACGGATCAGTTGCATGGTTGTTCAACATCTACAGCGCAGATTCGGGATTTTACTTTCCATCAATCAAAGTGATGGGCGGAGCAGTAATTATTGCTCTAGGATACATACAGCTTGAACTCGAACTCTTGAGACAAAAGCAGTAAACAGCACTTCTGATGCGGGAAGTTTTATGTTCTTGAAACGCCTCGTTGCTTATGCAACAAGACGTTTCTTTGTTTAGCGCTGTCTGTTCTCATCATCTCTCCGCTTTCCCCATCTTCCTTCTCTGTACTCATGGGCAACACCAGGGCCGTATATTCTTCTAGCTTCTTTCTCGATCGTTTCATGATTAATATAACTTCAGGACTTACGCATTGCATAGTTTGTTTATTTATTCTTTCCAATTTCTTTCATAATCTCTGCGACTGAATTGTATTTCTTGTCACCTATTCGGCTCAGAACGTCGACCACTTCACTGGTGTCTGTCCCTGGTCCTTTTCGGGCAAGATCAAGGACCTGATTTTTATTCGTTGGAAATTTGATTCCTTTCAAATGTTTCATAATATTTGCAGGACCATGTCCGCCTACTCCTCTAGCCATTTTAATCCCTTCCTTTCATTTTTTTAATTAAATAACGTTGCTAACTCCTTGCTCAAATTTAATAGAAATTTCAGTTAATTTATATGGAGAATGTTCTATTTGTTTAATTTAATGATGTAATGATTTTAATTTTACGAATATGATGAAGTATGAACAAAAGTGGAAAAAGTTTTACCTTATTTGCAAGGAACATTATTCCCTGCAAAGAAAGAATATTAAGTAACAAACAAAATCATGATTTTTAAAGACCGGAAAAATGCAGGGATACTATTAGCATCTAAACTCTTAAGATACAGAGGAGATGATTCAGTAGTTTACGCTTTGCCGCGAGGTGGAGTAGTGGTGGGGGCGGAAATTGCTAAAATATTAAATACTCCATTAGATGTAGCAATAGCGAAAAAAGTTGGGCATCCATTTAATCCTGAGTATGCGGTATGCGCTGTTTCTGAAAATGGAGACATTGCATGCGATAAGGAAATTGAAGAATCTATTGACGAAAATTGGCTCAAAAATACTATTGATCGCGCAAAAAAGGAAGTATTATTGCGGAGGCAATCTTATTCAAAAATAAAATCCCCTATATCGGCTGAAGGAAAAATTGTGATATTGGTTGATGACGGCATTGCAACCGGTTTGACAATGAAAGCAGCGATAAAATGGATAAAAAGTCAAAAACCAGAGAAAATTGTGGTAGCAGTTCCTATCATCCCTAAAGAGACAGCAGAAGAACTAGAAAAAGAAGTTGATGAAGTGGTAGCTCTGGATATTCCGGAACAATTTTTGGGGGCAATCGGCGCTTATTATATTGATTTTTCACAAGTAATGGATAACGAAGTGGAGAAGTTGTTGTCGGAAAAGTATGAATAAGTATGAAACTAAAAACCAAGCAATAAAAAGTTTGAAATAGTTCAAGGAGCAACGCATCTTTTTGAGAAGGAAGGAGCGCTAGAGAAGGTGGCTAGGTTAACTGCAGAATGGTCTGGAAAATATTTATTAATTTAATCAGTTACTTGTACTATATTTACGCGATCGTTTAATATTAGTATAAGTAACAACAACTGAATTAAAGTTAACGCAGCCATTGTTTTACCAGTAATTTGTATACATTTTACTTCTAGTATTTTTTACGAAAAAGTTGAATGATTTGACATGACATTCACTTGAGTGAAATTAATTTTCCAAACCACCTATTAATCCTGTATAATATTACGCAGTATTGTCTATTAAGAAAAAATTTATTAAAATGTTTCAAAAATATCCAAAGGTTTGTTCTCTCTACTGCACTTCCTGTTGTGACAACGGTTGCAAACACTGTTTGGTTCGTTCTCCTTATCCTGGCGATGCTGATTTTGATAAAACACTAAAAAACCTAACAGAGTTTAAACAATTAGGAGGAGTGTATGTTGACCTTACGGGAGGCAACCCGTTACTAGTTCCGTGGTTGCCCGAAATTCTGTCAGAGTGCAAAAAGCTAAAGTTATATACTTCACTTACCATAAGCGGGCCTAGAATAGTTACCGCAAGTCCGGAAGTTTTTCAAATGCCTTCACTTTTACGTTTTTCAATTGATGGGGATGAGGACTTTCACAATGCAAACAGGGGAAAGGGTTATTTTGATTATGTCCGAGAGGGCCTAAAAATCGCTGGTAAATTAAGAAATAGTAAAAATACTCAATTAATTTTTACAATTGTTCCTGGAGAAAAAGGAAATATCGATCGAGAGCAGTTTGCATCAGTTCTTCAACTGGCAAGAGAAAACCAAGTTTTGGTGAATGTTAATCCTTTGTTTAACATAAAAAAGATGTCCAAGACAGAGCTTAGCGATCTTAGGTGGTTTGCTAAACAAGCTGATGTGCAGATGAGTCGCGGCAAGTTAAGATTTGTATTGCGTGGCGGTAACAACCATTGCAATGCGACCTGCAAGGCGATCAGCAGTGTAGCCACTATTTCATCGGATAATAATCTTGTTTTGCCATGCTACCATAATCCTCAGGCGAAAATATCATTAGATGATGGTTTGAAAAAAGCATTAGATTCAGAGAAAAGGTTGAGCCTTCTAGAAAAGGAGGGCAGCTTAGAGTTTTGCCATGGATGCAGTATTTGGTGCTATGTAGTGCCGAGCTTTATTTATCATGTGCTAGACAGAGTAGTTGTTTGGGAGCACGCACTTTCAGGATTCCAAGCAGTGCGGGATTCTGCTTTAAAAGCTGCTGGCAAATGTCATCTTGGTTTACCTTATCCTTATTTTGAATATTAAAAATTAATTTATGACTAAAGCAAAAGTAAAAATTTTAGTGGAAGGTTATGCTTCGGCTGATTCGGGAGGGCATTCTTGTTCTACAATCAGTTTAGTGCGGGACGAAGGATTGAATATTATTATCGACCCAGGAACTTTGCCTGAGCAAAAGATATTGATTGATAAGTTGAATGAAGAAGGCTTATCGCCAAGCGATATTAATGTTGTTTATATCACACATTCTCATATGGATCATTACAGAAACATCGGGATGTTTCCTAAAGCAAAAACACTTGATTATTGGGGCTGGTGGGAGAGTGATGTTTTCAGCGATTATGAAAATAGTGTTACGAAAAATATTAAATTAATAAAAACTCCAGGCCATAGCTACGACGGAACAACAATGCTTGTAACAACAGAAGAAGGGACAGTCGCAATCTGCGGAGATGTATTTTGGAAAGAAAATTTTCCAGAAAGAGACCCATTTGCAAGCAATAGCGGTCTTTTAAAACAAAGTCGATCAGAAGTATTAAAACTTGCTGACTTTATAATCCCCGGGCATGGGAAGATGTTTCATTCATAGTTAAATACCTGTAAAAGTAACTGCTCACTGTCATTCCAGCCTTGAGCTGGAATCCAGAAATTATACATACAATATGGCTCTCTGGATCCCAGTTCTCAAGCTTACAGACTGGGATGACAACAGGGACAGTGAGCAGTTTCCTGTAAGGAAGTTTGCAAAAAGTCTGATTCAAAAACGTATAAAAAATCTACGACCGTAGAAAAAATATACGTTTTTAATATTATTATTTTTTTAAAATCTGGCTACAAAAAGGAAAAAGGCCCTTTGGCTACAAAAAGCCCCGGCGCGGTGTACTACTTTCGTAATACTTTGCGTCGGGGCGGCAATTGGACAATAGTCAGAAGGCTATTGAAGCGGAACCTTGAAGACCTGACTCACTTCGTTGAAAGCGCCAGCGAACGTAACGCTGAAGGCAATCTCAACGTTATCGGCGCCGAAGCCAATCCAGTCAGTACTTCTTCCGTCGGATCCTGTAACTTGAACGGAAAAAGGCTTGTTCTTAGTGGGCTCTTCAAGCCGAGGCGACCTCGGCTTTATTGCCTTCTGGAGCCCCTCAAGAAAGAGTCGACATAGCCGCTTGTCAGTAACGACCATGTAGTCATTCTTCTCATCGAAGTGCCACCTAGGATCTTCGGCCCCCTTCATTCGAAGGATTCCTCTGATCCTGACTTCCTTTGCACTCCAACCAGCAACCTGTTTCCGAATATTCTGGTCAGGTACGACGGATGGTTCTTCAGCCCTTTTTAGAACAGCATACCAAGTCAGGTTGGTAGCTAGAAGTAAGGCTGCAGCGATAACTATTACTATGAGCTTCTTCATGATCCACCTCCTAGTAAACCCAGAACTGCAGCATTGCGTAGCCGTCGTTATTGCCCCACAAGCTGCTGCCGAATGAGCGAAGTTTCTGGTGAATGTTCCACCATTCACCAGGCACGTTGGCTTGATTGAGTAGAAGCGGACATCCTGGCGGATATCTGCCGATAACTCGTCTCAATTCCCAACCAGTAGTTGAACCCCACATTCCAAATATACCAAGGGGTGTATTCACAGACGAAACGAAGTCTACCCAAGACATTGCACCACTGCTCGTCGTGTACCAGCCAAGATAGACGGCTTCTTCGAATTCGTCGTAATAGGTACCGAGCGCCTCGGCGAAGTCATTTTTGGCAGTATCACTTACCTGAGGTGCGGTAGCTGTTGGATTCGACAAATAACCTCCAACCTTGCCGCTATGACACGAATCATTGAACCAGAATCTCATCCGGTTCGAATACTGCAAACCCCAGCTATCAACACCCATGCAGTCTATTGCGCCGGGTATCGTCCATGAAGTAACAAGAGTACTCCGCCTATACTTTGAACGCGGCAAAGCAATAAACGTTTGCTGCTTGCCAGTTGCTGGATTTGCAGTTGTCATTCCATGACAAAATGCGTAAACCATTTGGCAAACACCGTTTGTAGTAATACTGGTAACGCGATCCCAGTTGGCCTGAGTTGGCGAAAGTCGCTTTGCAGGCCAACCCATATCTCGGGCTTTCCTGTAAAGAGTATATGTTGCCACCGGCCATAGATTCATTGCCGGGTCATCTCTCCATTTGGCAGTGTTAGGTCTTCCAGCAAGACAGAGGACCTTGACCGCACTGTCCGGGATGACTCGCACACCGATCCATTTTCGGACAGTTTTTCCTGCCGATTGTATTTCGACTACACCAACATCTGGCTGATCTTGGTCTGCCTGTGTCGGATAGACCCTACCATCCCAAACACAATTTATACTGCTTCCAGTACCTTCTGCTAGTAATCTTTCTCCAACATAAGGATCAGAAAGGCCGGGATTAAAGTCCTTGACCACTACTTTCCAACTGCTTGACTGTTGCAGATTGGCAGAAATAGTCATGGTTCCCCCATTGATCAGATCAACTTCACCATCCAACTCCACATTAGTGAATGTTGTGTTAACGGAATTGATTGTGTTGTTTGAGACGAAGGTGAGAACTGAACTTTTGAGGGAATTACCATTTTTGTCCTCTATGACACACCATATTTGATGTGGCCCATCAGATAGATCACTTGTATCGACATCGGTATCGAATACCAAGTAGTAAGGATCATCAGTTTCTGGCTGTGATATGTCTTGGTCGATGATTTGACCATCAACATACACAGTACAAAATCTGAGCTGATCGACGATTGTCTCGGTGCTGCCATTGATAATAGTCATATCGTGGCAGTACCAAGTAATTGGGATTACACCAGATAGAGTTTCTCCTGTGAGCCTTTCTGGTTCAGCCGGCCAAATTAAGGGATCATTGTCTCCAACGTAGAAGAGGTTATATGCTCCCTTATTCCCACTAGAATTAACCACCAACCTAGCAGCTTCATGTACTGAACTAGCTTGGACGACGATCTTGACGATGCCGCTGCTGTTCGTACGAATTGGGGCTGGTGTAACTATCTGCCCCTTGTCGAGTTGAACATTGAGCAGCTCATTGCCATATCCACGGCCCTCCTTGTCATGTACGGCGATAGTTATCTCAACCGTAGTTGTACCATCGGCAGGAAGTATATTGTAATCACTTCCTATACTGATAAGCTTAGCCGGTGACAGAGGTGCAAGCGTAAAGTCTACAGAGCTCTGAGGGAAGTTGACCAATTTGGTTTGGGTTTTGTATCCAAACAGTTTGGCGCCAACAGCATATCTCCCCTTTGGCAATTGAAGCGTGAAGGTGCCGACGCCACTGTAATTTAAGGTTGCCGAAGCAGATCCTGCATTAGTGACGACTTGCACTGTTTTACCGGCGGCACTTACGTCAGCAGTTACCATGCCGGTGAGTGTAAACGTTTCTGGTCCTCTGACCTCGCTTGATTGAGACGCAGAAGGATAGAAACACGGCACAACAGCACCATAATAATTGTACAGAGAAGCAACACCCAAGATAGCGGCTTGTTGGTCTTGCCCGAAGGGGCAATAACCCCAAACCTTAATACCTTTTGTTGAATAACCATCGACAGTTAAGTCGTTGGGCAATCCGGTGCCGTCATCCATGTACCATGAGCTATCATATGGACTAGCTGCGTTAGTGACTTTGCCCCAAATCCGAGTATAACTCCCCTGAGGTGACAGACCTTCTTGGAAGATGGCCTTTTGAGGCATACCTAATGATCTGGACAACGGATAGCCAGACTCAATCGTGACTATCTCTGTGTTAGGGATGACAAGGACTGGTTCTCCTGTGCTAGGGAACTTGCTTATAAATCCTTGTCCGCCAATACAGTCGCCTTCGTTGAATGGCTGGCCAGCTTCGGACCAGATGGCGATGCCAAATGCTCGATCGGGGTGCTGGGCATAGACGACGGGGTTGTAGTTCGCATCATAAGTCGATACTGTTACAACAGCCCCATTCATCTCGGCTGGAGCACCAGCAGGAAGTTGCCTCAAGTTTGCGTCTGCACATGTGCAGAGCATGAGGGCAAGCAATGCGATAGCGATTCCAAACAGTTTTGTGACTTTCATTTTGTGTTAACCTCCGTAGATTCTTCATTTCTGATTCTGTTCCCTCTAGGCCATCATCCATGATCTGATCCCAGAGTTTACTACAAAATATTCAGTCGATTTTGTAACCTCCAATTGTCAAGGTGCTCCTGCGACAAGTCGCAGGTATGTAATAAAACCGATAAAAAAACCGAAGTTTTAAAGGCTTCGGTTGCCCAGCCACCATATCAGGCGGGTGCCGAGACGTAGGTCTGTGGTTTTGCGTCCCCCGATTTATCGGGGTTTGCCTTTATCGATTTTAGTACTTGCATACTACATAATATTTGCCAATTTGTCAATACTGTTGCGTGTAACTGAGAACCATACTGAGAACCATCTCCTAAAACTAAGTTAGTATAAACCGGTTGATTGAGTTGTGGTGGAGCCGGAATCGTCCGTCTTATTGTTTTTAACTTCTTTATAAACCAGATATATTGCCGCGTATAGGATTATTGCGATAATGATATATATGCCGATCCACTTCCATATTGATTTCTTGCCGTATTTTGGGTCTGCGCCATAGTCCATAATTCCTCCTCATTCTTTGTTATTAAAAGTTTTTCCATATATATTATAGCACATAAAACAAGGGCTTTTTTTAGATTAATTTGTTTTAATAGACAGAAATATGGTAAAATGGTAGGGGATAATACATAGGAGCGGTCTGTAGCGAAGAAATTTGTTTTGTAAGATTAGCAGTCTTGTGATTAAAAAATATTAAATAAAGGAGGAAAAAAATGTCAAAAATTTTAGGGATCATTGTTATCGTTTTATCGCTGGTCGCAGGGTTTGGGGGCGGATGGGTTTATGAGTTAACTTTAGGGAAGAATGCTTCTACGACAGCTACTAATACAGCCGCAACGGAAAAAACTTTAACTGAGTGCCTAACAGAAGTTTGGGGAGCTGATAAATATGCCGCTATCAGCGCTAATTCAAGTTTGGCGACGACAGAAGATAACTTAGCTTCATTAAAATGCTATAAGGACTAGGAGGCAGGATGCGCTGTAAATTTTTTGTTTTACTGTTTTGTTTACTGTTTGGATCTATGATTACCGGTCTCCCGGTCACCGCCAAAGCGGAAGAAAAGACTGTTGCAGAGGAAAATAATAAATTAAATCCTGAATTGAGTAAATGCCTTAAAGAACAAATTGGGGATAAAATTTTTGAGGAAATTAAATCTGGCGAGAGGCAACCGACAGCTGAAGAAGGAAAGAAGGGAGAGATTTGTTTTCAAAAATACGGCCAAGATATGGGTTTTGGAAAAGATGGCAAACCTAAGGATTTAAACTTTTCTCCCGACACCGATTCATGTCTCAAGAAAAAATTAGGAAGCGATTACAAAGATAAGCTGGCTAAAGTGAAGTCCCGGGAAGAAGGCGAGCGGATTATGGGGGAAGCCGAGTCCTGTTTTGGCGGCCCCGGCGGAAAGGAAAAAATGCCGGATTCTGTAAGACAGTGCATCATAAAAACAGCGGGAGAAGCAGAAGCCAATAAAATGTTTTCCGGCGAGCGCCCTAGTTCTGATTCAGCTATTTTTAAAAAGCTAGAAAATGCAGGGTGTTTTAAAGACTTTTCACATCGAGGGGGTCCGGGCGGAGAAAATCTATCGCCTGAAAAACAAAAATGTATCGAAGGCATAATGGGAAAGATGGATGCAGAGCCGACAGAAGAACAGAAAAAGCAAGTAGGGGAGAAATGTTTTGGCGGAGGCCCCGGAGGCCGTCCTCAACTTCCTGAAGCAGTAGAGAGTTGTTTACGGGAAAAATTGGGAAGCTCCTTTATGGACAAGCCAAAAGAATCAATGTCTCCGGAAGAGAAAAATTTGGCCGGCGAATGCTTCCGGAAAAATAATTTTCAACCCGAAGGCGGCAATCCAGGCAATAAAGGACCGGAAATGTCAGCTGAGTCAAAATCGTGTATCGAAGGAATTATTGGACAGCCGCTTAATGGTCCTATTAATATTGGCGATGAAGCAAAGAATCGAATCAATAAAGAATGTTTTGGCGGAAAAGCCGATCAAATTACCGGCGAAGGAGGTCCGAGAGGCGCGACGAAGCAAGAAGCGAATGAATGCGCTAATCGTGTTACTGGAGGAGCGCCCGGGCCATATTCAGAAGAAATTCAACAGAGATTAAATCGTGAATGTTATAGTGAACAGCAGACCCCGAATAACGATAATCCCCGGGCCAATCCGGACACGCAAGCTTGTGTCGACCGGATTGCCAGCGATACTTCGGTTCAGATGTCCTATGAAGAAAAACAGGCAAAAATTAATACAGAGTGCTTTAAGGGAGAGCGATACGGCGAAGCGCCGCGCGACGACAGTCAGAGCGGACCAAACCCTGCTGACGGAACCACGCAAGGAAGTACTGGACCGGGCGGTTGTACTACAAAAGAATGTGCGGAGCAGTATTGTCAAGCAAATCCCGGAGCCTGTTCGGGCCAGCCGCCACAATAAACTAGCATGGAATAATTGAGTATTAAAAATAACTAGTTAGATTACCGAGATTATTGTTTGGAATAACTTTTGGTTGTTTTGTTATTGCTTCTCTTGGAAAGACGGGCTTAAATTTGATAAGAAAAAGCGCTTACTTAAGAATATTTTAATGAAAAATACAAATTTATTCCAAAAACTTTTTTCTTCAGTAATTAACGCAATTGTTGTTTTTGTTATTTCTTTGCCATTTATATCTTTTAGTGAAAATATTCTTTTTAAGAGATTGATAGTAGTCGGCATCTTCTTTGTTTATTGCTTGGTTTTCATGTTTTTAAATAAGAATCGAGATCTTGGCATGATTATTATGAAATCATACTGGAGGGAAAATTATCCAACCAAAAATCAATTTCTTTATAATGTACTTTATACCCTCAGTTTTGCCACATTATTTTTTCATATATTTTTTCCACTTGATCTGTTTCTAATTAATATGCTTTTTCTACAGCTTCCGTTTGTCTTAATTACTGGAACAACATTGCATGGATATTTTTCCGGTAAGATGATTACAGTGGTAAAATAATAATACTTAACAATAAGATTGACTTCTAAAGTGTGGGAGTCTATTTTAATAGAGGAAAGACCGCGACAGAAAAGAGGTGATAAAATGGATTACTCGGTAGTGGGTATGTATCTTTTTGCATTCGTTTTCTGCTTCTTTGTTGCCATGGGCGCTGTGGGAGGAACAATTCCAGGAGATATCTCTAGATTTCCGAAGACATTAAGCTTTGCAATAAAGTTTAGTAAGCTGGGCGTGATATCTTGCAGGATATTTGCTTTTGTCTCCGGAATTATCTTTGGAATCTTTGGCATTCTAACTCTCAGTTTCATGGCTGAGAATGCGGGTCTAATGCTTTTATCTGACCTGCTCATCCGGCTTTCTTTCTTTCCCTTGGCGCTGTTTGGAGGATTCCTTTACTGGATACTCCACAAGATCGTCCCGGATGTTCGTATTATGGGGGAGTGATGTAGATTGATAGTGCGTTGTTCGATCTGGAGCAAGGTCCGGGACCTTGCTCCAGTGCTCTTCTGAAAAGAGGTGAAGTTGTGTTAGAGTGTTTGTCGAGAGCATCTCTTTGGGCGGTGCTGTTTTTCACCACTATTGACTGGAACCAGCTTGCAATCACTGCTCTCTGGGGGTTTGCAGCCTGCTACAGTTTTGTTGTTTTCCTTCTCGACTATGATGTTGAAGAGGACTGACCGAGGAGACGCATAAGACTGTTTCTCCTCAATTAAAATTATTGGTGAGATATATTAATCTTAATATTAGAAATAAACTTGGGTAACCACTCACTGCCCCCTGTTGTCATCCCAGACTGCAAGCTTGAGATCTGGGATCCAGAGAGTTAGTCTGCTTGCATAATTTCTAGATTCCAGATCAAGTCTGGAATGACAGTGAGTGGTTACAAACTTGGTGGTTGAATTTATTCCTTAAAAATGTTACAATTTTTTTGTTAATTTATGAGGAGATCGTGGCGCGCCTAAGCCGATGTAGCTCAGTTGGTAGAGCACACCCTTGGTAAGGGTGAGGTCACGGATTCGAGTTCCGTCGTCGGCTCCACGTAAAAATCGAACAAAGTGAGATTTTTACGTGTCACGTGATTGCGAAGCAATTTTACGTGGCTGGTAAACTTAACTACCAGTTCGATTCACGTGGCACGGCCGTGATTGCGAAGCAATTTTACGCAACTGATCATTTAATCCCACTTGGTCACGTGGCACAATGTAAAATCACTTTGTGCTCACGTTGCACGGCAGCTAATGTTTAGAAGTGTTATAATATAGGAACATTAGATGGTTAGACTGTTTTATGTTTATATTATTGAGAATTCTTTAAATAGCGGCTGGTATATCGGTTTTTCTACGGATGTTGAAAGAAGACTAGAAGAGCATAACACTAAAATTGGGAGCTCACATACCAGAAAAGCAAAAGGAGATTGGAAGCTAATATATCTAGAAGGTTATATTGATAAAAGAGATGCTTTAGGCCGTGAGAAATATTTAAAAAGTGGATCTGGTCGAAAATATATTAAAAAACAATTGGTACATTACATTGAAAATAATATGCTGAGGTAGCGAAGTGGTCAAACGCAACAGACTGTAAATCTGTCGGCCTCGTGCCTTCGAAGGTTCGAACCCTTCCCTCAGCACCACGTAAAAATCGAGCGTTTAAGCGAAATTTTTACGTGCCCCGTGATGACTTGTCATTTTACGGGGCTGGTCAACATAACAATGGCTCGATTCACGTGGCACAGCCATCAAAATTGCCGCCTTAGCTCAACGGTAGAGCAACTGTTTTGTAAACAGTAGGTTGTGGGTTCAAATCCCTCAGGCGGCTCCACGTAAAACCAAGCGAAGCATGTGTTTTACGTGTCGCGTGATTGCGAAGCAATTTTACGTGGCTGTTAAACTTAACTACCAGTTCGATTCACGTGGCACGGCCGTGATTACGAAGTAATTTTACGCGACTGATCATTTAATCCCACTTGGTCACGTGGCGCAGCCGTGATGACTTGTCATTTTACGGGGCTGGTCAACATAACAATGGCTCGATTCACGTGGCACAGCCGTGTGAGCGAAGCGATTTTACGCGACTGATCATTTAATCCCGCTTGGTCACGTGGCACAGCCAGAACACGCGGAATTTAAAATAAATTTATAAATAATGAATCATTAAGGAATTTATGGCAAAAGAAGCAAGAAAACTAGTAACTCTTGAATGCGAAAAATGCAAAGCCAGAAATTATCACACCGAAAAAAGGCTAAAAGGCCAAGATGTGATAAAGAGAATTGAACTGGTTAAATATTGCAAAGTCGAAAAAGCAAGAACATTGCACAAAGAAACAAAATAATTAGAATTGACAAACAATTCTAACTTATAGGGCCATAGTTTCCACCCAAGGCGGGATCTCGCCCAAGGGGCGGAAAATGGTATAACGAGGGTCTCCAACCCCGCACCCTTAATAAAAATTACTATGCAAATTATGATAGGCCCTTAGTTAAACGGTATAATGCGAGTCTCCAAAACTTGAGTCAGAGGTCCGACTCCTCTAGGGCCTGCCACAATTTGCAAAAGGGTGTCGGGGCGATTCCCCTGCCAAAAACAGATCAATAGAATTGGTCTTTTTTTGTTACAAAGTATATGAATAATGAAAAAGCCTAATTTCGTAATCAAAAGAGAACCGTCCCCTTTGCGGCCCCTTCACCGGAAAATATCAAAAAAATCGAAGAATACATCGCTATTCTTCAAGATTATATGAAGAACTGAACACTAGATCTATTTTTTCTTTTTTTTATTATTACTCATTAGACTTCTTTCAAAACCCCATTTATTAGCTTAAGTTTTAATTCGCCGGAAAGAGGGTTTTGAAAGAAGTCTATTACATCTTTTTTAAGTCTTTGACATTATCAACAATTGACATTTCATTACTTTTTTGATAGATTTGTATTGTGTTAGTGGGACGAAAGTCCTTCTTCGGCTAAGAATATTCTAAGCTGAGACACTAGCACACCGAAGAACGCCCTTTGCGGGTGTTTTTTGGTTTCTTAGGAGGTTTAGACCTGTTGTTATGAGGCATTACACTCAAAAATTTTGCTTTGCCAGTGCCTATCTTCTCAACAATGACTCTAATTTCAGTGCCTTTTTTAATTTCACATACTATTTCGTGTCTTACCCCTAATTTTGATTTTCCTTTTATTGTTTTCTTAACTTGTCTAGTATCGGATACATTAGTGCATTTTTTTAGTACTTCTGGTGCGTGTTTTAAACACATCAACTTCATATATCGCTCGCTGAATTTTCGTGGTTGCCGATTGGATTTGTAAAGCAAATG
This sequence comes from uncultured Candidatus Saccharibacteria bacterium, assembly GCA_964363695.1. Classification (GTDB taxonomy): domain Bacteria; phylum Patescibacteriota; class UBA1384; order XYA2-FULL-43-10; family 1-14-0-10-43-13; genus JAMCZZ01. The sequence goes on from CAYIJI010000007.1 coordinate 26,630, forward strand.
ATTAAATCCTTCAGAGGTAAAAAAGACAGTTTCTTCAAGAATTGGACAGCTCACAGAAACAATACTTTTGTAGAAAGCTCTCTGCTCCTCAATAAGTTTCTGAATGTTCTTTTTCATTTCCGCTCACTTAGTAAATGTTTATAAAAAAAAGGAGAATTAGCCACCTCCGATTGCTATTTTATCACAAAATTGCTTGCTCATTCAATCCTCAGATAGTGGATAAGTTAGCAAACGAGAACTGGGGTTCGACTCCTCTTGGCCCTGCCAAAGAAAATAGTCGCTTTCAGAAAGTCTATTTTTATATATAGCAAAGTGGAATTTAAACTTTTTTAAATATTTTAACTTTTATAAAACCGCCAATTGATTTTTATGAAGGATAGGATATAATATAATAAGTTTAAATAGGCAGAATTATGAGCAAGGAAGAATCAATAAATCATTGGTTCGAAGCAGCCGAGCGTGATAGTTTGACTGCGGACGATATGTATAAATTGGGCCATTATAGCTGGTCGCTATTTTTATGGCACTTGGTCATTGAGAAAATTATCAAGTGTTTGATTGTTAAAAAGGGGAAAGAGGTTTTGCTTGTACATGATTTAGTTAGACTTGCTAGCATTGCCGAACTAAGTTTAACCGAAGAGCAGAAATTAATTTTACGCGAAATCACAACTTTTAATATTGAAGCGCGTTATGATGATTATAAAGAACAATTTTATAAAAAAGCGACACGCGAATATGCTGCCATTTGGCGTGGTAATTCGAAAGAGATGTATAAATGGATAAAAGAACAACTTTAAGCCCGAAAATTTACAAAGAAGCAAAAATGTTTCAGCGTTTGCTTGAGAAAAATGGCTTTGGAGTTAAGGCTCTGTATGTTTTTGGTTCTTATGCCAAAGGTACGGCAAATCGTTCAAGTGATATTGATGTTGCTGTCGTTTCGCCTGATTTTGGCGACGACAGACAGGGCGAGCGCGTAAAACTTATGTCCCTAAGCCAACAAATTGATCTTGCTATAGAGCCGCACCCTTTTTCAACAGAAGACTTTAACGACCCCTATTACCCGTTGGCTCGCGAAATTAAAAAAACCGGAATCAAGGTCTAGCCAAACAAGGCGGCTAATTTTCTCTGGAGCCAGCTAAGTAATAGTTTCTAACTGCCTTTATCGTGTCCTGCCAAAAAGATCTTAATCGCTTGATTAGGATTTTTTTGTTGATATTCTCCTTTATTATTTGTATATTAACCCTATGGAAATTATCGATATTTACGACAACAAAAAAGAGGTGAATTGTCTCGGATGCGCTATTGAAAAATGGGATTTTGTGCCGCCAGGCGGGCTTATTTGGAAAACAAAATATTTTTGCGTTAATCAAGATTGTGAAATTCCAATTCCCGGTTTCATCATCATTTCATCAAACAGACATATCCAAAGCATTGATGAATTTACCAAAGATGAACAAAAAGATTTTATTAGTCTAGTTGTTAAACTACGGCATGGAATGCGAGAAGTGTTGGATATTGAGCAGATCGATATAATAATGGTGGAAAATGGCGAACATCATTTCCATTTCTGGCTGTTACCTGTTAGTAAAGACATGTGTTAATTAAAAGTTAAAAGTGCACCATTTAAAAGATAAAAGTGCAGTTC
>CAYIJI010000008.1:0-26984 GCA_964363695.1 uncultured Candidatus Saccharibacteria bacterium
TATTTTTTCTTTTTTCCAACCGGCCGACAAAAATAAAATATGGAGAGTCGATGTTTAGAACGTTTTGTGCCTTATTGCTATTTTTATAAATCGTCTCGTCAAAAGCCAAAGGCACAATTTTAATCTTTTTTTCCGGATATTTATAGAATTTTAGAAAGTCTTTCTTGCTGGCTTCAGAGCTAAAAAAAATCCTTTCGGCTTTGTTTACGGCAATCTTGATTGCTGATTCCTGAAGCATTAGTTCAAATGGGGAATACGCTTCAGGAAAAAATTTGAAGGCAAGGTCGTGAATAAAGACGGCTGTTTTTTTTGGGGCAAATGAAGGAACAGCGTTTGTTAGCTCTAAAAATTTATCCGGTTTATCGCGCAGAAGTGCTAGCGGCAATCTAAACTTGCTCCAGAATTTTGGAAAGGGTATTAACTTTTCCTTAAAGTTAGCATTCATTTTTAAGCTCTTGTCGATGGGCTTATTACTATATAGTAAGTATGAATTTTTATGATCAAGCTGTTCCAAATGCAAAAGTATTTGATAAGCGGTGTTATCAATTCCTGTTTTTTGTTTTAATGCAGTTTTTGACGCATCGATACCGATGATCATAATATCGAATTTCCAACACTGACCTTCTAATTATTGAGGCTAGACTCTTGAAACTGGAAGTTTGATTTTGAGGCTGGAAGGTTGAAGTTCAAATATCTAGCTTCTAATTTCAAATTCTAATCTCTAGTATCTAGTGTCAAGCATCAATATTATCTGTGATGGAATTTCCTTATAAATTATTACTCTTTTGTCCAAAGGACAGACTTTTTAAAAGTTTCTAGGCTTTCGATCGCGATACCCGTGCCCTTTACGACGCATTCGATCGGATCATTCGCAACTTCGCAGGGAACACCGGTAATTTTAGTCAACAGCGTATCAATATGGCGAAGAAGTGATCCTCCGCCGGTCAATATTATTCCTTTATCCATCACATCCGAAGCAAGCTCCGGAGGGGTTTTCTGTAAAACAAACTTTACTGCGTTGATTATTTCAACTAAAGGGGGTTTCACGGCTTTAACAATCTCCTCGGATGTAATAATTATGCTCTCAGGCAATCCGCTGATGGCGTTAGAACCCGACACTTCCATTTTTGATTCTTTTTTTGGAGTTTGGGCTGACCCGATTCTAATCTTGATCTCCTCAGCCGTTTGCTCTCCGATTATTAGGTTGTGTTTTTTTCGGATAAATTGGGCGATTGCAGCATCAAACTTATTTCCGCCTACACGCACCGAAGATGAGGCAACCACGTCTCCCAATGAGATTACCGCGACTTCGCTTGTGCCGCCTCCGATATCAATGATCATATTGCCGGTAGGAGCGGCAATGGGAACGCCTGCGCCCAAGGCAGCAGCAATCGGTTGCTTTATAACATACGTTTGCTTGGCTCCGGCGGCGTTGCAGGCATCAATCATCGCCCGTCTCTCGGTTGAAGTTATGCCGGCCGGAACTGAAACCATAATGTCGGGTTTAAACAACCTGATGCTGCCGGAAACCTTATTGATGTAATATCGAAGCATTGCTTCGGCAATACGGAAATTTGCAATTACTCCGTCTTTTAGGGGGCTGGCGGCAATTATGCTTTCAGGCGTTCTTCCAATCATTTTCTTCGCTTCTTCGCCGATCGCCATAACTTTATTATGTGATGCTTGAAGCGCGACTACACTTGGTTCATTAATAACAATGCCTTTTTTAGGCAAATAAACTAAAATATTAGTCGTTCCAAGATCAATTGCTATTTTTTTAACCATAATATTACCAACACTGATCTTCTAATTATTGAGGCTAGACTCTTGAAACTGGAAGTTTGATTTTGAGGCTGGAAGATTGAAGTTCGAATGTCTAATTTCTAATTTCAAATTCTAGTCTCTAGCATCCAGTGTCAAGCATCAATTAATCTTCATCTGTGCTTATCTGCGTAATGGATCTGTGTTGGAATTTCCTTTTGTGTTCTTATACTCTTTCAATTTTTGCGCCTGCATTGATGAACTTTTGATCCATTTTTTCATATCCCCTGTCGATAAAATGGACATCGTCGATTATAGTTCTGCCTTTTGAGATAAGAGCGGCAATAACCAGCGCAGCACCGCCTCGGATATCTTTGCTTGATATTTGCCCGCCTTTCAATTCACAAGGTCCTTGCATTTCTATAATATGGGGGCTCAAGATATTTATTTTCGCTCCAAGCCTCCTTAGTTCATCGATATATAAAAATCTGCCCTCAAACAGGGTTTCAAAAATTTGGCTCTTACCTTTTGCCTGAGTCATAAGAACAGCATAGGGAGATTGGAGGTCTGTTGGAAAGCCGGGATAAGTTCTTGTGTCAATACTTGTGGCTGTTAGCTCCCCCCTCTTCCCTGTTTTAATGTATGCCTGTTTGTTTTGGTAAATAATTTCAAACTTGGCCCCTGCTATTTCCAATTTCTTTAAAACAATGCTTAAGTGCTCGGGAACAACAGGGCCGATTATTACAGAAGAGTTGCAAGCAATAGCAGCTATTAAATACGTGCCGGCTTCAATACGGTCAGGCATAACCTCAAACTCTTTGCCTTCCAATTTATCTACACCTTCTATTGTAATGTCGTGAGTTCCGGCCCCTTTTATTTTCGCTCCCATCTTATTTAAATAATTTGCCAAATCTGTGATTTCTGGTTCGGCAGCAGCAACATGAATTTTGGTAATACCTTTGGCCAATACAGTAGACATTATTGCATTTTCAGTTGCCGTAACACTCATCTTATTGAGAATAATTTCTCCGGCTTTTGGCTTTCCGTTAAGATGGTATTCACAGCCTTTTTTTGTTATTTTAACACCCATTTGGGCAAAGACATCTAAGTGCTCGTCAATTGATCTGGCGCCAATTAAGCATCCCCCGGGTTGGGAAAAAACGGCTTTTCCGAATTTCGACAGAAGAGGTCCGATCACAACAACCCCTCCCCGCAATTTTTTGATTAATCTGCTATTTGGTTCGAAAGATTTAATGTTTCTCGGATCAATAGTTACAGTATTGCCGTTATGGGATATTTCTACCCCAATGCTTGATAATATATCCTCGATTTGGCGAATGTCGGCAATGTCGGGCACATTTTTTATGACCGATATGCTATCGGCTAGAATCGCCGCCGGCAGTATTTTTAGGGCAGCGTTTTTTGCGCCGGAGATATTTATCGTACCGGTTAGCTTGCATTTGCCTTCAATTTTAAAATTTGACATAATATTCCTTGAATTCTTACCTAATTACTACTTGATTGTATGGCATTTTGGGCTAATATTCAATACAATATAAATTATGACGAATAATCGACGAACCAAATCAATTTTTAAAATCTTTGCATCTCAATTAGCAGTTGCTCTCTTTGTGGCTGCTCTTTCGTTGTCAATACTATTCTATGCTGAGGGATACAGATTTAATTATAAAAATCTTAAGGTGTCTAAGACCGGCGTCATTGCTTTAAATTCTTTCCCCCGCGAAGCAACCATTAAGGTTAACGATAAAATCAAAGCCAAAAAAACACCATTTTCAGAGAATTTGCTTTCCGGCTACTATAACGTTGAGATATTGAAAGCCGGCTACTTTTCTTGGACGCAATCAGTAATGGTTGAGCCTGAATTGGTTAAAAATTTCAAGAATATTGTGCTTTTTAAGGAAAAACCTGAAATACGAAGTTTGACCGACCAAAAAACAATCAAAGAGCTCAATTCTCCGATCGACACTCTAGCCGTCAGAAGCAGCAATGGGTTATTTCAATCCGATTATGAGATTTGGGTTGATGGAGACTTAATCACAAGGTTTTCAGAGCCGATCTATCGGGCAATTTGGTATACTGACAAACAACATATTTTGTACCAACAAGGCCAAGAGATAAGAGTAATAGAATCGACTGGAACCAATGATACATTATTAATTTCACTATCGGAATCATTTCCAACCAGTTTTTTCACGAACGACAAAGGAGACCAACTATACTATAAAGACGGCAGCGAGTACAAAGTGGCCGCCGTTAGATAAGTTGTCAAATTTTTATTGCTACAATATGTTGTTTTATCAAACAACCAATTGACATTATTTCTAACAATGATAAAATTGAGACATAAACAATAAAAGGAGGGAGGAAAAAATGAGCAATATAACAAAAAATACAATTGGCAAGAGAGTCAAATCTCTTAGGGAACAAAGCGGAAAATCGCAGGAAGAATTATCCGAACTTTTGGGATTTTCTTCTCGTTCTTCACTTTCTCAAATAGAAACAGGTGAGAGAGATTTGACGAGCGTCGAGCTGTCAAAATTGACAGCCATATTTGGCGTGCCAGCTGACTATATTTTGTCCGGCAAGGAAATAACACAAGAAGTGGAAATTGAGACTCCAAGAGAGGAGCTAGAAGAAAGAATTGCGATACCAAAACTTAAAAAAAGTAAATTCAAAGAAGTTTTGCTTTATCTATTAGAACAAGTTGCTGGCAAGCCAAATATTGGCGAAACTGTACTATATAAATTGCTATATTTCTCCGACTTCAACTATTATGAAAAATTTGAAGAACAGCTAACTGGCGCAAAATATATAAAAAATCATTTTGGCCCGACACCTGTTTCATTTAAGAGCGTCGTCGAAGAAATGATCGAAAAAGGCGAAGTTACTATAGATAAGAATAAGTATCATGGATATCAGCAAACACGCTATCTCGCTTTGCGCAAACCTGATCTTAGGCGAATAAACGGAGCAGAAAAAGAAGTTATCGATGATGTGCTTTGTAAGCTTTCCGATTTAAGCGCAAAGCAAATAAGCGAGTTTTCTCATGAAGACACTCCTTGGAAAATCGCCGAGGATGGAAAACCAATTGACTATGAAGCTGTATTTTACCGCTCACCTGCTTATTCCGTAAGGGAGTATGAAGAACTCTAAGGAGGGAAATGCAATTTGCCGAAGTGCCAGAATTTAGCAAAGATTTTAAGAAGCTCTATAAAAAGTATAAATCTTTGCCCGAAGATCTAGAACTTAGAAAAAAGGTTCTGGCATTGTTTCCTGTCGGCCGAGGCAATGATGTTGACCAAATCCCCGGGCTAAAAATCAAAAGTAAAATCTATAAAGCACGCCTGGCATGCCGAACTCTAAAAAGAGAATCGCTTCGCTTGATTTACTGTTACGACGAAGAAGCCCAAAACATAACCTTGATCGAGATGTATTTTAAGGGCAATCAAACAGTCGAAAGCAGAGATCGCATTTTTAAATATTTTTCTTAAGTTCTACCTGACTTTCTTTGGCATCTTCAGTGCGGCCCCAGAGGCCGAAGATGTTTTATTTTGATTTGGGTCTGGATAATACTGTTTTGAAGTGACTATTAATCGCTTAAGGCTGGTTCCGACCGGAGTGCAGGTCATTAAGGTAAGAGTTGAAGAATTTGTTTGTTTCATTGGGGAAAGGTCATCTGGTTTCACTACTTCAATGTTGCTTACTCGGTACAAAAAATCCTGATTGCTGTATTTTAAATGTACTACATCGCCGACCACCACTTTGTTTAAGAGGGCAAAAACGTTATTGTACTCACTTTGAACCCATGGGTAGTTTGAACTGTGGCCGGTGATAAAAATATTGCCTTTTTCGCCCGGCAGGCTGGTGCCGTCTATTTGAATTAGTCCGTTTTTTAAGTTCTCTGCAACGCTTTGTGGTTCATTGGCTACTTTCCATGTGATAGGAGCATCGACTTTGATAGAAGGTATTTTTAAGTGATTATCAGTTAACTCAGGCAAAGGAGGGAGATTGGAAGCAGCGCTCTCTTTTTTGGTAATTTTTTCAAGAATTTGCTGGCTGTAGTCAGGGACAGTTTCTTTATTGAAAGACCCATAATTGGCATCGTACCAATAAAGAAAATTCTGTTTTAACTCTTGGAAGTTAAAGGCCGCAAACACAAAACCGGTTGTTAAAACAAAGATAAAAAAAGGTTTAAATATTTTTACAATTTTTTCTTTTTCTTTCTTTGCTCTTTTGCCGGAAAAAATACTCTCCAACTCTTTTTCAGTAAATATTTGATGCTTCATTGGTTTTTTGACTGCCAATAATCTTATTGACTCTATTCTAGCAAATAATCAGTCAGAATTCGATTGATCGCCCATAATTAAAATGTGCAATGAACTTCTGTTCACAATTATATTAGAAAAATTATATCTATTATTTCAATAAGAATGACTTTTGTCGTTATTCAAGCTAACAGTAATTATTCTGCCATAGCAGAAATAACCAGCATTACCAGTGTTGCGTAATTCTTCTCAATCTGTCATTCCGTACTTGATACGGAATCTATATAAATAATTTCTGGATCCCAGATCAAGTCTGGGATGACAATTGCGCAACACTGGTAGCATTATTATTGTGAATACAAAAAGCCAACCAGCAACAAGAGAAACCAACATCACTGCTTCTTTTTTCTTTCCGTCAAGAAAAAACATGATTGGTTTTCCTAGCCCTAGTAATCCAACGACAAATGCAGAGAGCGTAAAAAGCAATAAAAAAGCAATCGGCCCGATGAAATTGTCCATCTTGCCAAACCATTTTTCTCCGTTTGTCATTACATGAGAAACGGCGGCTATGTACGCTAAAATACCCAAAGAATGGACAAGACTTTGTTTGTATAAACTTTTCATAACACCTCCCGAGCACATTAATTATTTTCATTATTGATTTAGAATAGACGATTTTACTTATGCTTGTTCTTATTTAGCTCCTTTGCTAGCCATTGGTCAAATTCCTTTTCTTTTCTGCGTTTTTCCTCCATTAATTTGGCGATATTTTGGTTTTGAGAAAGTAGTCCTTGCTCACCGGCAATTTCTTCCATTCTCTCCATTTGCCTTTTTAACATCGTCTTTTCGCCCATGCAAAACTTGATGATTTTTGACAAATCCCCTAGTGCTCCGTTGTCATCCTTAGTTTTCCTTTGCCCTTCCTTAATGTCTTTTTCTAACTCCAAGGAATCTTCAAGGAGTTCCACCAGCGATCCAAATGAAAAACCCAAAAATTCATAATATTGCTTTGTGTTATTTCGGCCGTATCCTTCTGCGATATTTCGTGGAACACTACGAGCGGAATCGTTCATATGGCCGATAAGCAGGGAGTCTTGGATTACATGCAAATAAGAAGCTGTAAATTTCTTAACCAGCTCATATATTTCTTCGCCCTGCTGATAAGTTCTAAGGACTTTATAGCCCAAGGGATTTCTCATATGGATTACAAAGGATTGCTAAGGGTTTTAAAAAACTCAATTTCATTTTTTCTCCTTAGTACGCCAGTTTATTTCAAAAGAAACAGAATGTTTGCTGGAAATTTGCCACTTTGAAAATCTAAGCCAAAATAATTGAAATTTATTTTCAGCAATTTTCCCAAATCCAAATCTATTTAAAGTAAGTTCGATATCTATGACCATGGCTTTCTCATTTTTATAGTTTTATTTTACCACTTTATCTTTATAACAAAAAAGCGGAATAAACTGCTAATTTGTGATGTAACCGGCTTAAAAAACGAGCCCCGGATGGTTTCCGGAGCTCGAGGGATACGGCTTTCGTAGACAATCATAGTCCACTATACCTCCGAAAAATCCACTGGGGATCTTTCGGTAGAGAAGCAACTGTGGCAGTTAAACTGCTGCCTATCAGTTTTGCGTCGTGTCGAAGCGGCGAGAGTTGAAATGCTCGCTTGGTGAAGTGATGAACATGCGGATTTGGGTTGGCCAACTCCATCGCTAGAATGTCTTGGGCTGATTGTGGATCCAGTTTAATCAGTGCCTCAGCGATGTCTCCGATAAGGTAGATGGACCATCTCTCTTTGTCCATTGCCTCATCGAAGGTAAGTCGATCGATCCGTGCCCGCGTTTCTTCATATAGCTCGAGGAGCAGCGCAACTCCATCTTTATCGCCCAGTATTCCCAGAGCTTTAACTGCTTCGCCTATGAAGTATTGATCGTCATTGAATTTTCGGATGCTCTCTCTGATGTCTTTCGCGTATACTAATCCGCGCTCGCCCATCACGCCGATTGTCTCAACGCACAATGCTCTCATATAGCTGTCTCTCTCATGCAGCATTGCTTCGCGGAGCTCTGGTAAGGCTGGCCAGTATCTCAGTTCCAAAAGAGCAATTGCATTCGATTGTCTGCACCCGTCGTAAATGCAATAAACGGTTTTTTGACCCTTTAACGACAAAGCTCCATCTCGATCATGAAGAGGAATCGACTCATCCACTAGGCTCCACCGAAAGAACTCGGCGTTTTTGTATGCCCAGTAGAGCATCAATGGTCCATAGTACGAGAGTTCTCGACACAAGCTTTTGCATGTCTCCATTTCCAGAGGAATGAAGACATCAGTGAGTCGATAGCGTCCATAGTAGTTGCCGTTCAATTCGAAAGCCGACTTCGAGTGGTCGTCCATTCGTACTGTGTAGCCGATCATGCGGCGCAAGTACTCATCGTGTGTGAACTTCTGGTCAATCACCAATATCGCCTCCTCTGTGTAGTGGTGCCTAATTAATCATTATCATAGATAAAAAATATGTCAAATTTAGCGCTTATATTGTTTTTTTGCTCGAATTGTTTATAATAAAAACCAAGGCCAAAAGCCAGAGGATATCCAGCTGCGAATGTTTAAACCGTAGCGACGATACCCCGTCGGCTTGCCGCGGGGTAATTCATTAAATCCGTTGGATCTAAACCCATCTTCCAAATACCCTTTGGGCTGCAATTTGCCAAAATCGGCTGCAAAGTACCATTTGTTCGTCAACGTATCAACCGATATGCTTCCTTACAAATACTACTTTTCGCTCGATTTTAATCAAGTTTCGCCTACAAAAGCATTTGGAAAATGGGTTTTAACTCCTGTCCTGCTCTGGGATATAAAAAAAGGAGTCCCAACGTCAAAATCAAGGGCCCCAAAAAACTATCCTAAATTTTGGCTTGCCATGAGCGAAGTCGAATGGTCGATTGGATAGTCATCAAAAGATTAATTTTCGGAGTCAAAATGGACAAAGAAGAAAAGAAGAAGTTCGCACAGGAATTCGCACGGGAAATCAATGAAGCTGTAATGAACAGTGCAATAGACTCGAAGTTTCCGTTGTGGCGAAGATCGCACTGGGATGAATGGGGCTCGCCGGTTGGGCTAATGCTCGCATGGGCGCCAGGACTTGTCTGTATAGGAGTATTCCTCTACCTCTTGCATCTCGCAGAGTTGATCTAGGAATGAACTCTCTAAACTAAAATCGCCCCGATGAATAGGGGCGATTTTAGTTTAGAGTTAAGTTCAACTATTTACTGAGTTTTATTGGTGCCGCGGGTGGGAATCGAACCCACATGACCTTACGGCCACACGATTTTGAGTCGTGCGCGTCTACCAATTCCGCCATCGCGGCATCAATAAAACCAAATAATCTGATGAATATTTAAGTTAAATATTAGCACAAAATTTACTTTCTTTCAATTTCCGCCGGCTCGCTTCCTGTCAGATCAAAAATTTGAGAAAGGCCGGATTTTTCCAGCTCTCCCCCATCAATTATCAGATCAACCCGTTCTAATTCATCTTTTGAATATTGAGTGAGTAATTCGTTAATTGAATAACAATCAGGCATCCCCGATTTATTAGCAGAAGTCTGGGCAACAATACCGCCTGACGATCGAATGATGTCTAGTATGAAATCAGACTCAGGAATTCTAATTCCGATAGTATCATCTTTAATGCAATATTTAGATAAAGTATGATCCAATTTGGCTTTGACTATGAAGGTATACTTTCCTGGAGTTTTTTCTTCTATGAATTGTTTAACTGTTTCATTAATTTCGGAAAATTGTTCAAGTGTTTCAATGCCACAAACAGCCGCTCCAATGGTTTTGTTAATATTTCTCTCTTTGAGTTCGAATATTTTTCCCAAAGTCTCATCGCTCTTCGGATTGCAGGCATATCCATATACGGTATCGAAAGGCAAAATTACCACTCTATTATTGCGGATTACTTTAGAGACTTTCTTAACCAGTAATTGAGTATTACTTTTAGTAATTTTCATTATTTTCATGTCTTTTATTTTAGCACAAAATGAGAAAAAACGAAGAGCAGTTGTGTTGTAATCATTCATTGTCCCTGTTGTCATCCCCGTGAAGACGGGGATCCAGTGCTCAGATTTATTATATTATTTCTGGATTCCCGCCTGCGCTCTTCGAGTCTGAGCGATGAGGCTCAGGCCTCAGAGTCGAATGACGGGAATGACAGTGAATGGTTACGTTATGTTCCTTGTTATGACAAATATTCACGATCGTGAATATTTGTCATAACAGCTTTTAAGTATTTTCTTAATTCTTAATATGGGATTACTTAAATCCAACCTACGAGGTTGGATTTAAGGTTGGGCTAATTTTTTTAATGGTGTCATCGGAGACTTTTGTTTTAAATAGATATTTTAAATTTCTACCATATTTGTTGATATAGTTTCTTGGCCGTATTGTTTTTGTTCGGGTTAAGAAATATAATTAGATCAAAGAAAGAAAATAACTAAGGAGAGTAATGTCTGAACAATTGGATACAATTAGTACTAAAAGAGCTGATACGAAAAATATGCTTTTGCATATTGAAAATTTCCCCCACACTTGTTTGGAAGCTTGGAATTTAATGAAGAGTTTCGCTCCTCCTTCTTATTATATTAAGCCAAAGAAGTTTGTAATACTCGGAATGGGTGCGTCCGGTATCTCGGGAGAAATTATTAAAGATTTACTAAACGAACTGGGGAATAACGATGTGATCGAGGTTGTGCATGGCTATAAAATCCCGGGCTGGGTTGATAAAGACACTTTAGTTATAGCAAATTCTTATTCAGGAAATACTGAGGAGACTTTATCAGGATTTTTGGCCGCTAAGGAGAAGGGGGCTAAACTTCTTGTAATTACGACCGGAGGAAAGCTCAAGGTACTGGCTGACAAATTTAACATTCCTTGCTTATTATTCAACTACAAATCAGAGCCAAGAGCTGCTTTCCCTTATTTATTCGTTTCCTTGTTAGCCATTTTTGTCAAAATCGGAAGATTAAATATTTCTGATTCAGAATTTAAGAAATCAATTGAGAGATTAAAGGAATATGCCGACAAATATAAGGTTTCCAGCCGGGCGGCTATTAATCCGGCTAAAATTTTAGCCGTTAAGCTATATGATTTGACCACGATTGTTTATTCAAGCGGCATCTTAAGCGGAGTCGGAAAGCGTTTCAAAACACAGGTAAATGAAAACGCTAAGAACTTTGCTTTCTGTGAGATCTTCCCTGAGCTAAACCATAACGCTGTGGAAGGATATCATCATCCGAAGCACAATGGTTTTATCGTAATGCTTGAATCGAATTACGATCATGAGCGAATAGTTAAAAGACAAAACATTACCTGCGAGATATTACGGAAAAATAAGATGAAATTTGAAAGAGTGAAATTTTTACCATGCGATTCACCTCTTTCGGAGATATTGGCCGCAACTTTATTCAGCGATTATGTTTCATTTTACCTTTCTGTTCTTAACGATGAAGATCCCAGTCTGATTAAAAATATTGAATACTTGAAAAGCGAATTGGTTAAGTAAAACAGTCAATAAGTTGCCAGTTGCCAGTAGTCACCATGAGAGCTTATTGCTTATTGCTTATTTACTTACAACTTATTTTTGGAGGGCAATGCAGATTCTTAAAAGAAAACAGCCTTTTTTGGCTATTATTTTAGATGGTTGGGGCTACGCACCGGCATGGGGAGGCAATGCAATTTCTCAGGCTAAAACCAAAAATTTTGATTTAATCTGGCAGGCCTATCCTTCAACTCTACTTAACGCATCAGACGGTGCTGTTGGTTTGCCGGTAGGTGCTCCTGGAAACTCCGAAGCTGGACATTTAAACATCGGCGCCGGTCACATAGTCCATCAGGATAGCATGTTAATCGACAAGCAGATGCTCGATCCCTCGTTCAATCAAAATAAAGTTATTTTAGAAGGCATACAACATTCACGAGAAAACCAATCAAATATTCATGTAATGGGATTGTTGTCGAAAACCGGAACGCATAGTAATATTAGTCATCTATATGGTTTGTTACGCGTCTTAAAAGCAAATGGTTGCAGCAAAGTGTTTATTCATCTGTTTTCAGATGGGAGAGATTCACCTCCCACGTCCGGAATTGAAATGCATGAAGAGGTTGAGAGGGAGATTCAAAAGATAGGAATAGGAACAATTTCGTCAATATCCGGACGCTTCTTTGCAATGGACAGAGACAACCGTTGGGGGAGAATTGCCAGGGTATACAATTTACTCGTTAAATCTGAAGGTAATCGACACGATTCTCCGAGATCAGCTTTTTCTTCTTCTTATGCAATGGGAATAACGGATGAATTTATTGAGCCTCGAATGATTGTGAATAAAACTCAGAATTTTGAACCAATTAAAGATAATGACACCATCATACTTTTTAATTTTAGAAGCGATAGAGCGAGAGAGATCACAAGCGCCTTTTTGGCAGATAGGATAAGCGGTTTTCCAGATAGAAAAAAGTTGTCTAATATTTATTATGCTTCCTTTGTTATATACGACGAAGAAAGCATTGCAAAACGGGTATTTAATCCAGAGACAGTGCCTGAGCCATTAGCAAAGGTTATTTCTGATAATAAATTAAGACAGTTTCATATCGCTGAAACAGAGAAATATCCTCATGTAACTTATTTTATTAATGGAGGCAGAGAAAAACCATTTCCCGGTGAAAGCAGAACAAATGTCCCCTCTTCAAAAAAATTTAAAACTTACGATTATATACCGGAGATGAGCGCTCGAAAAGTGACGAACGCACTGCTATCTACAATGAAGTCTGGAAAACAGGATTGCTATCTAGTTAATTTTGCAAACACTGATATGGTTGGTCACACTGGAAATTTAGACGCTACCATAAGGGCTGCTGAGTTTGTAGATGAGTGCCTTGGATATATTTTATCTTTAACTCTAAACTACAATGGCATAGCATTTATTTTCGCTGATCATGGCAATGCAGAGCAGATGGTCAGCCCTCACACGGGAAGTCCGGATACTGAACATACTACAAATCCGGTTCCTTTTATTCTATTTAGTAACCACCCTGAGCATAAACATATCCGGCTCGGAAGAGATTGCGGGCTATCCAATATTTCACCTACAATTTTAGACATACTTAATTTAGCGAAGCCAGATTCAATGACAAAAGAATCATTAATTTTAAAAAATAATTAAATGAATAAAAGCAACGGACCTGTAGTTTTATGTTTGTTGGATGGTTTTGGTCTTTCTCCGTCATGGAGGGGAAATGCTATTTTTTCTGCGGCTCCAAAAAACTTTTTCGAAATTTGGGAAAATTATCCTCATTACTTACTGCAATATCAATATGATCATCTTAACAACCAACCTGCCTACGACAATCCCGAGCGTTATTTAGCTTCATTATTAGAAGGGGGAGAAACCAAATCCCAAAGGGTATATATAGATCACCGGATTGAGAAAGACTTATTAAAAGAGAGTGATGTTTTGAAAAAAGCTTTCAAGCAGACTTTTGAAAAAAATTCGTCTTTGCATTTTATTGGCAATCTTTCTGGAGGATCAGGCAGGTTCAGTGAGCTTAAACACCTTTTCGCATTACTAAGGTTGGCTGAGGAAAACAAAGTTTTTCGCGTATATATCCATCTTATTTTAGATGACTCCGGAGGAGGATTTAGTCCTGTATTAGAAGATTTGAGCTCGCTTGAACAAGAACTTGAAAAGTTGGGCATAGGAGAAATCGCCTCGGTCTCAGGTTTGGATTTCTTGGCTGATGGTGAAAAATCCTTTCTCAATTTTTCGAAGGCTTACAGAACCATAGTTGAAGGCCGTGGCAATTCTTACTTGAGCGCCCAGCAGGCAATTAATAAGAATAAAAAAACCTTGGATTCCCCTTCCCTAGTTCCTTCTTCGGTTATTTCTTCTCAAAATAATCCGATCGGAATAATTTCTGACTTTGATTCTGTGGTCTTTTTTAATCATAATAACTCCCAAATAATTAAACTGATTCTAGCCCTTTCTTCGAACTCTGGAAACTCAAAATTAGCACAACCAAAATTTCTTTTTCTCGCCACTTTTTTTGATTGCCTTTTACCCAAACCTGATGAGGTCAATGTTATATTTGATCGGGACCATGAAACTAATCTGCCCCAAATCCTTTATAAAACTGGCTTAAACCAAGCGTTTGTCTCCGACAGCACAAGGATGCTTTCTATTAAGTCGCAAATAAAGGGAATGGGAAATGTGTCAGACTATATCTTTGAAGATTTTTTACCGATTGTAAGCATGGATGCATACCTTAATAACGTTAAAGGCACGGTTTCAAATGTTTTCTCGAAAGCAATTGATACTGTGGAGCGGAAAAAGTATGACTTTATATTAATCGATATTCCATGCATCGATGAGGTTGCCAATAGCGGCAGTTTTAAGGAGACAGTAGCTGCTATTAAAGCAGTCGACTATTTCCTACCTTCCTTACTTCAAAGCGTATTAGGTTTGGATGGTGTTCTTATTATTACTTCCAATTATGGCAACGCTGAAAAAATGGTCCGGCGAAATGATTACGAAGCTTTAAATAGAAGAACTTTAAACCCTATTCCATTCATTTACATTACTAATTCAAATAAAAAAAGATCGTCTAGCGTCAGCATTACATCCGAGCTAATGTATGATATGGTAACTAAGAAGAAGTATTTAATTGATGTTGCGCCTACTATTTTAGAGCTGCTTGGCCTGCCAATTCCTGATAAATTTTCCGGCCATAGTTTAATGACAAAATAACCGTTTAATAAGATAAGGGGAAACTTGGAATGAAAAAAATTAAAAGTCTTTTGGGGGCTAATTCTATAGCGGTTGTTGGCGCCTCATCGCATCGGGATAAAATTGGCCATCAGGTATTAAATAATTTAATTTCCGGTAAATATAAGGGGAGAATATATCCGGTCAATCCCAAAGCAGGTGAAATCTTAGGATTGAAAGTCTACCCTGACATTAGTTCAATTGAAAAACAGGTGGATATGGCGATTATTGTCATTCCTTCGGAATTTGTTCTGGATGTGATAAAACAGTGCGCAGAAAACAAAGTTAAATCTGTGATCATCATAAGCGCCGGATTTGCTGAAATGGGTAAGGAGGGAGAGAGGCTTCAGGCCGAGATAGTAAAAGTCTGCGATGATGCAGGTATTACTTTGTTAGGACCAAATTGCCTTGGGCTTATTGACACGAGTATAAATTTAAATGCATCATTTGCTCATTTGATGCCAAAAAAGGGCAATATTTCTTTAATATCCCAATCAGGAGCGATGATTTCAGCTTTAATCGATTGGTCTTGCAGCGCAGAACAGGGATTCAGCAAAATCTTCTCTATGGGCAACGAGGCCCAAATCAATGCCGAATCCGTCTTCAAGTACCTGTACAATGACTCCGATACTAAAGTCATTGTTGCTTACATAGAGCGGTTAAATGTTACGGAAGAATTAACAAGGTTGCTGACTAAATATTCAAAAGTAAAGCCAACAGTTGTGTTGTTTGGGGGAAAAACAAGTTCTGGGGCAAAAGCAGCTTCTTCACACACTGGCTCAATCATTTCTTCTTATTTGGCAATTGAAACGTATCTGAAACAGGCTGGCGTCATTGTTGCCTCCAATCTCTCCGACCTCTTCGTCCTCTGCCGGCTTTTTTCCAATTACCGGTCCATAGACGGCAACCATGTTGCGATTATTACAAATGCAGGCGGGCCGGCGATTGTTACAACTGATGAGATATATATAAAGAACCTTAAGTTGGCGAAGCTCTCTTTAAAATCAAACGAACTCCTAGAGAAGAGCTGCAGGACTTGCGCAAATATCCACAATCCGATCGATTTACTGGGCGATGCCACAGATGACGATTATAAAAACGCGCTAAAAATTATTGAAAACGACAAAGAAGTTGGCGGCATAATAGTTCTTCTGACGCCTCAATCTTCTACAAATGTTTTAGCGATTGCTTCCGTGATTGCTAACTTTTCTTCGAAAAAACCTATTGTCTCGGCCTTTATTGGAGGAGATAATTTAAATGAGGGAAGAAAAATTATTGAAAAATCAGGAAAGCCCTGTTACTCAAATCCCGACAAAGCTGTTACCGCAATAGGCGCACTAGTTTCTTTTAGTAAAGCTGATTCAAAGCTTCTGCCTATAAAGACAGGAATTCTGCTCTTTGACGAGAGTAAGAAGGATGAATTGATGAGAAAGTTTAAACTTCCCCTCTTAGATTATCAGCGAGCAGAAACTCTTAAAGATTTAAAAAAAATTGCTCTCAAAATCAAATACCCGGTCGTACTCAAGACCGCCAATTCAAAAATTGTGCATAAATCCGACAGTGGCAGCGTGAAGCTAGATATTAAAAATGAGACAGAACTGGAAAAAGCATTCCACGAATTGGGATCGCCGGCCATAATTGGCAAAATGATTAAGGGGAAAGTAGAAATATTTTTGGGTATAAAAAAAGATCCCAGCATTGGCACGCTCGTCGCCTTCGGGACTGGTGGTATTTACTCAGAAATAGGCAAAGATTTTTCCTATCGAGTATCACCCTTATCAAAAAGTACTGCTCTTGAAATGATAAAAGAGACTAAAATGGGCAAAATTTTAGCAGGCGCCAGTGGACAGTTTAAACATGATCTAGACAGACTTTCTGAGATTATTGTCAATGTTGCAAGATTCGCCGATCAATATAAAAATATTAAAGAAATTGACCTCAATCCAATAATTGCAGCTAATCCCCATTTTTACATTGTTGATGCAAGAATCATTGAAGAGTAAAATAAAAATAGGGATTAAATGAAAAACACTCAATTTTTAACTGGATGTGAAGCTGCTGTCAAGGGAGCAATTGAAGCCGGAGCCAAGGCAATGTTTGGTTATCCGATTACCCCTTCCACGGAGATTCTCCAAGGCTGGATCGTTGCAGCGGAAACTGATGATTCTTTAAAATATCTGCAAACCGAAGATGAAACTTCGGCCGGTTTTGCTGTGTGCGGCGCCTTATTAGCAGGCACTAAAGCATTCACCGCTACTGCAGGGCCGGGAACCATCTTAATGCAGGATCCCTTATCAATGGCAGAGAACCTGCGTTTGCCATTCGTCTCGATAATTATGCAGAGGGGCGGCCCTTCAACAGGCACTGTAAATTTTTCTCAGCAAGAAGTTAATCTTTCAGCATTTGGTGGAAACGGCGATGGCTTGCGTTTTGTTTATTCCGCTTCGACCGTTGAAGAAATGTACACACTAACCATTAAAGCTTTCTCAACGGCTTGGAGATATCGGTTCCCTACCTTTGTTCTAGGCGATGGCCATCTGGCAAAAATGAGGATGAAAGCAAATCTCACAAAACCGATCAACGCAGTTGTGAGCGCCGAAATATTAAAAGAAAATAAAACGCCGACCTTCTTGCGCAATTGCTATAGCTCCGAAGAATCATTTGGCCAGAAGTTGAAAGTTAATATTGAAGAATGGAAAGCAGCCGGAGTTAAAGTCGCCGAATTTGATCCCTATAAACTGGCGGATGCAACGGAATTAATAATTGCTCACGGCTCAGTTGCAGATGCCGTTAAAGATGCAGTGGATATTCTAAGGAATAACAGAAAAAAAGTCGGCTTATTCCGCCCAATTACTATTCACCCAATCGCGCGCGCTCCATTGCGAAAAGCTATTTCTAAAGCAAAAAAAGTATTTGTGGTTGAGTCTTCATTAAATCAGCTATCAAGAATTATTAAATATGAAGCAAGCGGATTAAAAACTGAGATTATCGAAATATCCAAACCTGCGGAAAGCTTTTGTGCTGATGAAATAGTCCATAAAATACTCGTTTCTTAAAACCAAGGACTCTATATGGAAAATATAATGCCTGCCTGTTGGCGAGGCCAAACAAAACCTCATCTTTTTTGCCCGGGCTGCGGCCATGGTATTGCTTTGAAACAACTTGGCTACGCAATTGATGAACTGAAAATTCAGGACAAGATTACTTTTGGCATCGACATCGGCTGTTCACTTTTGGCTTGGAATTTTTTTGACATCGATACTATCCAAACTCATCACGGCCGCACCACGCCGGTGATGGTCGGATACAAAATGATGAAGCCAAAGAGAGTCGCTATTGCTTATATGGGAGATGGGGGCGGCTATGCAATCGGCTTGCAATCTCTTCTCCATGCGGCCTTCCGGAATGATCCGGTTACGGTTATCTTAGTCAATAATTCAAACTACGCAATGACTGGCGGGCAAATGGCTCCTACGACCCGGATCGGAGAAATTACGACAACAACACCTGGCGGGAAACCCGCAGAATTCGGCGATGGTTTCAAAGGGCCGGAGCTGATTAAGGAGTTAGCGAATAGCAAGGCTTATATTTCGAGAGTTTCTGTTTCTAAGCCGGTCGCTCTGAAAAATGCTTTAAAAAAAGCGATGGAGAATCAGATTAAAAATAATTCCTTTTCTTTTGTTGAAGTATTGTCAATTTGTCCGACGAACTGGAAAATGAATGCGAAACAATGTTTTTCAAAGCTTGGAGATATGGAGGATTATTTTCCTTTAGGCGAGGCTTTAGCACAAAAGGAGAAAAATGTTGATTAAAACAAAAAAGATAAACCTAACCATAACAGGAGAAGGAGGGCAAGGAATTCAGACTATTGCCAAGATTTTGGCTTTGGCCGCGGTTGATTCCGGCTTCGAAGTGGCTTACATGCCTGTTTTCGGCGTAGAGCAACGGGGCACTCCTTCTGTCGCCCACATCACAATTTCTAATCAGAAACTGCGTTATCCAAAGTTCGATGTCGCAGACTATGTAGTTGTTTTGCAATCAAGAGCCATCAAAGCGATTGAAAAATATGTTTCTCCAAATACTAAAGTTATTTTTGATAGCTCTACTGTTTCAGAAAAAGACTTGCCAAAAACCTCAGTCCATCTTTTGGGATTGCCTGCTACAAAAACTGCGATTGAGCGATTTACTTCGAGATCATTCAATATTATAGTATTGGGTGCCTTAACTAAACTACTGGAGATTCCAGAGAAGAATATTTGGAATCTGGTTTTGGAAGTACTCGGCAAAAAATTTAAGACCGAAGAGATTAGGAGCACCAACAAAGAAGCTTTGTTGTTTGGGCGGGAACTGGTTTTTGAGAAAAACAATTTTTCTAAAGCAATTTATAAGACAAAACACAAAGCAGTTATCTTTAAGGGCTATGGGAAAACGGGCCAAATATTTCCCGGGCGTTGCAAAGGTTGCGGAATTTGTATTTTAAAGTGCCCGGTAGGAGCGCTATCTTTTGGTGAAGATTTAGGATTATATGCCACGCCAATACCAAAAGTTGATCTTGAAAAATGCATTGCTTGCGGTAATTGCAGGAACTTCTGCCCAGATGGGGCAATTAATGTTGAGAAAGACATCAGTACTAAATAGCTAATTTACTAATCGAGCTAATTCATTGCATTGGCTTTATTAGTTTTATTCGCTATTCGTCCTGATTTGATTTTGTTTGCCTGCAGCAACATTTAGCATCTGTTTCTGTTATAAACCATAAACTCCCACGAACTGTTCTTACTTAAGGATTTGTCCTCAAAATTATTAAAAATAATGCCATTTTAGTATCAATTTATAGCAAAATTATTACAGAATGCCGTTAGCTATTTTGGTAGTTTGAAGACAAATGGAAGGAGGTGTTAAAAATATGAACACAATTAAATTAATAGCCAGTAAAATTAGTGTTAAAATCGCAATTCTCGCTGCTCTGTTATTCGTGGCAACAGCGTCCTATGGAATATCGCCTGTTAAGGCTGCATTATCTTCCAACGCCCAAGGTTTGGCCGCCCTAATTGCAGTTGAAAACGCCACTGACGGAGGCGGTTTGGCTGGCAGCAACGATCTTGGAGATTTGATCGTACTTGGCGGTTTATTCCCAACTTCTACGAATGCAACAACCAATGCAAGAGATCTTGCCGGATTAATCGCAGTTTCGAACGCAACTAATGGAGGCGGACTTGGTGGAGACAACAGTCTTGGTGAATTGATCATCTTGAACAACCTATTTCTAGATCCTTTTTGCAGCGATTATCAGTGTTAAATCTGTGTGCAAGATCAGTGTTGTTATTCTTTCCAATATTTCTCATTTTTCAAATTCTCGGGCAGGTGAGATTTACTTCCATACATTTCATACCCCTTGCCGAAACCAAAATCCTTCATCAACTTTGTTGGAGCATTTCTGATGTCCAAGGGAATCGGATCGAGGCGTTTATTTGCCACGTCGTTTTTTGCAGCGGTATAAGCCTCATCGACTGCCCGCGATTTTGGCGCTTTTGCCAAATAAATAACCAATTCAGCCATAATTACATTGGATTCAGGCATTCCAACAAAATGAACCGCTTGCTGTGCGGAGACGGACAGAATAAGAGCCTGTGGATCTTTCATCCCAATATCTTCAGCAGCGAATCGAACAAGTCTCCGCACTATATATAGCGGATCTTCGCCGGCTTCCAACATTCTGGCTAAGTAGTGGAGACCAGCGTCTGCGTCAGACGCTCGGAGCGATTTATGAAGCGCAGAGATAGCATCATAGTGTCCATCCGCTCCCTTGTCGTATCGAATAAATTTTTGCTGGATAGCTTCTTCGGCTAGTTTTTCGTCTATAATTATTCCGTTGTTTTTTACGGGGGCAGCTATAATTGCAAGTTCCAGCGCGTTGTAGGCATCTCTAGCATCACCTTCGCACAACTTAGCAATATAGCCCAGAGATTTCCCAGTGATTTTTATGTTTATAGTTTTATTCTTAAATATTTTAGGGAAATGCTTATCCGGATTCTTGTTTATCTCTTTGAGTGCTTTTTTGATCAGCTTTTTAATATCGAAGCTGTTTAATTCTCTAAAATGAAAGACTCTTGCTCGAGAAAGAAGCGGAGCATTAATTTCAAAAGAGGGGTTTTCAGTTGTTGCGCCGAGCAAAGTTATGGTGCCTTTTTCCACATGGGGCAAGAAAGCATCTTGTTGTGCTTTATTAAAGCGATGGATTTCATCCACAAAAAGGATCGTTCGCTTTTGGTAAAGAAGAAGATCGTTTTTTGCTTGCTCAATAATTTTACGGGCATCCCCCACTCCTCCAGTAACTGCTGAAAAGAAAATAAAAATCGACTTAGACTTTTGGGCGATGATTTTGGCCAAGGTTGTTTTACCACATCCGGGCGGTCCCCAAAAAATCATCGGGATTATCCGGTCAGATTCAATAATCCTCCGCAAAAGCTTGTCTTTTCCCAAGATGTGTTCTTGCCCTGCAAAGTCGTCCAGAGTAGAAGGACGAAGCTTTTCAGCAAGCGGATACCCCGCTTCGCTTTGAAATAAATTCTCCATACTGAGATTGTAGCAAAAATACTTCGACCTTGCTCTCATTCGAGTCTGAGCCTGCCTTCGATTTCCACTCTCTTCGAGTCTGAGCGACGAGGTCGCAGACCTCAGAGTCGATGACAGGCCCTGAGCTTGTCGAACGGGAGGGCTCATCCCTCAGAGTCGAAGACAGGACAGGCCGAACAAAAAGAGAACATCACAAAAATTTCAAAGCTCTAAGTAGGTGTCATTTCGACATCGTGGTGGTTACACGACGAGAAATCTACAACTTGATGCGGCTATTGTTCGAACAATAATTTGTATATCTCTCGCCTCCAGCCCTTTTCATAAAAGAACTGGATGGCTCGAGATGACAACTATTTTTAGATCAGAATGTGATTGATTAAAATATTGGCGATCTAATAAAAATCAGCTAAGATATAGGAAGAAGGAAATATATATGTATAATCCAAAAGTTATATTAGTAATTATGGACGGGTGGGGTTACAGTCCCGTTAAAAAAGGTAATGCAATACTTGAGGCCAAAACCCCGAATTTTGATTATTTGTGGAACAATTATTCCCACACGCTCTTAAACGCTTTCGGTGAAAATGTCGGACTCCCTTGGGGCTCGATCGGCTCGTCGGAAGTCGGCCATACATCCATCGGCAGTGGAAGGCTTATAAATCAAGAGCTTTCATTGATCGATAAGGAAGTTGCCAATGGAAACTTTTATACTAATCGAAAAATTCTTAAAATAATAGATGACACAAAAAAAAGCGGGTGCTCAATCCATCTCGCCGGATTAGTGAGTAAGGGCGGAGTTCACAGCCAAATGGAGCATCTGTTTGCGTTGCTCCGTCTATTTAAAGCTAAGGGATTAACTTCAAATATTTTCATTCATGTGTTTACCGACGGCAGGGACACCAGTCCGTCCAGCGCAGTTCAATATATAGCTGAACTACAAAAAGTAATCAAAAAATTGGGACTAAACGCAAAAATTACTACACTATCAGGCCGGTTTTTCGCAATGGATCGCGACAACCGCTGGGACAGGACAAAAAAAGCCTACTTGACTATGACGGAACTTCTTGGCAAACATTCTTCCGACCCCATCTCTGCACTCAAAGAACAGTATGATAAAAAAGTAAGCGATGAGTTCATTGAACCTATTATAATCGACCAAAAAGAAAGCTCTAGCTTAATATCAAAATTATTAGGGAAAAAACCGGAAGCCTTAAGAACCGGCCGGATTGAAGAAAACGACAGTTTAATATTTTTTAACATTCGTCCTGACAGAATGCGCCAAATCAGCGAGATGTTTCTGTTTGAGCGCAAGGATCTTGGGACTTCCCCTGTTTCGAAACTTAAAGTGCTAACTCTAACGACTTATAATAAATATTTGCCGGTTGAGGTTGCTTATCCTTCAGAGATTATTGAAAATCCACTGGCGAAAATTCTGAGCGACCACGGAGTAAGGCAAGGACATTTCGCGGAAACGGAAAAATATGCCCACGTAACTTACTTTTTCAACGGTCGTAATCCTGAGCCTTACCCTAAAGAAACTTGGCACTTAGTTTCTTCGCCCAAGGTTCTAACTTACGACTTGAAGCCCGAAATGTCCGCTAGCCAGCTCACAAAAGAAATCCTAAAATCTGTTGATGAGGAAAAGTTAGATTTTGTTCTCATCAACTATGCCAATGCGGATATGGTCGGACATACTGGAATATTCCCCAAGGTTGTGGCGGCGGTAGAAGCAGTCGATGAACAAATCGGCACCCTTTTAAAAACCTTTACTAAGTCGACAATTTTGGTGACGGCTGATCATGGCAATGCGGAATGTATGATTCATCCTGAAACCGGAGAAATAGACAAGACCCACACAGTTAATCCTGTTCCCTTTATAATAGTAAATGACCAATTTAAAAAGAAAAATAACCCCGGAGAAGAGCCGAAATCAACGGGCATTCTAGCCGATATTGCTCCCACTGTGCTACATTTCTTTAACCTCGAAAAAGACAAAAATATGAACGGCATATCTTTAATCGAGGGTTTGAAGTAGTTCTTCTTACTTTTTATCCATAGGAACAGAGTACTTAATAAAGCCGGCTGACTTAAGACTGAATGAACCCCCTGTATAGGGGTTTTTAAATTTGCGGTCTTTTAGGAGGCTTTTCTTTTTGGTTTTCTTGGCTGGGAAAAAGTATCCTTCTTTTTCCGCTTTAAGCTTGTAAGTTCCGGGCTGGGCTAGAATTGAAAATCTGCCGTATTTATCGCTGATTCTAGTTTCTTTTAATGAACCGTATTCATTATCAAAGATAGAGACTACCGCGTTGCTTACCGGCTCTTTGGTCTCTGAGTCATAGACGATTCCGTAATGGGATGATTTAATCGCTCTTGATACTACATAGATTAAAGAGATTGCAGTATAGATTCCGGAGATAATTAGGTTCTTAGTCTCAGGAATAACAATAGCGGTAAAAGCAGATAACACTAATCCAAATACTAAAACAGGGAAGAAAAGGCGGGAGAGCCCGACAGTTAAAGAGTCAAACAGGTCATTTAGAAGTACTTTGACTTTTATCCAAGTGGTCGGCTTCTTGTTGCGGGGATCGATCGGTATGTCAATATTTATCAGATTGTTTGCGCTCTCAATACTGACAGGCTGGCCAACGTAGTGCTTGTTAGTTAAGGAAGGGTCTTTGTTGATAATCCCTACTTTGTACTGGGCGAATATTGCTGTTGGAAATATATAGCTGTCCTTTGAAACAGAGACGGCATAGATGCCCGGTTCAGGCTGGAAGCTGTACCTGCCTTTTATGTCTGTTACAACAGTGCTAACAAGTTTCATTGATTGCTGGTCGAAGAGGCGGACAAGAGCCATATCCACTCCTTTCCCTGTGGTTGAATCATAGACCCTGCCCCAGCTTCTACGTCTTTTTTTAACACCCAATGCCTCTAAGGATAGAGATATTCCATAGTTAACCACATGGATAGCGGCAGGAGCGCTCCCGACAATGTTGGCGATGATTGGAATAAGTCCGAGAGAAGCAGTAGCCGCTACTATGTTCTTTGCCACCTTCGCTACTATTGCGGCTGATTCTGATTCTTGCAGAGCCTCAACTAAAAGAGACACCGCTTTTGCCGCCGACATTGCCGCTTCTTTGCCTTGTGTAATAGTATTAGTTGCCGAAGAGATGCCGGCGGAGATGTCTGCGGCAATATTGTTAATAATGGTGTCGGACAAGACTTCAATAGTGACAGGCGTTCCGATTGCTGTTTCATCGGTTTCATTGTAAGCGGAGAAAACAACTTTTCCCTCTTTTTTGGGGGTGAATTCAAATTCTCCTATGCCGGAGGCGCCGGTTTTTCCGATTTTGACTTTAAGGTCTCCGTAGCTGGAGTTAAATGATATTGATATTTCTTTATCAGAAAGAGAATTGCCATAGCCATCTAAAGCAGTTGCCTTAAGGGATGCCTTGTCTTTGTTTACAATTAATTTACTTTTAGTTGAAGTAAAAGAAGAAGTTTCGTTTGAAAAAGAAGCGGGGATGACATTGATAGACGCCGTGCTGGAAATGTTAATATCTTCATCTTTTACCGTAACGGTTTTTAACCCGGCCGTTTTTAATACGATATCAGTGAAAGTGTGGCTTCCTCCGTCACCACCGGTTAATTGATAAGCGTTGGGCAAAACCGCCCGGGAATCGGTTGAGGAAAAAGATAAGGAATGAAGAGATGAGGCCGCGTTGCCATAGCGGTCAGAAAGAATCGCTTTAAGAGAGAATAAAGAACCGGCCGCAGCCTCGGACGAAGCCTGAAGAGCAAGGCTTGAGGCCGGCCCGGGATTAAAGGTAAGAGAGGGAGTGGTTGATAAGAAAACGCCGTCCGTCTCGTCCTTGCAGGTTACGGTTGCTTGCCCGGCCTTAGTTGACTTGATTGTTCCGGAAGCTTGTCCGTTTGAATCGGTTACGGCTCCCGGCTGTGAAAAAGTATCTTCAGATCTTGAAGATGAAATTACAACGGTTTTTCCAGAGAGCTTATTTGTTACTCCACCGATTATGTTTACTAAAGTAGAAGAAACCGTCACTTCGGTGTTATTGGCCGTTACGCTGGATGCAGAGAGCGAACAAGTGGAGTTGACTGTGTCAACTGGACCGGCAGTAGTAGAAGCGGATAGAGTTGCGGAAGTTAATCCCGATGCTGAAGCAGTAATAGTTGAAGATTCTGCTGTATAGTTTAAATAGTAGAAAGTAGTTGAACTAGCACCGTTCGAGATGGTCGGGATTAAGGTGGAAGTCCATGGCCCGGCCGAGGATGTTGAAAACCGGCCGTTTGAAGCAGAAGAAGACAAGGTTACAGCGACATTGGAGTCGGCTGTTGCGCCGTTGCCATATGTATCCTTAAGGCCGAGCGTTAGCGCGCCCGATGAGACTCCGGCGGTAGTAGAAGTAGAAGTAGAAGATGAGTAGAGTTGAGTTGGAGATGCGGCGGTAACCGTTATTGGAGAAGACGTACCGGCGGAAAGAACGCTGTTCGTATCAGAAGCAGTTACCGACCATACGCCCGCTGTATGAAAAGTGAAGGAAGCAGTACCAATGCCGCATTCAGGATCACCCGCTTGCCTGTCAGATTGAACGCAAGTTCCGCCTTGAGTTAATTGAACATTTGCAGGGTTGGAATCACCGGGATCAGTAGTGGTGAAGCCTACTATAGAAGCGTTGCCTTTGTCTAAGATATTATTAGCGTCTACGGCATAGATAGTAGCAGAAACAGATTCTCCAGCCCTAACAGAAGTAGCAGTGCCATAAACTCCAGTTCCATCGGAAAAGGATTGGCCGGGAAGGTTGACTAGAAGCTTGGTGGCAGTGGCGTTTGCGGGAGAGTGATAACGAAGAATGGTGCCTGAACGACCTACTGATATTATATTATTGGCATCGGCGACATTAATAGAATAAAAGCTGGAAGTTGATGGTACTAATTGTTCTAACCAGTTAGCACCAGAATCTGTACTTTTATACATGACTGCGTTGCCTGAAATATAAATCAGAGATTCACTAATTCCATCAATTCCGTAAAAAGATCCCAGTCCTCCGCTATTCTGAGCCGTCCAATTGGTTCCGCCGTCGTTGGTTTTTAATATTGTACCACTTCCACCAACAGCCCATGCAATATTACTATCCACCACATATATTCCATTAAGAGTCGCTGTTGTATTGCTAGTTTGTTGAACCCAGTTGGTTCCTCCATTTATTGTTTTAAAAATATATCCGCTCGAACCCGCAGCCCAAGCGATATTTTTGTCAACAGCTTTAACGCTATAAAAAACACCCGAGTACCCTGGAGCAGTCTGCAGTGACCAATTTGTACCGCCGTTCACCGTTTTTATTATTCTTCCGCTACTCGAAACGCCCCATGCAATATCGCTGCTTATAGCGTCAACAGAATAAATGATGCTCGTTATTCCTGAACTTTGTAGTTCCCACGACCCTCCGCCATTAATTGTTTTTAAAATTTTTCCGCCAGTACCAGTTGCCCAAACAATATTTTCATCCACACCATCA
>CAYIJI010000009.1:0-24356 GCA_964363695.1 uncultured Candidatus Saccharibacteria bacterium
CTTCGAGTCTGAGCGATGAGGCTCAGGCCTCAGAGTCGAATGACGGGAATGACAGCAAACGCGTAAGTCCTATAATTAATAAATTTTAAATTGAATCGCTAAATAACTTAATTTTCTCCTCAACCACTCTTTGTATATTCTCCATACTAACTTTCAATATTTTTCTATAATCTTTAGTTCCCTCTTCGATATTAGACAGACCTTCAATAAAAGCTTTTCTAATTCCTGTATCAATATTTATTTTCGCGATCCCTAAGCCGATCGCCGATTTAATATCTTCATCGGAAAGCCCGGAAGCGCCATGAAGAACAAGAGGTGTCTCTATTTTTCTTGATATTTCCTCGAGCAGTTTGAGATCAATTTTTTCGTCTTCGGGAGCGCCATGTTCGTTTCCAACCGAAACGGCAACAGAATCAATACCTGTTAACTCAATAAATTTATTCACTTCTTCTGGAGAACTTAGATTTCCCCCTCCTACATTTTCACCGCCTTCTTCAGTCCCGATAGCACCTATCTCTGCCTCAACTGATACATTTTTTGGTCTGTCATAATCAACCACCTTTCGAGTTAAGGCCACGTTTTCGGCGAAAGAAAGTTCTGAGCCATCTATCATCACTGAACGATAACCAATATCAATGCATTCTTTAATAATCTCGAAATCCTTAGCATGATCAAGATGAAGTGCAGCCGATATTCCAGTTTCCTCTATTTCAGTCTTAACAATTTCAAATATTTGCCTAAGCCCTGCATAACTAATCGCTCCCGGAGTAGTTTGAATAATAATTGGAGCATCGCATTTTTTTGCAGCAGCGCAAATTGCTTTTGTCGCCTCAAGATTGTTTGTATTGAAAGCGCCAATGGCATAACCGTCATTTCGAGCTTTCTTCAATTCTTCTGATATGTTAATAAACATAAAACTCCTTTTAATTATTGTTCGAGGCCTAAAGCCGAGAACTATTTTCCCACAAAGCTTCTTTCTTCTTTCGACTAAAATCTTTTAATTGATGTTCTCTTTCTCGCGCTGCAAAAATATCATCGAATTCTTCAGAATACTTTAACTCTTTAAAACCATGTCTGCTTGTAAATTTCGACCCCATACCAGACTTATGTTGCTCTAATCGCTTTTCAAGATTATAAGTGATCCCCGTGTAATACAATCCATCGATGCACTCAATTATATAAACATACCACTTCCATTTATTCATTGATTTACATTTTTAATTTTATTGTTCGAAGGAGCCTTGCTGAGAACTAATGACGTGTGATAGTTCTCACTTCAACGTTTCGAACAATAGTTTGTTAAGATTTTTAAACTTTTTAAATTTATATTTTTAAATTGATTTTAAATTTATAAATTCTAAATTTGGCTTTTATCTAAAGCTTCGATCCCGGGTAATTTCTCGCCAGCCAAGAATTCTAGCGCGGCTCCTCCGCCAGTTGAAACAAAAGAAAAACTTTTCTGCATG
Organism: uncultured Candidatus Saccharibacteria bacterium; assembly: GCA_964363695.1. Lineage (GTDB taxonomy): Bacteria > Patescibacteriota > UBA1384 > XYA2-FULL-43-10 > 1-14-0-10-43-13 > JAMCZZ01. The sequence goes on from CAYIJI010000009.1 coordinate 1,467, forward strand.
TTATTTTGATCAAGAAAGCCAACCGTATCTCCTCCGGCAGCTACTTTTACGCCGAAGGTATTTTGTTCAATTGCTTCCGCAATTGCTTTTGTTCCTTCTTGAAACCTTTCGTCTTCAGTGTAACCCAAATTACCATTCCAGAAAATTGAACCTGCATTTATTATCTCGCTTCGGAAGCGTGCTATTGTGCTGTGTCCGATATCCATTATTTTAGAGTCATTTCCCTCACCGTCTTTAACCGTATCGACCGGCAAAATAATTTTATCTTGAAGTTCAAGAAGCATTTTTTTACAATCTTCCACCATATCCTTCTCAACCAAAGAATTTCCAACCTCTTCGCCTTTTGCCAAAAGAAAAGTATTTGCGACCGCGCCCCCAATCAATATTCTGTCCGCTTTTTTGGCTAAAGTTTTAATAAGCCCTGCTTTGTCCTTAACTTTCGCCCCTCCTATTATCATTACAAAAGGAGGCTGCGGATTTTTTAAAAGAAGACTTAGCGAGGTAATTTCTGATTCCAAGAGAAGGCCTGAATAACTCGGCAAATAACTGGTGATGGCGTCAACAGAAGCATTAGCCCGATGAGAAACTGCAAAAGCATCATTTACATAAATTTCAGCATAGCTGGCCAGTTTTTTTGCGAACATATGATTGTTCGCTTCTTCTTCTGCGTGAAATCTTAAATTACCCAAAACAATAATGTCCTTTGCTTGCATACTTTCGATTTTTTCCAAAAGAATTTTGTCGTTAATTACATGATCGGTTACCGTGACTTCTTGAACAAGAAGTTTTGCCAATTCGCGCGCCATGGGCACAGTTGAAAATTCAGTATTTACTTTCCCTTCCGGTCTTCCGACATGAGTGCCAATAATTATTTTGGCATCGTTGTCTAATAAATATTGAATGGTGGAAATGGAAGCTTTTATTCTATTGTCGTCGATAATTTCTCCATTTTTCATGGGTACATTAAAATCAACTCTTAGAAAAACCCTCTTGTTTCTAACTTCAACATCTCGAATACTTTTCATCACCCTCCAGATTTCGTTATTTGTTAATCTGTTATTCGTGATTCGTATACTAATTAACGAATTAACGAGTCGACTAGTCAACGAACCTACTAACATAATCTTATCACGATGCAATTCCTTTATTCAATAAATTTGCCCGAAAAGAGATTAAACTATAAAATGAATATAGAGGAGGGCAGTTGGAAGCATTAGTGAACATCCACCAGTTAAATCAGATAATCGAATATATTAAAAAGACTCATGCATCGTACGGCACACAGTCGAAAAATGGCAAGCCTGTTTTTGATGTGTTGGAAAATTCATCCGATCTTAGGCTTGGACATAAAAAGCCGATCATTCCGTTCCGTAAAATTTTGTTTCAGAACTTATTGGAACCAAATAATGATGATCCAGAACTGAATGATTATTCTTCGAGCTTGTCGAGAAGTTCAGATAGTTCTCAATCGCTTCGCGCCTCAAATAATAATAAGATAGCTCTTATCGGACTAAACAACTGCGACGTTTGGTCCCTGCACTATCTGCTTGAAGAATTTGGCAACACTTCCACTTTGCCCAAAAGAGAAGATATTCTTATTATTGGAAGTGAATGTTTCCCAAATGAAAGTTGTTTTTGCGACCTTATGGGAACAAACAAAATTGCTCCTTTCGACCTTCATCTTCAAGAACATAGGGATGGCTACGCCATTTTTGCAGACAGCCCAGTTGGGAAGAAAATTTTAGAAAAAAACGGCATCAAACAAGCATCTAAAAAATTAGAAATCAATAAAATAAAACCTGATGGTACGCTGATCCCGCAAAAAAAACTTTCCGAAACGATCGATGACAAGGAAAAATTTAGAGATTATTGGCAAAAAATTTCAGACAACTGTTTTGGCTGCGGCGCCTGTTCTATGGTTTGTCCATTATGTTTTTGCACAAGGCAGGATTTTAAAAATGAATTAACCGGCGAAAGCAAACAATGCTTAAACTGGGATTCCTGCTTTGCGAAGCGCTTCTCGGAAATTCAAAACCATTACGACTTTAGGCCAAAAAACGTCGACCGGCTCTATAATTGGTACCATCACAAATTTACGAGGTCGTATTTTCAAAGCGAACGCTTCCTTTGCACAGGATGCGGAAGATGCATCGAGGCCTGCCCGGCAAATCTCAACATGAAAAATATTATTCAAAGTTTAATTAAAAAAGACGAAGAAAACTAATAGTCATTCTGAACCCGATTTTAGCGGTGAAGAATCCAGTGAAACGGCCTAATTTAACGCTTCGCTAGATCCTTCGCTTCAAGCCCCAATCGCTCAGGATGACATCGAAAGAAAAATGAAAGACAATAAAGGCTTCGCCTACAAAGAATATGAAATAATAGCCAAAGAGGAGCTTGCGCCTGATACTTTTTTATTTTCAATGAAAGGAACTTTGGAATTCAATCCGGGGCAATTTATTCAAGCAGCTTTAGACCATTGCGGCGAAGCAACCTTCGCCATCTGCTCTGATCCGGAACAAAAAAAATCTTTTGACATTTGCATCAGAGCCGCCGGAAGTACAACAACAAGGATGATTGAGCTGACTCCGGGCGATTTTCTAAAAATCCGCGGCCCATATGGAAATGGCTGGCCAATCTCCAAGCTTATCGGTAAAAACGTAGTTTTAGTCGCAGGCGGTATGGGTATAGTGCCCTTAAAACCTCTTCTCTATAACCTTTTGCGCTACCGGTCTCTGTTTAAAAAAATATCTTTGGTCGCCGGTTTTAGAACAGACCACCATGTTATATTCAACGAAGAATTAAAAGAGCTTAAAAACAAATTCAACACACTGAAAGTAATGGTGGAACATGCAAGCCGGGACTTTTGGGGCAGTCATGGAATGATTACCGAAGCACTGAAAGCAATGACATTGGATAGCAAAAAAACTATTGTTTTGATGTGCGGACCGGAAGTTATGGTTCCATTCTGCAATAAAATATTATTTGAAAAAAATATCCCGGAAGAAAATATTTACATTTCTTTCGAGCGCAGAATGGAGTGCGGAATCGGTGTCTGCCAGCACTGCAACATCGGCAAATATCTTGTTTGCGAGAACGGGCCGGTTTTCAGGTTTGATAAAATTAAGAATGAGATTGGAAAGTAAATTATTATTTATTAATTCTTAATTTTTATTCAATTTTTAATGCTTTAATTTTTAAAATTAGAAATTAGAATTTGATTAAAAACTAGAAATTAAAAATTAGAAATTATGAATGCTTTCCCAAAAAAATCTTTAGCAATTTTTTCCTTAACCTGTTGTGAAGGCTGCCAATTTGAGCTCATAAGTTTTTATGAGCATTTTAATCAACTATTAAGTTTTTACGATTTGAAGAATTTCCGGCTGGGCCAAGAAGACAAGTTCCCAGGTCCGTTTGACGTTGCCTTGATTGAAGGAAGCCCTGAATCGGAAGAAGAATTTCTTCTCTTAAGAAAGATCCGCAAAGAATCAAAAGTTGTAATTGCTATGGGAGCTTGCGCTCATATGGGCGGAATACAATCAGAAAGAAACCTAATGCCCTATGAAATATGCCATAAAAAAAATAAGGTCAAAACGGTGCCAACGGTCATCCGGACCGATTACATTGTGCCCGGCTGCCCGGTTAGCCATTCAGAATTGATCAAGTGCTTAATGGACATTTATTGGGATAAAAAGTTTGTTTTGCCCGACGTAGCAGTCTGCTCCGAATGCCGTTTTAATGAAAATCAATGCCTGATAAAAAATGATAAGCCATGCCTTGGGCCGGTAACTCGAGCAGGCTGTAATAGTATTTGTATAAATAAAGGCGAGGCTTGTCTTGGTTGCCGAGGACCGGTAGATCAAGCGAACTTCAAGAAATTAAAGCAAATTCTTGGTACAATGTTAGAAGCAGAAGAGATTGAAAACTGGCTAACTATATATGGGGATTACGAATCAATGCACAAAAAGGAACAACATGAAAAAGGCAAATAAAGAGCTAATATCTTATCTTTGTTATTATTTTATTGCGCCCTTAATCTTGATAGTAATATTCGGATCCATAGGATTAAGTACAGAAAGCACTTTAAAATCAGCCAGCATTGTTTTTTGGTACGCAATTCCCGCAATAGCGATATTATTATTGGTAATTATGAGGATAAGAATTAAATAACCAGATTTTAATATATTAATTGGTCATTCTGAGGCCGACATTAGGCTGAAGAATCTAGCTTAGCGTAAAAATGTTCACTTATATCATCACTAATCATATCAACTCGGTATTTTACATAGGAGCAACAAACGACTTAGAAAGACGAATAGGTGAACATAGAATTGGAACTTTTAATAATTCGTTTTCTAAGAGGTATAGGTTATATAAGCTCGTTTGGTTCCAAGAATTTAATGATCCGATTGAAGCGATAAGTGCCGAAAAGAAGATTAAGGGATGGAAAAGATGCAAAAAAATTGAAATGATAAAAGAGAATAATCCCGAATTAAAAGATATATTAATTTGAGCGCTTCGCTAGATCCTTCGCAAGCTCCACTCAGGATGACCATAAAGAGATAGTTTGATTATTAGAAATAGATTAACATCATGGAAGCAGTACCAAAAATTGAGGGACATGCCGCGTTTTATGCCCACCTACGAGCCGGAAGAGTAGATAAAGCTCAAATGATCGGACTAGAAAACGATCGTTTTGTCGAGAAAATTTTATTGGGAAGGAAATATTATGAGGCCCCGATCATAACTTCCAGAATTTGTGGAATTTGCCCAACAATCCACAATGTTACGGCGACAAAAGGGATTGAGGCCGCTTCCGGAATAAAACCCACAGAACAGACCGATAAATTAAGAAAGCTGATGCTCTGCGGTCAGATGATACAAAGCCATTCCCTACATCTATACTTATTAGTTTTGCCTGATTTTTACGGCCTCTCTTCTTCTTTTGAATTGCAAAAAAATCACCCTGAAGTTTTCAAAAAAGCAATATTGTTAAAACAATATGCCGACGCAATTTTAGACACTATTGGAGGAAGAGCAGTTCACCCTATTGCCAATGTTCCGGGAGGATTTAAAAGTTATCCCAACAAAGACGATCTAAAATTACTCCATGAAAAATCGGAGGAAATCATCGAGATTGCCAGAGAAACGGTCCTCTTATTCAAAAGCTTTACTTATCCGAAAGTTAGCCAAAAAGTAATTTACAGCGCGCTTCAGAACTATAAGGATTACTCTTTCTACGACGGAGAGGTTCTCAACTCAAAAGGCCAGGAATTTCCAGCAGAGAACTACCGCCATTATTTAAATGAAGAATTAAGGCCATACACTAGAGCAAAATTTGCTACCATAAAAGGCCATGAGTTAATGGTGGGCGCAATGGCAAGAATGAATTTGGGCAGCCATCAGATGGGCAAAGAAGTTGAGGGGTTAATGAGTGAGTTGGAAATTCGAGAAGACTTTGATAATCCATTCGATAATATTATTGCTCAAGCGATTGAAAATTATTACTTTGCCGTGGAGTCCCATAAATTGGTTGAGCATTTTATTAAAAATGGCATAGATAAAAAAGAACCGGTCAAACTACCGGAAAAATTTGGCGTTGGCGTTGGCGCTTGCGAAGCTCCCAGGGGAACGTTATTCCATTATTACGAATTAAATAAAGACGGCTATATTATCAACTGCGATATTATTACACCAACAGTGCAAAACCTCCCCTCAATGGAACTAAGTATGAAAAACCTGGGACCGATAATCAAAGATTTGAATAAGAAAGAAAGAGAAAAAATTATTGAGATGCTTATTCGAGCCTTCGACCCATGCATAACCTGCGCAACACATTAAACTCATACAGAAAACCAATACAACAAATATAAGCGAAAACAATTAAATTTAGTCTAAATTCGTTATATTCGCCATCTGTATGAACAATTAATATATTAATATGAATATTATTGAAACCAAAAATTTAACCAAACACTACCTAAATGGCAAAGTTAAAGCATTGAGAAATCTCAACCTTGAAGTTAAAGAAGGCGAGATATTTGGTTTTATCGGCCCGAACGGAGCAGGGAAGACAACGACGATCAAACTCCTGCTCGATCTTGTGAGACCAACAGATGGATCGGCTAAGATTTTGGGCAAAGACACTATCAAAGATTCGGTTAAAATCCGCCAAAATATCGGATTTTTGCCCGGAGAAATATTTTTGGAATAAAGTGCATTAAGTATTTTGCTGGTTTTAAAGAAAAAATCGATTTAAAATACTTAAAATCAATTACAAAGAGGCTCGAATTAGATGTTAATAAAAAGGTAGGAGACTACTCAAAGGGAAACAGGCAAAAACTTGCAATCATATTGGCAATGATGCATAAACCGAAGCTTCTGATTCTGGACGAGCCAACTTCAGGACTTGACCCTTTAAATCAGCAAACATTTTATGACATGATAGCCGAAGCTAAAAGATGGGGGACGACCACCTTCTTTTCAACACATATCCTAGAAGAGGCTGAGAAAATCTGCGATCGCGTCGGAATTATTAAAAACGGCAAATTATTAAACATAGAAGATATTGATGATTTTAAGAATAAAAATATTCGCAATATTTTTATCGAAACAGACGACCACATTCCCCTCTTGCAATTCCGCCGTTCCGGCATCAAAAAGGCCGAGAGGATAAAGAACGGTTATCACCTCATAACTGTCGGCCAGAACGGGGACATCTTGAAAAAAATTACTAAATTTGAAGTCAAAGACATCAAAATTTCCGAGCCATCACTTGAAGAAATATTCATGCATTACTACAAATAGTGATAAAAAAGGAGATTACAACACTGATCTATTACGCTGATAGACACTGATAACAAATCAACTAATCTGCGATCAATCTGCGTGAAGAATCTGCGTTGGAATTACCGCTTATGTACAACATCATTATTCAAAAACTAAAAGAACAATTCAGAGGTGTAATTTATTATTTTATTGGCCTTTTTGTTTATGCATGGATGATCGTAGGGCTTTATCCTTCGATTGAAAAAGTAGATTTAGAGAAATTATATGCCACTTATCCGAAAGAAATGCTGAAATTTTTTGGCGCAAATGACTTATTGAGCCTTTCAAAATTCGAAGGCTTTATCTCTATGGAGTTCTTGTCGCTCTTTTTTATTTTAATCGTTTCTTTCTATGTAGCAGCTTCGGCTGGTTCTACTATAGCCGGATCAATTGAGAAAAAAACTATTGAGTTCCAACTATCTCAACCAATATCACGAATAAAGCTAGTTTTGTCTGAAGCCTTTGTTGGTCTTTTTTATACTTTGGCCCTAGTCGTCTGCTCTAGTCTATCAATTTATATTTTGGCAAAAATGTACAGTGTTGATGTTAGTCTAAAGGGCCTTTTGGCTTTTTCCATGGTGGCGACAGTGTTTTTGTGGGCAATTTATGGTATAGCAATATTTATCTCTTCTTTATTAAAGACAAAGATTACTGTTGCTGCAGCAACACTTTCCCTTGTTATGGGATTTTATGTATTCACAGCTATGACGAATATGGTTGATAAACTGAAAAACTATGACAAACTCTCGCTTTTCTATATGTATAACCCCCAGAAACTCCTCGAAACAGGAGTGGTCGAGTGGAGTCATGTTTTAGTACTATTGGGAATTTTATTTCTCGGCCTAATCAGCTCTCTAATTATTTTCAATAAAAAAGATCTCTAGAACTTTAAGTCTTTTCTAAAATCAAATTCTTTTTTGGAGAATTTGGTTGGTTTATTTAGCTTATTCCAATATTTAATTTGTTGAATAACACCCCGGAAATTTAAGTTATGAGAATGTATTACTGTAAAATCTGTATCGCAAATAATTTTATAGCCTTTTGCTAAAATATCTTTTGCCCATTTAGTGTCTTCGCCCCCCATTTCATAACCTTCATCAAATTTGTTTTCTTCCCAAACACTTCTCCTCAACGCAATATTTGTTGCGCCAAACACTCCAACACCACTCTTTTTTACGGAAAAAGGACTTTTAATTTTAGCCGAAATATAACCTGGCCAGTAAAGTATAGTTTCGGAAAGACTGTGCTTTTTTTGAGGAATCACAGGAGAATAAACGCCTGCTACTTTTGGGTCAGAAAAATGCTTAGCTGCAGAACTAATCCAATTTTTATTAACTGGAAAAGCATGGCCGACAGTTAAGATAACTATTGGATTCTTAGCAGCATCGACACCCATGTTCATCGATTTTGGATAGGAAAACTCATCTCTCTTTATAACAATAACCTTAGCCCCAGCTTCTTTTGCAACATCAAGAGTTCCATCAGTCGATTCATTATCAACAACAATTATCTCCTTTTCTCCCTTGAATTTTTGGCTATCCAAAAACTTTAAGAGATGCATTAAATTCTCTTTCTCGTTCAGAGTTCTAATTATAATTGAAACCGAATTCATATTTGTCCAAAAATTTAATTAATAATTACCAATTTCATCTTAACAGTGACAATCAACCCATTTCAACAATTTTCTATTTTCTGTGGATAAATTTCAGTTAACACACTACAACAATTAATCATAAATTATGATAAAATAATAGCGATCGCTATATTTTTATCATAATTTTGTTCCTAGAATTAAAGGTTAAAAATGACTGAAAATAAAAAATGGAAAGAGACTCCGAAAAGAAAAATTACAGCAAAAGATCTCTTGTTTAGTTTAATTGAGGCGCCAATTAACGCACTTCTATCTTTTGATAACCCCCATCCTTTTACCGTATCGCATTCTGATAGTCGATTTAGTTGTGAAGACGCCGCACAGAAAATTTATTATTTAAAACAAAAAAAACTAATAAAAACGATCGTTAAAGATAACGAAAAATTTTATGAGATAACCAAAAGAGGCCGTGAGGTTATAGCATGGGATAAAATTGATGAAGTATTAAAAAGGCAGACGGGCAAATGGGATGGGTATTTGAGAATTGTAATGTTCGACGTTCCAGAGAACAAGAAAGCTACACGTGAAATTATTAGAAAAAAGTTACAGAATATTGGCTTCATTCAAGAACAAAAAAGTGTTTTCATCTACCCCTTTGAATGCAAAGAGGAGATTGACGCAATATCATACTTTTGTTCAGCCAGAACATATGTCAAATATTTGGTAGTTCAAATTATTGAGGGCCAAGAAGAAATAATGCAAAAGTTTATTGACCAAGGAATCCTTTCGCTTCGGGACCTTAAGTCAGCGCATACAAATCAATCGTAATATTACCATATAATTATGATAAAATTATAGCGTACGCTACTTTTTTATCATTTATCTTACCAATATAATCACTTTAATATTTCTGACTAATATTTTTGTGTTAAATCAAAAAAGCATCCTGTTTTTAAGAAGATGCTTTTTTATTACCGAAGGAAGTTATAAAAAAATGTAATTATTTCTCAAAAGGCTTTTTGACGATCTCTTTTGCTTCTTCAATTCCCTTTTTAGCTGCTTCGCCAACCGCTTCCGCTCCTTCTTCTACGATGCCGCCAATTGCCGATTCCGCTTTCTCTGTAACCTCGGCGATTGCGTCTTCAGTCGATTTTCCGGATTCTTTAAGAGCGTTTACCGCTCCAACATAAACATCTTTGACACCTTCCGTAACATCAATTACGCCCTCTTTTCCAAGTTCAATAACTGCACCAAAAATATCACCAACATCTTCTCCGCCCTCTTTAACTATTCCGGTGACTGTCCCCATGATTGATTCTGCAACCTCTCCAGTTCCCTCAATCGCATCTTTAAGCATATCTTTAATGCCCATTGATTCTCCTATCTATTTAATTAATAACTAATAATGTTCATGGTCTGCCATCTCTTCATGAGTTTTGATGAATTCTAGGTTCTCTTTGGCTTCTTTTTGAGAAATTTTAGACAATGCCCTTCCGTCGTGCATTAAAATCCAGTCATTTACTTTAACTTCCGGTGCCAAAGAAATATCTGCCCTGTATTCTTTATTGTCAAAATCAAAATAAGCAAAATTCTCTTCAATTCTCTTAACTTTTCCAGGAACAGCTAAACACATGACAAGTCCTTTATATTTAAATTCAAATCTCAAAACAATCAGCAGTCTATTTTATCCACGAAGCCATCTTAGAAGCATCCATTATAACGTATTGAGTAATGTCTTCAATAAACCCATCCTTTACTTCCCATGGAATCTTATCTCCATCAGGCAAACTATCTACCATATACTCTACATCCATAATCACATCATTTGCCGACATTTGGGAAACATGCTCTTTTTTATTTAGTTGAGTATATTTAGGTTTGATAAAACTACCTTCCTTTAACCCAGCCACAAAGTCATTTTCTATATTTTTAATTGTTTCGAGGTTGATATGGTATTTTTTTTCTAACTCTTCAAGTTCTTTAAAATTGGCCTGTTGACAAAGATCAAAAATTTGATTTGGGTCATCTCTCTCATCGCCCCAAACAGGCTTTTCGTAAGCACGAAATTTGTCAACATATAAACTTCGTGTATCTTTGGCTTTGCACCAATCAAACACCTTTTCTCCCAAAATATCATTTCTGTTTATCTTATACTCAGGTCTATAACTCTCAACATACGATTGAGGCATTGATTCAGTACAGAGGTAGTAAGTTGCCGTTCTCATTGGATCGCCTTTGACTTTTTCAAGATAAGCAGACGCTTCAACCTTAGAAGGATTTGCATTGAGAAATTGGAGAATACCCAATACAAAAGTGGCATCTTTCATTAATTTTTGAAACTTCTCACGCAGATCAGTTCCGCCGCTCTTTGCTTCGAACTTTTCCGCTTCTTCTTCAATACTTGGATCTAAAAAACCACCTTCTTGTTCCATTATTCACTCCTTATTTTCCAATTAACTCGGCAAGTTCAACTAGTCGATTACTATATCCCCATTCATTGTCATACCACGCAATTACCTTGACCAAGTCTCCTTTTACCACTTGAGTTAAAGGCAAGTCCACTATAGCAGAAACAGGATTCATTACTAGGTCAGAAGAAACAAGAGGTTCCTCGCTCGTAAGTATGATATTTTCATACTCTCCTTCGCTCGCTTCAGAAAACATTTTGTTAATTTCTTCGATCGAAGTTTTCTTTTTTAAAACTGCCGTAATATCTGCAAGGGAAACAATAGGAGTGGGAACCCGAATGGCTAGCCCATCAAACCTACCCTCTAAAGAAGGAATAGTTTTAAAGGCAGCCTTAGCCGCGCCAGTGGTAGTCGGCACAATATTGATAGCTGCTGCCCTCGCCCTTCGCAAATCTTTGTGTGGACCATCTACGAGGTTCTGATCAGCTGTATATGAATGAATCGTTGTCATTAATGATTTTTCAACACCAAAACAATCTTCCAATATTTTCATAACCGGAGCAATGCAATTTGTTGTACAGGATGCATTTGAAACAACTTTTTCTCCTGAATATTTTTTATCATTTACACCTATGACAAAAGTGGGGGTTTCATCTTTTGCTGGAGCCGATAGAACAACTTTTTTTGCTCCTGCGTCCAAATGGGCTTTTGCTGTTTCTTTGGTTAAAAATATTCCGGTGGATTCAATAACCACATCCACCCCTAGCTCTTGCCATGGTAATTTTGAAGGATCTTTTTCTGAGTAAAATAAAACTTTATGATTATTTATGATTATTTCGTTGTCGTCATATCCAACTTCTTTATTATAAATGCCATAACAGCTGTCGTATTTTAATAAATGAGTTAAAGTCGGTAGATCCCCCAGATCGTTTACCGCCACCAACTCAAGATTGGGCTTGTCTAGAATAACTTTTGCTGCCGCTCGACCAATTCTACCAAAACCATTGATTGCAATTTTCATTGGACCTCCTACTTCTTTTATTGTATTCCTACTTCTAATATTGTCATTCCCGTCATTCGACTCTGAGGCCTGAGCCTCATCGCTCAGACTCGAAGAGCGAAGGCGGGAATCTACTGACAACTATCTTGGATCCCCGGGCCATGGTGTTGCCTGCCCGAGGATGACACAGGGATAAAAATTATTACTTAAAACTTTTATTTTCTGCCCACGTCGCACAAATTTTAACAAACTCTGATGCCCGCAAACTCGCTCCTCCGACTAAAAGACCGTCTATTTCTGGCCTCGCAGCAAATCCTGCTGCATTTTTTGAGTTTACACTTCCACCATAAAGAATCGGAGAATCTCTCAAAACAAGTTGCCTTAATTGAGCAATTACCTTTACCGCATATTCCGGATCAGCAGTTTCGCCGGTACCAATTGCCCAAACCGGCTCGTACGCCACAATAATTTCTTTGTAATATTTTTTCGGCACATGCGCCAGTGCTTCTTTAAGTTGGTTTACGACTTCAGTCGGGTATTGCTTAGATTTTTTCTTTTCCCCCACACAAATAATTGGTGCCAATCCAGCTCGCAATGACGCAATCACTTTTTCGTTGACTTCTAAATTTGTTTCTCCAAAATGCTCTCTGCGTTCTGAATGACCGATAATCACATATTTAGCCAAATCATGAATCATTAAAGGAGAAGTTTCACCAGTATATGGGCCCTCTTTCTCGTAAAACATATTTTGCGCGCCAAGCTCAATCTTTCCCCCTTTACCGACTATGGATAATACTTCTGAAAGCCAGATCGTCGGAGGACAAAGCACAATTTCTATCCCGTTTATATTTGCAGCATAGTTTCTTATTGTTGTCGCCAAAACATGGGCATCAGCTGCCTGCGTGTACATTTTCCAGTTACCAATCACAATAGGTCGTCGCATATTCCCTCTCTTTCTAAGTAGACAGTATACAATTAGACAGATAACAGTTTCTTCTAATATATTTCTGTTATCTGTTATCTGTTATCTGTTATCTGTTACTTCGTGTTTCTTTATATATATTGATTATAGCTTCTGCCAACTTAGCGGAATCATGATAAAGTGGATTTTTTTTATCTATTAGATCGCCAGAAATTATCTTTACTCCATCAATCTCTTTCTCATCTGTTGTGATATTATTTACCTCGCCTAATTTAGACTCATCATTGGAACTTTTTATTATTTTATTATTCACTAGACAATAATCAAATATTTCGCTATTAACATGATCTTTAATTACTTTAACGTGGTCTGCAACAGAGTAATTTCTAGTTTGCGTCCTCTCTGTTGAACAGTTCGCAATATAAATTTTAATAGCTTTTTTATTGTTTTCTATCTCTTTCAATATTCCATCAATTAAAAGATTGGGAATAACGCTTCCGTACAAACTTCCAGGGCCAACCAGTATTAAATCCGCTCCCTCGATCGCCGAAACCGCCCCAGCGTAGGCAGATGCATTTTTTTTACTTAAAGAAATCTCTTTTATTTTCTTCAATATCTCATCCAAATGGCTTTCCCCCGTCATCTTGCTGCCGTCTTCATATTCAATATTTATATCAATATCATCGAGGGTTGCTGGCATAACTTTGCCGGCCGTTTTAAATAATTCTGTTGTTATTTCAAGTGCTTTTTCAAACGATCCGAAATACTCAGTAAGGCCTGTGATCCAAATATTCCCCAAGGTATGTCCAGAAAGTGAATTGTTGCCCTTTTTAAATCTATACTCAAGCAAATCCGACACCAGCTCCTCATCATAGGCTAAGGCCGAAATGCATTTCCGAATATCGCCCGGCGGTAAAATATCAAATTCTTTTCTTAGCTCTCCCGAAGAGGCTCCGTTATCAGCCACTGAGACGATCGCTGAAATATCGCTAGAATAGTTTTTCAAGCCTCTAAGTAGAGTAGACAGACCGGTACCGCCCCCAATAGCAGCGATTTTAATGCGCCCGCCAGCCAATTGACGCGGATCACCCGGTTCGTATTTGAGATCATTCCACCATTTTTTTAAAAAAGATTTAACCATAATAATAATTCCGATATGTCATTGCGAGCCATCAAATGAAATGAGAGACGCGGCAATCCTATAAATAGATTGCTTCGTCGCTTCACTCCTCGCAATGACGAACAATGAGAATAATTATGCAAGATATTAAGTACTTCCATTATAATACGCTAATCACCTTTTCGCAATTATTATTGGGCACTATTTTATAAATAAGATCTCATAATAAAATAACCTAGAAGATTACGCCCGACCAATGTACACCTCGTAGGTGTACATTGAAGGTTAATCCAGAATCACTTAAACAACTCTTTTTTATGCAAAGATCTGTAGTAGCTAATTGCAAAGCGATGGGCTTCATCGCGAGCTTGAATCAAAACCTTTTGCAGAGAAATATTTTTACTAACATATTTGGCAATCGCTTCATCGGAAAAATGAAATTCATTTTTATCTCTCTTCTTGCCCTTCGAGATTGAAACTGTCGGTATGTTTAAATTATTATTTTTTAATATTTCCGTGGCTATTCTTAGCTGGTTTTCTCCACCATCAATCACGATTAAATTTGGAAACGGCCAATTATTTTTAAAACGACGATCCAACATTTCATTTAAACGAGATAAATCACTTGCACCTCCGTTAGTCATCCCAGACTTGATTTGGGATCCAGTTTCCCGATTTCTGGATTCCAGCTCTCGAGCCACAGGCTGGAATGACAATTGAGTATTATTCCACGATGATTTTTCATTCTGATTCTTAATTCTAAATCTTCGATATTCATCTTTATCAGACTTGCCATTGCTAAACACGACCATGGAACCCACAGCATACGACTCTCCAATGTTTGAAATGTCATAGCACTCGATTCTGGGAAAAAGAATATTTTCGCCATTAAAAGCATCATCTCGAAGTCCAACCGCAACATCCTTTAGATGTTCCAAAGCAAAAAGCCTATTTTTAACCAAGCCAGCTTCTTCATAACGCTTTTTTGCGCTCAAAGCCTTCATCTCAGAATTTAATTTATTTATTATAGTTTGTTTTTTGCCCCTCAAAAAAGCTTTCAAATAATCGATATTCTTCTTATATTCAACTTCATTTACCCAATCAACGCATGGCCCGGTACAAACTCGGATATCACCATAAATGCACGGTCGGCCTTTTCTGCGATATGTATTGTACTTAGCTTTAGAACAATCGCGAAAAAGAAATACTTTTCTCAAGTAATAAAGCGATTTCTTTAAAAGAAGCCCCGAAGGATAAGGACCAAAATATTCGGCTGATTTATCAGAAAAATAAACATCCTTAAATCGAACCAGTTCAACGCAAGGAAACAATAGCATGTCATTCCGGACTGTAGCTTTAGATCCGGAATCTATATCAATAGTTTTCTGGATTCCCGCCTTCGCGGGAATGACAATGGGTGCGGGGACAACAAGAGGCGCAGGAATGACACCTTGGGGTTTCGTGATTTTAATGACTAAGAATGACTTGTCATCCCTAAGTCGAACATTATATTTCGGCTTTAATTTATTTATTAAATCAGCTTCCAGAAGAATCGCTTCTATTTCACTTTCCGTTTCGATCCATTTAATGTCTTTTGACAATTCGATCATCAAATCGATCGCTGGACCTCGGCCAACCTCTTTGGCAAAGTAGGATTTTACTCTATTTCGCAAACTTTTAGCTTTACCAATATACAAAATCTTCCCAGCTTCATTAATAAACTGGTAAACCCCAGATGTTATAGGCAATGTTTTGAAATCATAACTTTTCATAAATTTGCTATATTCTACTCGCTTTGTTATATTAAAATCAATTATGCTAAAGAAGTCAAAAATTAATGCTATTATCGTCCCGCCGATGAAAACTGGCTGGCCTGATTTTTAGTATTTTTAGCTAATACTTTGCTCTTTCTTAAATCTGGCCAAAAGCCAGTTTTTTTGTTTTTCTGGCAGTTTTTGGATTCATTCAAGAATTGCCATAGCGGACAAAGGAGGTCAGAGAGATGTACATCAATGCACTCGATCAGCTGAAAAGTTCCGATCTTGAGATTCAGCGATCAGCAATAATCAAGCTAGGAGAATACGGCAGCGAAATGGTTATTTCAGCTTTAGTCGCATTGATCAAGTGCCATCACACAGACCAGCACTCCCGCATCCTAGCCATCAAGGCGGCTGAGAAGCTAACAGGGCGAGAAATCGGTAACATACCCGAAGCCAAATGCAAATTCGTCGATCGCTACATCGCACGTCGAGCACTAGAAGAGAACTAGGGGGAGCTAATCTGGATCAGCCGGATGCACACACGTGTTGCATCCGGATTCTTTTTATTAGAGAATAATTAAATATTTATAGAATCTATTTTTTCGATTTCAGATTCACCGGTTTTTAAATCAGTCACTTCAGCGCCGCCAGCTTTGAGTGATTTTTCAGATACAATAATTCTTTTCGGACAACCGATCAGGTCTGCTTCGGCAAATTTTTCTCCAGCTGAAATATCTCTGTCATCGTACAGAACTTCAACACCATCTTGTATTAACTCTTCATACAGTTTACCGGCTTCTTCTCCGACGCTTCGGCCGGAGTTCTCGATGATCACATTTTTATTCAACGATAACAGATGAACTTTATATGGAGCAACTTCGTCGGGCCAAATCATTTTATTTTTTGTTGAATCGTAATAAATTTCCACAATAGTAGCCAAACTTCTAGTTATGCCAATGCCATAACAGCCCATTATTAAATCGTTTTCCTTGCCGTCTTTATCCAGAAAAGTTGCTTTCATTGGGCTGGAAAACTTATTCTTAAGAGGAAAGATATTGCCGACTTCTATGCCGCGATCGCTCTTAATTTTCCCGTCACACTTCGGACACTTGTCGCCATCTTTAACTTCGGCAATCTCTTTGTTCTGAGCAAAATCGCATTTATCGCAATAATAAATCGTATCTTCTCCAACAGGAGTTATCACTTGAAATTCGTGAGAAAATTTAGAAAAAATACCGCCGGATGCCTCAACAAGTTTAGCATCCAAGCCAAACCGTTTGAAAACATTAAAATATGCAGGTATTACTTTTTTGTAGAATTCCTCATGCTGTTCCTGGCTTTCCGAAAAACTATACATGTCCTTCATAATAAATTCACGGCCGCGCAACAAACCAGATTTTACTCTCGCTTCATTTCTGAATTTAGTTTGAATTTGATAAAGCGCAATCGGCAGCTCTTTATATGAGCCAATATTTTTACGAATAATATCTGTCACTTCTTCTTCGTGTGTCGGTGCTAAATTTAGATCTTTCCCCCGACTATCTTTTAACTTATAGAAAATATCGATTGTTGACTCCCAGCGTCCGGTTTCCTCCCAGAGTTCCTTTGGCTGCAACACATTCATCAATATTTCTTGGCTACCGACAGAATTCATTTCTTCTCTAATGATATTCTCAATTTTGCGATAAACAAGATGACCGAGCGGAAGCAAAGCATATACCCCTGCCATATGTTTATGAACAAAGCCAGCCCTAACAAGATAGGATGCATTTATTGAATCGGCATCAGCCGGAACTTCTTTTCGTGTTTTAAAGAAAAGTTGTGATTGTTTCATATGTTCTCCAAAGTATTTCCAACACAGATCGTTTACGCAGATATATCGCTGATCTGCGCAAAATCAGCGTGATTAATCAGCGTTGGAATTTCCTTTTAATCTATTTATGAAATAAATTCGCCACATCTCTGTATGTAATAGCTACAATCAGAAGAATCAAAAGGGCGTAGCCAACCATATGAATAATATTTTCTACTTTTTCTTTGATTACCCTTTTCCTGAAAAGTTTTTCGAGAACGATAAAAACAAGCCTTCCGCCGTCCAGGGCAGGGAAAGGCAAAATATTAATCACCGCCAAGTTGATCGAAAGAAGCGCGACAAACTGAAGAAGCACCATCACTCCGGCTTTGATAGCGAGCCCTGTATAAACATATATTGCCACCGGACCGCCGACACCTTCTTCTACTTTGCCGGTTGAAAATAATTTCCTCACAAGATCCCCGAAAAAGGAAAAGGTTAGTTTGACGATTTCATAAGTCTCATGCAAAGCAACATAAGGAGCTTTGTACCACGGAACCTTGATGATTGATTTCTCCACAATCACGACCCCCAGAGGCGCGTCGTTTGACAGTTCTAGAACCTCCTTTTGATCAACCTTATTATCTCTTTTGTATTTGATTGTGACTTTTTCGCCTTTATGCTGCGCCGAAAAATTCTGAAGATCTTTAATCGAATTAAAATCGGCTGAATTATTGCCTACCGAAGCGCCCAATACAATGTCTCCTCCAGCCAATCCTGCCTTTTCTGCCGGAGAGTCCTTTTCAAAACCAGCAATAATAATTTCGCTTGAAAGTTTCTTCCCTGGAATCGAATCGGGCGAAGAAACAACAGGAGACATTCCTACAGCAAAACCGATTGTTAAAATTACCCAAGCCAAAATTACGTTCATCAAAACACCGGCAATGGCAATTACAAAACGCTTGCCGGGCGTCTGGTTTTCGAAAGCCCGTTTGTCCGAAGAGTGCTCAAGTTCACCAAGCATTTTAACATATCCGCCAAGCGGAATAAGATTGATCGAATATTCAGTTTCACCTCTTTTTATTGAAAATAATCTTGGAGGAAAACCGATCGCGAATTCCTCTACTTTAACACCTATTTTTTTAGCCATAATAAAATGGCCAAATTCATGAACCAGAATTAGAACGCCGATAACTAAGAGGAAGATTATTATTGTTAGAATCATTGTTTATTATTTCCCATTTACCATTTTTCGTTGATCATTCATTTTATTATTTAACATTTCGCCATTTAAATGATAAATGAACAAATGTTTAAATAAATGAGAATTGAAAAATGAAAAATGCTTAAATCTTCATAATCTCTGCTTCTTTCTCAGAGATTATTTTGTCAATTTCTTTATTCTTTTCCAATGTCAATTTATTTAGCTCTTCTTCCGCACCATACTTATCGTCTTCTGTCGCCTCATTATTCTTAACTGCTCCTTGCACCTTTGCCCAAGCATCTCCGCGTATATTTCTAACTGCGACTTTAGCCCCTTCTCCCAATCTTTTGACTTGACCGACAATTTCTTTTCTTCTTTCTTCAGTCATTGGAGGCAAAACCAGCCTAACCTGAGTGCCGTCATTGATCGGAGACAAACCAATGTCGGAAGATCGTATTGCTGATTCGATATCTGATAGAGCATTTTTATCCCACGGTTTGATTGCAATCACTGTTGGTTCTGGAACTGTGATTGACGCCATCTCTCTAATCGCAGTTTTACTTCCATAATAGGGGACAAGAATCCCATCGAGAATACTGGCATTTGCCCGTCCGGTCCGAATCCTTTGTAGTTCAAGAATAAGATTATCAATCGAACTTTTCATCTTCGGCTTGATTTCTGAAATTATTTGATCAATCATTTTTCTCCTTAGTCAATAATAGTGCCGATTTTTTCACCCATTACCGCTTTTTTGATATTTCCCCGTTTCATTAATTCAAAAACAAGAATGGGAAGCTTATTGTCCATACATAAAGTCAAGGCAGTATTATCCATTACCTTGTAGCCTTTATTGACTAAATCCAAATAGTGTAATTGAGGGATTTTCTTGGCATCATAAAACTTTTGAGGATCTTTAGTATAAACTCCATCAACCTTAGTTGCTTTAAAAACAATTTGGCAGTCAAGCTCACATGCTCTAAGTGCTGCCGCTGTATCGGTGGAAAAATGAAAACTACCGGTACCGCCGCCAATTATGACCACTTTGCCGTCCTTCAAATCCTCTAGAGCCTTTTCGTGTGAATAACTTGCGCAAATTTTTGGCATATCCACAGCAGAATAAACTTTATTAGTCACTTCAATTTTACTTAAAGCATGCCCTAGTGCAAGGGAATTCATTACAATCCCAAGCATCCCGATTCGGTCGCCGGTAATTCTATCGTAACCTTTACCCTCCGCATCTCTTCCTCGGGAAATGTTACCGCCCCCAAAAACAATTGCTACTTCAGCTCCCGTTTCGCTAACCTCTTTAATTTCAGAAGCAATAAAATCAGCAACTTCTACATCAATGCCAAAATTCTGTGAGCCCAATAGAACTTCACCAGAAAGTTTGAGTAGTATCCGTTTATATTTAAGTCCTGCCATAATATTAATGTAGCAGATTAAAGACCGATTTCAAACCTTGCAAACCTAGAAATGACAATATTTTCTCCGATTTTTTGGATTTTGCTTGCCAAGAGATCAGCGATGGTTATTTCTTGATCTTTGATGAAAGGCTGATTCAAAAGGCATACCTCTGAATAATACCTTTCAAGCTTGCCGTTAATGATCTTCTCAACTATCTCAGCTGGTTTTTTTTCAGCGGCAACTTGTTCCTCTAAAATCTTTCTCTCCTTTTCGATTTCTTCCGCTGGAATCTCTTCTTTTGAAATGTATTTTGGATTTACTGCTGCAATATGAAGCGCTATATCATGAACAAATGACTTAAATTCTTCGTTCTTGGCAACAAAATCGGTTTCAGATAAAACTTCAACTAAAACACCGATTTGATCGCCGTTGTGAATGTAGGATTCAACTATTCCAGCTTTAGTAGTCCGTTCAGATTTCTGAGCAGCTTTAGTTATACCTTTTTTTCGGAGAAGATCAAGCGCTTTTTCCTCATCTCCGTTAGCTTCAATAAGAGCTTTTTTACATTCCATCATAGGCAAACCTGTCTTGGCTCTGAACTCAGCTATTTGTTGTGCAGTAATGTCCATTTTACTCCTTATTTATCATTGGCCATTGATCATTGTACATTTATTTTACCATTTACAAATTTATTAATTATTTAAATGATCAAATGATAAATAAATGATCAATGAAAAATGTGAAATGAAAAATTTATTATTTATTTAAATGATCAAATGATAAATAAATGATCAATGAAAAATGTGAAATGAAAAATTTATTATTTATGTTCCTGCGTTTTTGCTAAACCCTTATTTTCTTTTATGACTCGTGAAAGCAAATTAGCAAATAGTTCGATTGATTTAGTGGCGTCATCATTGGCTGGAATTGGATACTGGACATCGGTTGGATCCATATTTGTATCAACCATTCCAATAACAGGAATTTTCTCAAGATTAGCTTCTCTCAAAGCATTTTTTTCGTCGTGAACACCCAAGAGGATCAAGGCATCTGGCTTTTTCTCAAGGTTTACCAGTCCGCCAAAAAGTTTTTCGCCCTTTTCCACGACTTCTCTAAGCTTGGATAATTCCTTTTTGGAGAGTTTTGCGTTAGATGTTTCCAATTCTTCTTTTTGTGTTTTAAATTTTTTGATAGCAATTTTAATAGTCTCAAAATTTGTCAAAGTTCCACCAACCCAACGAACATTAATATAAGGCATTCCGCAATTTATAGCCGCCTTTTTAACAATTTCTCCGGCTTGCTTTTTTGACCCTACAAAAACAATTGTTTTACCAAAAGAAGCTAGTTCTCGAATATAAGCAACGGCCTTTTCTAACTCTTCCTCAGTTTTTTCCAAATTAATAACAGAAACCCCATTCTTGGCCATAAAAATGTAAGGCTCCATCTTTGGGTTCCATCTAGAGGTCTTATGACCAAAATGAACACCGGCATCCAACATCTCGCGAAGAGAAGGTAGGTTTACCATTGGTTTCCTTTCGATAATTCCTTTTAACTGCCACTCAACCTCGGATCTCTCCGAAGGAATTTGAGATGAGTGTGATTATTTACTCTTCGATCCGCCAGCTGGCAGACTTAGGCGATTTATTAAAAACAATGCTACTTTAACATAAAGCTGAAATAAAAACAATATTAGAGCGTAAAATTCTTGATAAAGCTCGCTGTTAATGTTAGTATGCGATCAGCAGATTTCAAACAATACCATCGATAGAAGGGAGAGACAACTGTGGTAAACGTGTGGATTATTGGTATCTGTCTTGTGACTTTTGCCTATCTTTACGGAGCAATGCCATTTGGCTTGTGGATCGGGAAATTGGTAAAAGGCAGGAACTTTGACATCAGGGATTGGGGCTCCGGTAACATCGGAGCAACCAATGCCGTGAAAATTCTGAAATGGGCTGGCTTATTGGTCTTGATCGCCGATACTTCCAAAGGCTACATTCCAGTTTTCATGGCAAAAGAACTAGGGTTCAGCCAATGGTTGGTAGCAGCATGTCTGCTTGCCCCTGGTATCGGACACTTCCGTTCAGTCTGGATGTATTGGATGGAAGGCAAATTCTCAGGCGGCAAGTCTGTCGCTACTTTTTGGGCAGCATCGCTTGCTCTCAGCGCTCCATTTGGCGGGTTAATTCTTGCTGTTTGGGTGATCGCCGTGCTTATAACCGGTTATGTTTCAGCTGGATCAATGATCGCTGTTCTTGCCGCTTTTATCTTGACTTGGGTTTTTCATTTAGATCCAATCTTCAAGGTGATCTACGGTTTGGTTGCGATTCTCATTATTTATGCCCATGCTCGCAATATCGGGCGAATAATCCAGAAAACAGAGCCGAAATGGTACGAGAAACGCGGCGCCCATAACTTAATCGGCGGCGAGGCTGTTTCATCTTTCGGAACTCATCCTTTGTCTCTGACAGATTTCAAGCAGAGTCTGCTTTCTAAGTGGCTCTACGATGCTTGTCAGAGTGGAAAGGTATCCGAAAGAATAGTCTGTGAGTTGGTCGCCAAATACGGCAAGGTAATGGAATATGACCAAATCACCGGCATCGTGACCAAGACCGGGCGAAAAGCCAGAGTGCTTCTCAAAGGAATCATGCTTTTACCAGATCAACTTCTGAGAAAAGATCCTCGGAACCCAAAACTATATGATCCTGAGATGGCAGTAGTCCTGGACAATTCACTTAAAGCGGGAGCTGTGTTATCACAACGAGGTGGAGCGGTTGATTTCGGCCTTGGAGCACTACTTTCCTCGGTTTCCCCTAATGGTGGAGAGGATCTTCAAAAGTGGTGCGAGGATCGTCGACTAA
>CAYIJI010000010.1:0-23885 GCA_964363695.1 uncultured Candidatus Saccharibacteria bacterium
ATTTGAGTCGGTTTTGTTTTCATCTCGCCGACTTTTGAGGGGATTGGTAAATATTAAAATAAAATAAATATCACGTTTTCTGGATTTTCCTTTTTCATCATTCTGTCTTCTTTTTAAAAAAGAAGATTTTGATATTCGCCGATTGTTCCGCCAATTTCAACAATAGTGATATCGGCTTTAGCGTTTTTGCCAGCCGTTTTAATCCGATTAATTATTTCTTCCGGAATGTGAGGAACTACCTCGACGCATTTTCCTTTATAATCTAAATTTCTTTCTTTGTTAATGACGTGCTGATAGATTCGACCGGTTGTCATATAATTTACTTTTGTCAGATCTTCATCAAGAAATCTTTCATAATTACCCATATCTTGATCGCATTCATCGCCATCTTTTGTCACGAAAACTTCACCGTGTTCAGTTGGATTCATTGTTCCAGCATCGACATTGATGTAGGGATCAGCTTTGATAGCCGTTACTTTATAGCCCTTACTTTTTAGTATAGTGCCGATTGAAGCAGCTGCGATTCCCTTGCCAACAGAAGACATTACACCGCCAACCACGAAAATGTATTTTGAATTCATTTTTCCTCCTAATCAAGAACGGATAACTAATTATTCTAATTGCGAATCAGCGAATCATTCGAATACATTAGCTCATTAGCTATTCGGTTAATTCGCCATCCGTATGTTTTGGCAATCTAAAAAACTCCTATGTTTTTTTGTTCAGTTGGAGTTTTTTTTAACGCTATTTTATTTTCAATTATATAATAACACACCAATAATTTCTGTTACAATAAGTTTGCTGTTGATAACAGCAATTCTTAATTCTTAATTTAAAATTTTTAATCAAATTTAAATTATTAATTTTTAAACATTTAACCATTTAAAATTGATTAGAAATTAATAATTAGAAATTTGTGGCGATGGATCAACGTTTACTCAACAAAAGGTTGTCCAGAACAAGAAAAATCGGCAGATTAATAAGTCATCTGCCTTTTGTTCGCTGCGTAATTCTGAACGGTTCTTTAGCTCAAGGTAAATCAAAAGAAAGTTCTGATATTGATCTCTTGATTATTGCTAAAGATGGTCGGATCTTTACAGCTAGATTTTTTATAAATATTTTCGCATTATTAATTGGAATAAAAAGGTTAAAGGACGAATCGAAAAGTCATGCCGGCAAGTTCTGTTTCAATTATTTTTTGACGGAAAATCATTTAGAAATTCCAACGGGCAGAGGTGAAAAAATTGATAAATATTGCGCGGAGAATTATAGTGCTAGCGAATTTGTCGCAGGTCACAAAAATTTATTCAATCAGTTTATTCGTACTAATATGGAATTATTCGAACGATATAGCTGCCATCCCAAACATTTACAATTGTCATCTCGAGCGAAGTGTAACGCAGTCGAGAGATCTTGCGACGAGTTGGACATAAAAGATTCCTCCACTTCGGTCGGAATGACAAAGGGAAAAATTGGCGATTGGTTTGAACAAAGAGTAAAGTCCTATCAAATCAAAAAAATTGAATCCGATCCAAGAACTAAGAAATATCCGAATCTAATCGTTTATAATGACAGAGAACTAAGATTTCATCCTCCGAAATAACCTTGACTTTTGAGCGTAAGTTGAGCTATATTTGAGTTGGTGGTAGTGTGCCCCCCTTGCACTACCGCCAACTTTATAAAATACAAAAGGCGAATATAACGAATAAAAACTAAGTAGGCAATATTTTAGAGGGCAACCTCTTTTTTTGTTTGATAATCGGTTACTGGCTGATCGGTTAGTAGATTTATCTGACAGGAGTACACTTTGCTTTTGATCTCAAATATTAAGTCATCTCGAGCCACTGGCGGGGCTTACAGGGCGAGAGATATACAAATTATTGTTCGAACAATGGGCCACATTAATTTGTAGATTTCTCGTCATTCGACTTCGCTCATGATGTCGAAATGACAACTATTTTGAGTTTAATTTTGAAAGTGTACCCCTGTCAGGTAGATTTATCCCTTGACAAAAATGTAAAGTTCGCTTAACATTTTTGTAGTAAAACTATCATAATAAAATATCAGCGCAGATCAGTGTAATATATCTGTGTTAGTAGAAAGAGAGACATCATGTTCCAACCATTAGGAGATAGAGTTTTGGTTAAGCCGGTCCAAAAAGAAGAAACAACTAAATCCGGAATTATTATTCCTGCCTCAGCCCAAGAAGAGAGAGCAGAAGGAGAAGTAATCGCTCTCGGCACGGGGATAAAAGAGGGCAAAAAGTACGAGTTTTCGGTGGCAAAAGGCGACAAAGTCATATACGGCAAGTATTCAGGCGAAGAACTAAAAATCGAGGGTGTTGAATATAAAGTAATGAGAGAAGAAGAGATACTTGGTATTTTGTAAACAAAATATCGATTTACCATTTATCATTTAACAATTTACCATTTATTTGATCATTTAAAAATTGAAAAATATTTAAATAAATGATCAATGAAAAATGGGAAATGAAAAATATTGAAAGGAACCTATGAGTAAACAAATCAAATTCGGGGATGAGGGAAGACTGAGCTTGCAGAGAGGCGTGAATAAGCTCGCAGATACCGTTAAAATAACAATCGGTCCAAAAGGACGGAATGTTGTCTTGGATAAGAGCTTTGGCGGACCAACCATCACAAACGATGGGGTAACAATTGCAAAAGAAATTGATCTTGAAGATAAATTTGAGGATATGGGCGCTCAACTTATTAAAGAAGTAGCGTCTAAAACAAATGATGTTGCTGGCGATGGCACAACCACTGCTACGATTTTGGCTCAAGCAATGATCAATGAGGGTTTGCGAAATGTTGCAGCCGGGGCAAATCCGATGGAAATCCGCCACGGTATCGAGAAAGCAACCAATAAGGTTGTAGAAACTATTAAAAAGAACTCCAAAGAAATCGCCGGCAAGAACGAAATATCTCAGGTTGCGACTGTTTCGGCGGGAAGCAATGAAATAGGAGAAATGATTTCCGAGGTTATGGATCTTGTCGGCAAAGACGGAGTAGTAACTGTTGAAGAATCCAACACCATGGGTTTGGAGAAAGAAATTGTTGAAGGCATGGAATTTGACAACGGCTATATCAGCCATTATATGGTTACTGACACGGCTTCAATGAAAGCAACGCTGGAAAATCCATACATTCTTTTAACCGATAAAAAAATATCCTCCATTTCCGAGATTTTACCCATCTTAGAACAAATTGCGCAAAGCGGAAAAAAAGACATTGTGATCATTGCTGAAGATGTTGACGGCGAGGCCCTAACTACCCTTGTATTAAATAAGTTAAGAGGCACAATAAATGTCTTGGCTATCAAAGCTCCCGGATTTGGCGATAGAAGAAAAGATATGTTGGAAGATATTGCCGTTTTAACTGGCGGCCAAGTTATAACAGGGGATCTTAATCAAAAACTGGAAGACACCAAAATTGAAATGCTCGGAAGCGCTAGAAAAGTAGAGTCTGATAAAGAAAAAACCATAATTATCGAAGGCAAGGGCGAAAAAGAGTCTATCAAAAAAAGAATTAACCAAGTCAAAAAACAAGTTGATCCAAATAAGCCAGCTACTGATTATAGCAACGAAAATTTGTACAAACGTTTGGCAAAGCTTTCCGGCGGCGTAGGTGTTATTAAAGTTGGAGCAGCTACTGAAACCGAACTTAAAGAAAAAAAGCTTAGGGTTGAAGATGCAGTAGAAGCGACAAGAGCAGCGATCGAAGAAGGCATTATCTCCGGGGGCGGTGTGGCATTTGTCGATTCAATATTTGAGCTTAAGTCTATTCAGGCAGAGGGCGACGAACAGATCGGTGTTGAAATTGTTAAAAAAGCACTTGAAGCTCCAATGCGCCAGATTGCCGAAAATGCAGGAGTTGAGGGTTCAATTGTAATAGAAAATGTTAAGAAGATGAAACCGGGAGAAGGTTACAATGCCTTAACCGGAGAATATGGCAATATGATTTCATTTGGAATCATCGATCCGGCTAAAGTGGCTAGAAGCGCAATTCAAAACGCTGCTTCGATTGCAGCTCTCATTCTAACAACGGAAGCGGTTGTTGCAGAAAAAAAGAATCCGCCAGCTGGCGGAGAAATGCCGATGATGGGCGGCGGCAATCCTTACGCCGGAATGGGAATGTAATAACAGATAACAGTATACAGTAAGACAGATAACAGTTAAAAAAACTCCGGTACAATCCGGAGTTTTTTTATAATCCTGTAAAACTGTTATCTGTCTTGCTGTTATCTGTATACTGTATTCTGTTATCTATACTAAGCTGGTGCTGATTTCAGGCATAGAAGCTTTTTCTGTTTCAAAGTTTTCTTTCACGATTATTTTTCTTTTTTCAATATCAACTATGGCTGTTCTGGCAATGATTCTCTCACCGAAAATGTTCTTGACATAGAATTTAGGGATTTCTAAGGTTTCTGACAGAATGAAAAGATCAACTACTCTGCCAAGTGATTTTCCAGATTTAGTAACAACTTTCTGGCCGATTCCATGCATGCCCTCTTTTATTGCCTCGCCTATCCTTACATTTTCTTTTAAGCTTGAAATGGCATCGCTATCTCTTATCACAACGCCTTGCGTAGAAATATCTACGATATCTGCATGGCTTACCACTTTGGCGTCTCGGTTGAAAATAGAATTTTCGAGAATAATGCCGGAAATCTTAAAATCTTTTTTCTGTATTACAATATCCTTGACCACGCCAACTTTGGATTGGTTTTTTAAGTCAAAAACATCGAGGCCGACGATTTTAGTATAAGGCAATATCATTTATTTCCTAATAATTGGAAATTCCAACACAGATTATCTACACAGATTTTCACAGATCTGATCATTTTGAGACTGGACTCTTGAAACTGGAAGTTTGATCTTGAGGCTGGAGGATTGAAGTTCGAATGTCTAGCTTCTAATTTCAAATTCTAATCTCTAGCATCTAGTGTCAAGTGTCAATCAATTCTTGCTTTATATTATCAGTGCCTATCTGCGTAACAAATCAGTGTGGTTATGCTCTCTCTACGTAAGAACCACTTCTAGTGTCTACAACTATTTTATCATTTTCTTTGATAAAAAGTGGAGCGTCAATTTGAGAGCCTGTTTCGATTGTCACTTTTTTAGTTACACAGCCGGCAGAATTGCCTTTAATTGCCGGAGGAGCGCTGATTATGCGAAAAGTCATTTTGATTGGGAGTTCAATATTTAACGGCTCATTATTGAAGTAAAGAAGATCAACGCTTGAGTCTTCTACTAGATACTTTTTGTCTTCGCCTACTTTAGGAAGTGATATTTCAAATTGATCAAATGTCTCTGTGTCCATAAAATAAGCGCTTACTTCATCAGAATAAAGATAAGTTGCATTTTTTTTAGTCAAATTTGCTTCCTCTACCTTGTCTGCGCCTTGAAAAGTCTTATCAATCACGCCGCCGGTTTTCAAATTTTTTAGTTTTGTTTTTACCACAGCACCGCCCCTTCCCATTTTTGAGTGATAGTACGATACAACAACATAAGGCTCATTTTCCAATGAAATTTTAGTGCCGGTTTTTAGGCTGGTAATTGATAACATGGCAAAACTCCGTTTGGTTATTTCTCATTTCTCATTTTTCTCGTTCGAGTCTGAGCCTGAGGGCTCATCCCTCAGAGTCGAAGACAATTATCATTTAATTATCAATTGATAAATTTGTAAATGGTAAATAAATGTAAAATGATCAATGGTAAATGGTAAATAATTTACCTTACAGTGAAAGGTAAAAGTGCCAGGTGTCTCGCTCTCTTTATTGCCGTTGTCAGCTCTCTTTGATGCTTTGTGCAATTACCGTTTCTACCTCCTGACTCTATTTTGTTCCAACGATTTAAGTACTTCGTTAAAGTATTAACATCTTTGTAGTCGATAGCCACGAGTTTTGTTTTGCAAAACAGGCATTTTTTACTTGTTCTCATTGTTTGATAAGCCATGATATTCCTTTTCAATATTTTTCATTTTCCATTTTTCATTGATCATTTATTTAATTATTTTAGAAATTTTCAAATGATAAATAAATGGAAAATCGGTAAATGATAAATGGTAAATTCTAGAATGGTATTTCTTCAATATTTATTTCGTCAACAGTATTAGTGTCAGGTTTTTTGTCCG
The DNA here is from genome assembly GCA_964363695.1 of uncultured Candidatus Saccharibacteria bacterium. Classification (GTDB taxonomy): domain Bacteria; phylum Patescibacteriota; class UBA1384; order XYA2-FULL-43-10; family 1-14-0-10-43-13; genus JAMCZZ01. The sequence goes on from CAYIJI010000010.1 coordinate 6,153, forward strand.
ACCCGCCTATTGGCGAGGCAGAGATTTCGTCAACAGGATTGTCTTTAGGCCTTGCCATAAAACTTCCGCCTCCGTCATTTCCTCCTCGTCCGCTCAGTACGATTATGTTGTCGGCGACGATTTCGGTTTTATACCTTTTAACCCCATCTTGTCCCTCCCAGTTTCTAGTTTGCAATCGGCCTTCAACGAAAACCGGACCGCCCTTTTTTAACATTGGCGTGACTGCTTCAGCCTGCTTTCCCCAGACCACAATATCGTGGTACTGAGTGTCCTCGCCGTCAGGAGCTCCGTCTCGGCCTTTCCATTTTCTATTAGTTGCAACCGCGAAGCTAGATACCGCTTGTCCGTTTGGGGTATATCTCATTTCCGGATCGCGGGTTAAATTGCCCAATATTTGTGCTCGATTTAGATTCAACATCTGAACTCCTTTGGAGTTAATTTTTCATTGTTCATTTTTCAATTTACATTTATTTAACCATTTATACAATTTACAATTTTCAATTAAATGAGAAATGGTAAATGGTAAATAACAAATACATACTATAGGTCGTCCCCCAAAATGTCATCCAATTCTTTATCAAGCTTAGAAAGCCTGTCGGCTTCGTCTTCAATTTTCTTTTTCCCGACGCTCTCGGTCGGAACTTTGACACTCGCCTTGGGCGAAGTCGTCGGAGCAGCTTTCTTTACTGGCTTTTTCTCGGGTTTAGCTTTCTCTTTCCCGACGCTCTCGGTCGGGACTCCGACATCCTCTTTGAGGGTCGTCGGAGCAGTTTCCTCTTCTTCTTTGTCTTCTACCTTCTCTTCAGTATTTTCTGTTTCCCCGGTCTCTTTCTCAGCCTCTTCTTCAACTTCTATCGCAGTTTCTTTTGAGACAGGTTCTTTATCCTTTTTGCTCTCCGCTGTTTCTTCACCTCGAACCGACATTAGATCTTTACTCTCCTCTGTTTCTCCAACAACAGCTTCAAACGATTTTTCACCGCCAATTACCTTGGTAATTTCTTCTGTCTCGGCAACATCTTCTGCGCTTAGAGTTAATTCTTCAGAGCCATAGTCCTGGACGATCATTAAGTGGCGGATTATTTTAGAGGATATAAAAAGATTACGCTCAAATTCGTTTGCTTTTTCTGCAGGTAAGCTAAGATTGAGAGTAACATAGGTAGCAAACCCCTGTTTTTTAATTGGATAAGCAAGTTTTCTTCTGCCCCAGATTTCTTCTTTTAAAATTTTTCCGCCGAGGCTTGTAACATAGCCGCCGACTTTGCCGGTAACTTTGTTTAAGTCTGCCTCTGGCACATTATCAGAAATTAAATACGTAAGCTCGTATTGTCTCATTGGTTTCCTTTCTGGCTTCAGCCAGTCCTCCGTAGCTTTAGCGTAGGAGGGCCCATCTTAGTTCGGGCGACTGAATTCCATTTGTCAATCGACAAATGGAAAAAGTTAATAAATTATGCTCATACAATATCAAAAAAGTGTTAAATAGTCAAATAAAAAGAAAGTAACCATTCACTGTCATTCCAGACTTGATCTGGAATCTAGAAATTATGCAGGCAAACAACCCTCTGATCCCAGATCTCCCGTTCGACAGGGCTCAGGGCCTGTCATCGACTCTGCCTTCGATTTCCACTCAGGCCCTGAGCTTGTCGAATGGGAGGTCTGTGACCTCGTCGCTCAGACTCGAAGAGAGTGGAATCGAAGGCAAGCTTGCAGTCTGGAATGACAACAGGGGGCAGTGAATGGTTACAAAAGAAAGCCCGCTCTGAAAAAAACAAAGCAGGCTGGCTAGTGAAGCACTCCTAGAAGTTCTTGGCATCGGATCACCACTCGGGTACGGATGCCTTTGAATTTACGTTGGCTCATCGCTTGAAGGAAGGCGATATAGTCATCGTGGGCAACAACCCACCAGTGCCCCCGCCGGGAACACTTGATTTTACCGGTATCTTTCCATTAGACCTCTTTCAAAACCCTTTTTCATTTAACTCCATATTGTAAATGCCGGCAATCAGATTGAAGCGCAGACCGAAGCGTTTGCGCCTGTTGCGGTAACGGTCGGCAATAATCTTGAATCGTTTTAAGGCACCGATAACATGTTCGTTGATGACCCTCTCACTCGAGATAATTCTGTTAAAGAATTTATCTTCTTTTGTCAGGGGGTTTTTCTTACTTTTCTTTTTCGGCAGCTCACTGTTTTTATGAATCTTCTGGATTCCCTGATAACCGGTATCGGTTTGGCTTCTGGTTTTGTCTTGAATTTTTACTTTTGATTCCTTGAATAAGCGAAAGTCGTGGCGCTTGCCATTGGCGAAGCTGGTACAGATGACCCCCTTGGTCTTTTTATCAACGACGATTTGGGTCTTTATGGTGTGCCGTTTCTTCTTGCCTGAATAGTAGTATTTCTGTCTTTTTTTGGGCGCTCAATAGGAGATTCAGCCGCGTCGATCAAAACAACCTCATACTCCATATCTGATTTAATTAGAGCTTTCTTCCCAGGCAAAGCGAAGCGTTTGTCCCTAATCAGTGTGTCTTCGACCCAACGGCAGATTTTGTAAGCATTGCTTTCGCTTACGCCGTATGACTGCCCGATATGGAAGTAGGTGCGATATTCTCGCATATATTCCAGCGCCATCAGCAATCTATCTTCAATACTTATCTTACTCTTGCGACCGCCAACTGCCTTCTTGGCTTGATCGGAAACTAACAATATCTCTGCCATCGTTTCAAATGTTGTCCGTCTAACGCCGGTTAAGCGTTTAAACAGCGCATTATCCATACCAGCCAATTTATCATACTTGGTCGGCATTTTGTTTTGTTGCATTAATCCCTCCAAGTAACAGTTTAACGAAAGATGGAGGGTTTTGAAAGAAGTCTATTCATAACCGGTTGTTTTCTCGACTCTGCATTCTTTGGCAATCGAACCCAGAGTGCGTTCCTTTTCAACTAGAAACTTTTGCTTGGGCCTTCGCTTACTGAAATTTTCTTGACTTCTTTTTTTTCTCAAAGCAAAGAATCTAGCTCTGATGTCGTTGTTGGCCTCAGTAATCAATATCATTTCGTAGCCGGATAATGATTTGATGTGTGGGCCAAATTCTCCCTCACGCACGAACTTTCGCAGTTCTTGGCATCTTAGGTTGTATTTCTTGGCAACTTTATATACTTCGATCCAGTTCCGAAACAGATCAATGACCCTAACCTGTTCTTCCTGGAGAACTCGCCAAGTATAGGTCTGCGGACCTAGATACTTTTCCCCTTCAATAATGCCTCTAGCCAAGTCTTTCTGTACTGTCGATGGCGCAAGGTCCAAATGATTAGCAAGACACTCTGCTGAACACCCAATTGGGTTTGGATGCAAGAAGGCAAACATACTATCTTCTTCAGGAACAAGCCTGTTATCTAGCCAATGGCACACTGTTTTCTCGAAAGCTCGGAATTTGATCTGATGCAGAGAACATATTGTATGATTCTGAGGGAGGATTTCTATATTTCTCTGACATTGAGGAAAAGCACAGGTTCTGGTCATTACTTTTCTCACTACCTTTCATTGTAGAGTACGCCCAACTTTTGGGCGCCTCGAACATATCAAAAAATGGCTCAAGCGTCAACTTGAGGAGTTTAGGAATCCCAACATAAAAAAACTCCCGTCACAATATTTCATGACGGGCAGTTCATGTTTCCATGGTTGCGCTCATCCTCCGCGTCCCGCAAATAACAAGCCTTTGTAGAGCGGGGTTTGAAAGGGAATACGCTATGCTTGGCACAATGTTGCACCAAACTTTACAGCCATCACAGAAGTAATATCTGCCTGATTGGCCCAAACACTCCAGTCTTTCTTTTGATTCCAGAGCTGCTAACAGCCCCTTCTCTCCAATCGGGATGATTGAAAATTGGCTGTGATAACAGGGCATCATCAGCCGGTCGCTGGCTGATATGGTTATTACTGACTCTGCCGCGTGGCAGGTCGGTTGATCGAGATCATTTCCTCCGCGTAGAAGGAAGTCCACTTTGGCCAGGCTTTGTTTCACGATGTGTTTTTGTCTGGTAAGCCAGTTCAAGCAATACTTTTTTTGATCAGAAAGATTCGCCCAAAGCTCACCAAACTTTTCCTTTGTTCCAGAAAACTCTGTGTCGAACATTGGATTTACGTCCACCTCCGCCGAAGACTCCTCGGCTAATTGGAGCACTGAGGCAAACTGATTCTTGTTTATATTACCGTCTTTTCCTGGCATGAGCGTGAAAACTAGCTGAGTTGTTCCGTTGGGGCGGACTTTTTTGGCAGCTTCTAGTCCCACTCGAATTGTCTCGTAAAATCCTTTTCCGCGATTCAAGTCGTGATATGATCGGTCGCCATCGACAGAAAAACGGAGCAAACTTGGGAGTCCAATCCATTTTTCACCCCAATCTTTCAATCGGCTTACTATCCCCGGCCCACTCACAGAGAGGATAGAGAATAGCCCCAATTTGTTGCATAGGGCCAAAACTTCCGGCAGCCGATCCCAGAGAAGAGGGTCGCCGCCAGTTAGCTCGATAAACTTGACTCCTAGCTCTTTACACTCTCCTATTCTTTTTATTACAGTGTCATACACCGCATCCGTTCCATTATTGAAAAGGTGTCGAACGTCACTACGGACCGTGCAATGTTTGCATCTTCCTCCACATCGATTAGTGAGATAGAGAATACAAACTAACGGATTCAATTGATGGTGCAAGGCAGCTCACCTCCTTTTCTAATGTGCGCCCAATGTATCGGGCGCCTGCAATGTATCACAAAATTACCCGTGATCCAAATTTATGTAGTTAATTTCAAAATTACTCCGTCGTTCGCGGGATTGACTTGTATAAAGCTAATTAAGCTATTATTAAAATAACGCCAAGAAAAAGGAGGTGAGAGAAATTGGCGAGCACTTTGAAGATTCAACCTTCATGGCAAGGAAGTTTGTCTCACAAGGCTTTCGGAAATGAGATGAGCATTGGAAGAAAGTATCCTGAAAAATCACAAATTGGTTTTGGCGATCCTTTCGCACTTGATGTGATTCGGATAGCGACTTCTAATGTCTCAAGACGTTTAGGAGAAGTGGCTCAGGTGGTGCCATTGTCTGACTATTCAATGTCAAACAGGCAAAACCATACTCTTTGTGTCGCCTCTTATTCCGGTTATGTATCGGGAACATTGGGGCTAAATGACAATCTGACTAGGGCAATTGCCCTCGGCCATGATCTGGGTCAGCCGGCTTTTGCTCATGCTGGAGAGAGCTTTCTTTCTCTAGCGCTAGAACGTCAAGGTAGAGGTAAATTTGCACACGAAGGCTTTGGCGTGATTGTTGCAATAGAGATCGCTTCTCTTAACTTAACTTTTGAAGTTGCAGATGGAATTTTTGGTCACTCAGGAAAGGGGAATGGACCAAAAGACCTAAGCAACGAGGCAAGAGTGGTTCGTATTGTCGATAACATAGCTAACCTGTTTGAGGACATCGAAAGTCTATCACGGGATGGGATTTCTGATGCAAGCATCAGAAAAAGTGTGAAGCGGTTTGGCTCGAATGTAGTTTGTCAAATCGTTAATACTTTAAATGCTTTCATTCAGGAAAGCATTGCTTGTGAAGAGATCTCATTTGAGAGGTCTGAATGGGCCACTGACTTTCATGGTTTGAGGAATATGGCTTACGACAAACTCTATTCTAAGGTGGATGAGAAAAGAGATTATGTGCCTAAATACTTAGGTAAGTGCATAGAGATTGTAGCGGAACATAAGGTATTTAGAGGTTGTGATCCCATAGCGGTCGTTGCTCAACTGACTGATCGTGAAGCAAAAAAAATAGCCGATAGTGGGGAGTTGGCTAAACTGCTAGTGGCGAAATATATTTCTTCTCTTAGGATGTTGGGAGAAGTAAAATCTTTTTCGTCGCCAAACTTTATCTGGGCGTTTGAAGCTCAAAAAAGTAAGTTAGATCTCTGATTGGACCGAAGCATGATGTTTCGGTCCCTTTGTTTTTTGTATCAGTTTTTGTTGATTCATTCATTGCGCTTATGCGACAAATAAATAAAATGACAAATTTTAGCTCTTTAGACATTAAATCTAAACAAACAAACATCGCCATCTTGCATGGTGTAGTTTTTGCCTTCGGTTCGAACTAGTCCTTTTGTTCTTGCTTGTGGCCATCCGCCATGAGCGTAGAGATCTTGCCAGGGGATTACTTCGGCAGCGATGAAGCCTTTTTCGAAATCAGTATGAATAACTCCGGCTGCCTCTGGAGCCTTAAAACCTTTTTTAATCGTCCAGGCTCGTGTCTCGGGCTCCCCGGAAGTGAAGTAGGTGATTAATCCGAGAGTTTCGTAAGCTTTTTTTATTAAATTATTAAGGCCGGTGTCATCGAGACTGAGAGCTTCGAGGTACTCAGCTTTTTCTTGTTCATTTAATTCGTTAAGCTCCGACTCAATTTTTGCGGAAATTGGTATAAAATCGTAGGGAGTGGAGCCTGATTGAAAATCAGCAAGCTGATTTTCAGAAACATTGGCAATATAAAGAATTGGTTTTTGTGTCATTAGTTGCAAGCCTTTTAAAGCCTCTGATTCTTGTTCGTCTAGCTTGGCTGTTCGAGCATTCTTACCATCATATAGAACATCCTTTATTTTCTGAAGTCCGGAATGAATTAGTTTTGATTCTTTAGAGCCGGATCGTAGTTCTTTTTCAACGGAGAATAATCTTTTTTCAACAGTGGAAATATCGGCTAATTGTAATTCCGTTTCGATTGTCTCAATGTCGCTTAATGGCTCAATTTTTCCTTCAACATGAACGATATTTTCATTTTCAAAAAAACGAACCACCATTGCAACTGCGTCGCATTCTCGAATATGAGCTAGAAACTGGTTGCCCAATCCCTCCCCCTTCGATGCTCCTCGAACCAAGCCGGCAATATCAACAAACTCAATTACAGTTGGAACGACCTTTTTTGACTTGGATACTTCAACTAAAGGAGCCAATCTTTCATCAGGAACTTCGACAATACCAACATTGGGCTCAATGGTGCAGAAGGGATAATTGGCTGCTTCTGCCTTTGAACCTTTAACTAATGCGTTAAATAAGGTACTTTTGCCGACGTTAGGGAGGCCGACGATGCCAATTTTGAGACTCATAGTGAACTCATTCTAGCAGAATGAAATTGATTTGTGAATGAATTTGGTGTTCTAAAATAAATATACCAGTGTTGCGTAATTCTTCTCAATCTGTCATTCTGTACTTGATACGGAATCTATATAAATAATTTCTGGATCCCAGATCAAGTCTGGGATGACAATTGCGCAACACTGGTAAATATATTTGTTGATGTTGGAATATTTTGTTATAAATAAATTGGAGCTAATACCAAATACTGGACTAGGTGGGGAGAAAATGGTTACTGGTGATACTCTAGAAAACATCGTATATCGAGTCGGTGATCAGCTTGGCTGTGACAATCTGAAGCCGATCGATACGGAAGAGGGCGGCAGGGCTATAATCGGCCGGAATCCGGACAGAACATGGATCAAGTGTCCTGTGCCGGATGAGGTGTGGAAGGAACCTACTCTTTCAGCAATTGAGCACTTGATTGCTCAGCACCTAAACCCTCAACCGTCTGTGGCAGCGGCGTAACACTACATCGGGGGCGGACTTCTGGGCGCACAGCACTTAATTGTGCGTCCAGATCTTTTTTAAGGTTTGTTTGGTCGGCAAAACATTATTAGTTACTAAAAAAGAGAAAATGTCTAAAAATAAAAAGCTCTACAAAGCCCTCACTTTTCCATTAATTCTACTTTTTATATTGATCTCGTTTGTGGCAATTTATCGAATATTCAACCTTCCTACCAATGAGGAGCTAATTAGAATTGTTAAAATCTATTTTGAACGATTTGGCTACCCGGTTCTCTTTATTTCGGCATTTATTGAAGCTATTCCGGTTATCTGTCTGTATTTTCCGGGCTCATCGATCGTTTTGCTGGCGGCGGCTTTTAGTAGACAGGGAACCCTTAATATTTTTTCAGTCATTTTAATCACTGCAGCTGCTCTGCAGCTTGGTTTTACTATAAATTATTTTATCGGCAAGCATGGATGGTTTAAAATATTCATCAAGATGGGGTTGGGCGACACTTTAAACAACAGTAAAGCCAAAATAGAAAAACATGGCGACAAATGGATTTGGCTGACTTATTTTCATCCCAACATTGGAGCACTCACTTCGACAGCCTACGGTATCTTAAAAATGCCTTTTCGTAATTTTTTAGTAACCTCAATATTTGCAACTCTTTTTTGGTGCACTTTTTGGGGAATCATTTGTTTTTTAAGCTCAGGAGTTATCGAGGGAATTATCAAGGCTCGCTGGCTTTTGGTTACTTTTGCTTTTTGTTGGATAATATTGCAAATCATTAAAGCGTTCAGAAAAGCCGATAAATAAGCAATTAAGCCAATAAGCATGTAAGCTTGTAACCTAGTAAGCGTGTAAGCAAGTAAGCTGGTAAGTTTTAAATAATTTCTCTCTATTATTTCAATAATATTTGCGATAAGATTTAGCTATGAAAAAGCTTGTTTTAATTGATTCCAATGCGGTGATACATCGCGCTTATCATGCTTTGCCCAAAAGCATGTCGACGCGGAAGGGCGAACAGACCAATGCGGTTTACGGTTTTGCCACTACTCTCATAAAAGCGTTGGAGGATTTGCATCCTGATTATGTTGCCGCTTCTTTTGATGTATCAAAAGCAACTTTTCGGACAGAGCAGTATGCCCAGTATAAGGCGACGAGAGTAAAAGCCGATCAGGAATTGTACGATCAGATACCAAGAGTCAAAGAACTACTTTCTGCATTTAATATCCCAATTTACGAAAAAGAAGGTTATGAAGCGGACGATTGCATCGGAACTATAGTCAGTAGAATACAGAATACACCTGCCTGCCGGCAAGGCAGGGATAACAGAAAACAGAAATATACCATTTCGCCCTCTTCTTCTGTCATTCCCGTGAAGACGGGAATCCAGAAAAATACTATCTTGGATCCCCTGGTCACCATTCGATCCCGAGCAACTCATGGTCGAGGGAAGCCCGAGGATGACAACAATGAAGGTATGGAAGTTTATATTATTTCGGGCGATAAAGATATCTACCAATTAATTGACGGTAATATTTTTGTCTATAGTCTTCGTAAAGGATTGTCGCAAATGTCAGTAGTTGACCGGAAAGTAATAAAAGAGGAATACGGCCTTGATCCGGAAGACTTTATTGACTTAAAGGCTTTAGCAGGAGACGCGTCCGACAACATCCCTGGAGTTCCAGGAATCGGTCCTAAAACTGCCACGGAACTTTTGCAAAGATTTGATACGCTGGGAAAGTTGTATGATTCAATAGAAACTGTCATTCCCGCGAAGGCGGGAATCCAGGCTCTGGATCCCCTGGTCAAGCCCGAGGATGACAAAAAGGGCACAGGGGATGACATCTTGGATAAGGCAGCTAGGGAACTAAACATCAAGCCTCGTATCTTGCGGCTTCTGATAGAATATAAAGAGCAGGCCTTTCTAAGTCAAAGTCTGGCTACTATTCACAAAGAAGTTCCAATTGATTTTGATTTGAACGATGCGAAGTGGGGAGAGTACGATCGGGAAAAGGTAAAAGAATTATTCGAAGAACTTGGGTTCCATTCGCTCCTAAAAAGGTTTGGAGTTGAAAGATCCGAGGAGCCAAAAACAAAACAAGCAAAAGAGCAGGCAAAAAAGGACGAACAGCTTAAATTGCTTTAGCAATTTATTTGCCATTTCACATTTTTCAATTTTCATTTATTTATCAATTGATAAATTTATAAATGATTAAATAAATGGGAAATGATTAATGATAAATAAAAAATAAATAAAAACGGAGTTTTGTTGTGTGGTCCCATCTTAAAGACAATGGCATTAAATTGCCAAAAATAACTTCAAAAGAGATCAATAAACAGATTGAACCGGTTTTGCGTGAGATGGAGAAAGTCGGTATAGAAATTAATACTAAATTATTGAATAATCTTGCTAAAGATGTCGAAAAACGTCTCAAAAAAATCGAAAAACAAATTTTCGATTTAGCAGGGGAGGAATTCAACATAAACTCTCCGATCCAGATGGCGGAAATTATTTATAAGAAATTAAAATTATCTACAGAAGAGATTAAGAAAACAAAAAACGGTTTTTCAACTGCTGCCAACGAATTAAAAAAGCTGGAGAAAAAACACAAAATTATAAAGCCGATTCTGGAATATCGGGAACTTTCAAAACTACTGAATACTTATTTAAGACCTCTTCCTCTTTTAGTCGACGAGAATTCGCGGCTGCATACGAATTATGGCCAAGACACAACTACCGGAAGACTGACGTCTAACGAGCCTAATCTGCAAAACATTCCAATAAAAGGCGAATTTGGCCAAGAGATTAGAAAAGCTTTTGTTGCTTCGCCCGGTATGAAATTAATCTCTGCCGATTATTCCCAGATTGAACTCCGAGTCGTAGCCTGTTTGGCCGATGATAAAGCAATGAAAGAGGCATTTATAAATAACGAAGACGTTCATTCAAAAACAGCTGCTGAAATATTTGACACAAGTATTAAAAAAGTAACTAGCGATCAACGTCGAGTAGCAAAAACAGTAAACTTCGGAGTTCTATATGGCATGAGTCCTTATGGGCTTTCGGAGGCCTTGGGAATTGAGCAGAGTAAGGCTGCAGAATTTATTAACCGTTATTTTACAGTTCACTCAGGCATTAAAGATTATTGTAATCATATGATTCGCCAAGCTCACGATGAAGGCTATGTTGAAACTCTCTTCGGCTTTAGCCGGACGCTTCCAAATATAAATTCTCATTATCGCAATATCGCCGATGCGGAAGAAAGAATGGCTATTAATACGCCGGTTCAGGGAACGGCGGCAGAGATTCTAAAGTTGGCGATGATTGAATTAAAAAAGAAATTAGATATCTTAAACAAAGACGGATTTAAGGCTCAATTGCTGCTTACAATTCATGACGAATTGATTGTTGAAGCACTCGATTCTGCTGTCTTCCCCGTCGCAAAAATTGTAAAAGACTCAATGGAAAATGTGATCAATCTTTGCGTCCCCATCATGGCTGAAGTTAAGGCGGGGGAAAATTGGGGAGAGATGAAACCATTGTCGTTTCAAGTATAACCGTTCGCTGTAGTTCAAGCTTGCTAATAACGCAAACAAACTAAAGTTTGGGCTACGATTTGGGGGCAGGTTTACACTAATGGTTAACAGTTTCATTCAAGTAATTGTATAAAAAATTAACACTATGATATAATAGAGAAGATTTCCCCGACGGCTTGGCCGCGGGCCCATGGTTCCTGTTCGGAAGGGTCCAGGGCTTGCCCTGGGGTTAATACCATTTATTCATATTAAGATAAGGAGGGAGATGTTCTTTGGTTTATTATTGGTTGTTATTGGAGCGGTATTTCTTTTACAAAACCTAGGCATTGTCTCGGGAAGTGTTTGGAATTTAATTTGGCCTCTTATTATAATGCTATTCGGTATTTCATTATTGATTAAGTCTCTTTTTAAACCGGATCGCAGCAATAGCAAAAAGTAGTAAAATATAAGCAACATGGAGGGATGTTGAAAGAAGTTAGGTCTGCAAACAAGTTAGCAAATATTTTTGCTTGGGTAAACTGGATATTATCAGCCCTGTGTATAGTCTTTTTTATTGCCATTTTATTCTTTGCCTTTATCAAGGTTGACGCGAAATGGGAAGGTAAAATATATGCCTTGCTTATTATGTTTATAGTTTTTCTATTTCCGACGATCTTTTTTTTCCTGAACGGATTAATTCTCAAGTCTAAAGATGGATCCCGGTATGATCAAGAAAAAATAAGCGATTTTTAATCTATGGATTCTTTTATTCAATTAATAGATGTGACAAAAACTTTTAAGGTAGGAAAAAAGAGTTTTTGTGTGATTGACGAAGCCAATTTTTGCATTAAAAAAGGCGATTTCATTGTCGTCCTGGGAGCTTCGGGATCAGGAAAGTCAACTTTGCTAAATATGCTCTCTGCTCTTGATAAACCAACGAGTGGTCAAATTTTGGTTGATGGAGAAGACATTGCAAAGTTATCGCCAAATCAACTTTCTAAGTGGAGGGGCGAAAATGTTGGAATTGTCTTTCAATCATATAATCTAATGTCATATATGTCGGCAGTGGACAATGTAATACTGCCAATGATTTTTAAGGGCATTGGAAGGAGACAAAGAAAAAGCAGAGCGTTGGCCTTGCTTAAAAGCGTTGGGTTGAAGGAAAGGCTGTACCATGACTCAAATCTTCTCTCGGGCGGAGAACAGCAGAGAGTAGCTATCGCTAGAGCGCTTGTCAACAACCCCAAATTATTAATTGCAGACGAACCGACTGGGGGCTTGGATCTAGCTAATGCTACAGAAATAATGGAGACAATCTACTCTTTATACAAGGAAAGAAATACTACTATTGTTCTCTCAACTCATAATCCAAACTATGCTAAATTTGCCGATAAAATAATTTATATCCAAAAAGGCGAAGTAACTGTTCAAAGGAGTTTAAAAGATGCGATTCACTGATGCTTTAAAACTTGCATTGCAGAATTTATGGAGAACGAAATTCCGTTCATTTTTAACGATACTTGGTGTAATGATCGGAATTTCTGCAATTGTGGCATTTGTCTCTCTTGGCGTCGGCTTGCAAAAAATTACCTCTGAACAAGTTGCTGGTATGAATATATTGACGATTTTAACAATATCCCAAACTCCTCCTAGCTCTACATTGGAAGAGGGACCAAAGCTTACCGAGGAAGCGGTAGACAAAATAAAAAATCTAGAGAACGTGGAGGTGGTTACACCAAGTGTAAATATGCCGGCAAATGCCCTGAGCACCGGCACTAGCGCAGGAGCGATTGTCTATGGAGTAGATGTGTCGAATATCAACCTTGAAATTACAGGTTTAACGCATGGATCGCAAATACAAAACGGGTCATCGGACGAAGCGATTGTCTCATCGGCGTTGGCAACAGCCTTTAGCAGCACTCGAGAAAACGTTTTAGGAAAAGATATTACCATTAAAATACTTAAAGACTCGGCAGAGGAATTGGATTACCAGCCAAAACAACTAAAATTGAAAATCGTTGGCATTGATAACAACGAAACAACAAATATGGTTTATGCGCCGATCGGTAAAATCCACGACCTTATTCAGTTTGAAAAGTACTCCTCAATAAAGGTTAAAGTCGCAAGCAGCAAAGATGTGGACATAGTAAAAGATCAGATCAAAAAAATGGGCTATCAAGTTACTACAATTAAAGACTTAATCGACCAGATTGATAAAATTTTCTTATTGGCCCAAATAATTTTGGGATTGGTTGGAGGAATTGGGCTTTTGGTTTCCTCTTTGGGGATAATTAATACGATGACAATATCTCTCTTGGAGCGGACGCATGAAATCGGGATTATGAAGGCGATCGGCGCATCGAGCCAAGACATAAAGAAACTTTTCGTATTTGAATCAGCTTTGATTGGTTTTATCGGCGGTTCTGCCGGAGTTGGAATCGCTGTTGCCTTCTGCAAAACTTTTAATTTTGTTTTAAATCTTTTTATTCAATCAACCGGACAGCATCTCAATGTTTTTGTAACTCCGGTTAACTTCGCTTTGGCAATGATAGCCATAGCAGTGTTGATCGCGATGTTTGCCGGAGTATATCCTACAAGCCGGGCGCAGAAACTTGTTCCGATCGATGCGTTGAGACAATAACCAAAGCAAATTACAAAATCAAAATAACAAATTTCAAATAAAAATCTAAATGATTAAATTACTAAATTTGACATTTGGCATTTTATTAGTTATTAGAAATTAGGATTTTGAAATTACTTTGTGGGCTGATAGGTTTCCTCTACCTATTTTTTATTGTACTATTAGTGCATTAAAGGGAGCTATAAAATGCCGTATCTATTTTATGGAGATAACACTTATCTTATAAATAAAAAACTTAACGAATGGGTTCTTAAATTTAAAAAGACTCAATTCGGAGATTTAAATATTTCTTATTTAGAAGGTGAAAGTTTCACTTTTGAAGACTACACCAAAGCAATTTCTTCATTGCCGTTTTTGGGTACTAAAAGGCTCATTATAATTAAGAGTTTTCTGCTCTGCAAAAAGGAGAAGGATGAATTGCTGCGCAAGCAGGTTTTAGAAAGTTTTCCGAAAATTCCAGAGACATCGATTGTTCTTTTTGTAGAAGAAGGCATTCCTGATATGAGGACGTCTCTGTTTAAGACCTTAAATAAACCCAATTTTTGCTTTAGGTTAAATTTAATTTCTCCGGAAAGACTCGGTCCTTGGATCGAGAACAAGGCAAGAGAGGAAGGGGGGAATATATCGCCTGAAGCAAGAGCGAAACTCCAGGTTTTTGTTGGTTCTGACTTGTGGCGAATGGAGAATGAGATAAAAAAACTAATTCTATTCGTAAAATCGCAAAAACGGACTGCCATTTTACCAGATGATGTGGAAAAAATGGTCAAGGCAGAAAACGGTGCAAATGTTTTTCAGTTTATTGACGCTGTTGCCCAAGGTGACTTAAAAAAATCATTGCTGGCATTGCATAACTTAACTGACGCTGGAGAGGAAGAGTTTTACATTTTCTCAATGATCGTTTACCAATTTAGAAATCTATTTTTTGTTTTTGAATTAGATTCTCATGGATTAACCAATCAGAACATTGCCAAAGAAGCGAGGCTTCATCCATTCGTCATTACGAAAAATAAGAGCTTGCTTCGCTACTATAGCAGGGACAAATTGAAGAGGATTTACTCAAAATTGTTAAATATAGACAGGCAAATAAAAACAGGAGCGCTTAATCCCAATCTAGCACTTCCTTTATTAACTGCTCAAATTTGTAAAAGCGATGCCTAATTTTGCGGTTGGGGCCAGATGGTGCTAAAATTTAAATGGGCAGAGTATCCTGATCATTGATTTTTGTGTACTTGGAGGGAAATTGGTTAAACACTTTGGAAAACCAAAAAAAGGAATAATCGGTTTTTATAGGAGGAAATTTTTATTTTTTCTTATTCTTTTCGCAGTTGCATTTTTTGGAGTTAATATCTACAAATCCAACTCTTTTTCGGCTGATTCCAATGAAGAGGAATATTTGTCGGGAGCTTCTATTCAAGAATTAAACGTGTCGATAGAAAATGATGGAAGCGTAACAGTTGACGGCAATAAAACCAAGCAAAGGATTGATCTCTTAAACAATTCTGATGAATTACGCCTTTTAGTGCTGGATAATCCTGGCAGATACTACTCTAAGGTGAAAGTAACTTTAAACTTACCGAAGTATATTGCAGAAAATACTAAGCATGAGTTTTTGGGAATACATGGCGTAGGGGAAACGAGCTCTAAAGTAGCCGGGGCCAAAGAGATTGTGTATGAGGCCACAAACGTTTCTTCAGAGGCAACTCTAACCCTTGTTGCGCAATTGCCCAAAGGAACTATAAATCCTCCGCTTGCCCGGAAAATATTCAGATTATTAGAACAGGTAAAGGGAAGCTATTGGTTTGTGATCGCTCTTCTATTACCTCTTTTTACTTTTCTGCTGATGATCGCCTTAGCGTCATCCGAGTTAAAACAACAAAAAATCGATATACCCGAGAAAGAAATTTCTTTTCCACCGATGGCCATCCCCCCCGCCATCGTCGGCGCTCTTTATACACAGAAGATTGGGCCGAGAGAAATCGCTGCAACTCTGATCGACTTGGCGCTAAGAGGAGATATAGTGATTGTTGACAGAGAAAGGGGCTTTGAGTTTGGAAAAAACAAATTTGACCGGAGGCTTCTGGGCTTTGAAAAAGTTTTATTATCGAAAATTTTCAACAAGAGTATTTTTTCCGATCAGCTTGAAATCGAACAGCGAATTAATAATCATTTTTATAGCAAAAAGATTTCGATTGTTTCTTCTGGAATCTACACATTGGCAACTCGCCTGGGGTATTTTAAGGTCAATCCGCAAACCCTTCACGCCAAATACCGTCTCATCGGCATCGTTGCGTTTTTTGTCGCTTTGGGCGGATTTGTCTCAAGTCTTTTGTGGTTTACGGATCCAGCCTACGTCATATTTTTCTGGGTGGCTATGATGATCTCGGCTCTTTTAATTTCAATACTGGCAAGCCGGATGCCCGTCAGGACTGTGATAGGGCGGGACGTCCTTTCCAACTGGCTGGCATTTAAAAAGTACCTTTCCAATCCTGAATTTATCCCTTTTTCGGAAGATAATCAGGAAGTTTTCCAAAAATATTTGCCCTATGCTTTAGTTTTGGAATGCGAAGCATCTTGGGCTAGAAGGTTTTCTAAACATAATTTTATCACTCCGGATTGGTTCTTAACTGAGAAAGTAGGCCTTGGATTGGAAGATTTTTGTTTGTCGCTTTTCCCTATAATCTCCTACGTTGGACGCAGTTTAGCAGCCCTTAAGGAACCAGGCTTCGAGTGATTCCTCTTTTTTCAAGGAGAGGGTAGGTGAAGTTGGTTCCCCTCCTTTTCAAGGAGGGGTTAGGGGTGGTTAATATTTGAAATATTAAAATTAATATGAGGTTTTCATATGTCTCTATCAAAGAATCAATTCATGAACCGTTTTTTATACGGTGGAGGAATACTTTTTGATTTATGCAAGTGGGTGATTTTGGCTGCTGTTCTTTTTATTGTTGTGCATAAATTTTGGTTTACAATTTTTGTGGTTGATGGTTTATCAATGGAGCCGACAATTCACGATAAAGAGCTGGTAATGTTAAAACGATTCGGCAGTACGGCGAATGCAGAAAGAGGAGATGTTCTAGCGGTAAGATACCCTGGTGATCCTGACCATAAAAAATATATTAAGCGCGTAGTCGGTCTGCCCGGAGATACAGTTTCAATCAAGAATAAAAAAGTCTATATAAATAATTCTCCTTATGATGAGAAATATATTCCCTTCGGTGTTGAAACCGAACCTGATGGAGAGTGGAAATTAGCTGTTGAGGAATATTTTCTAATGGGAGATAACCGCCCTGGCTCAAATGACTCCCGCTATTTTGGTGCTGTGGAGAAACGCTTTTTTCTAGGGAAGGCCATAACCATCATCTATCCGAGGTTGATCAATCTTAACCAGCTTTAAAATAAAAAAGACCAAGAGCAATTGTTATATTGCTATATTGTTGTACTGTTGTTAGCTTCACTATCCAAATAGGATTATTAGTAATTCAGCAATAAAACAATAAAGCAATTTGTGCCTGGTCTCTTATTTACTTAGATGCTTTTTTGGTTTTTTTAGGTTTAGCCATCGGTGCTGGTTGGTCGGCTTTGCTGGCCGATTTGGCTATCCTAGATTTTAGCCTAGCAGCCTTATTCCTATGAATTACATTTTTCTTAGCCGCCAAATCTAGTTCGCGGTAGAGAGACTGAATCTTCTCCGCAACATCGCTTTCTTTCTTTGCGATGCTAATTTTTGCTCCTTTGAAAGCGCCTTTAATTTTTGATCTTACTAGATCATTTTCTGCTTTTCTTCTGATATCGGTTCTAAGTGCCTTTTTGGCTGATTTTGTTACCGGCATAGTGGTTTCCTATAGTTTTTCTTATTAATACAGAATCAATCTTACCATAGAATCTTTGATCTGTAAAGATTTGATACCCCTGTGTACCCCTGACAGAGGTACACTTTCAAAATTGAGATTAAGAATAGTTGTCATTTCGAGA
>CAYIJI010000011.1:0-23502 GCA_964363695.1 uncultured Candidatus Saccharibacteria bacterium
CAATTCAAAATTGAATTACCTATCTTTGTCATTCCCGCGAAGGCGGGAATCCAGAAACTATTGTATAGATCCCCGGGCACCACTCTCAAGCTACACCGCCGGTCCCGAGGATGACCATATGGCTAGCATTTCGAATTGAATATTATTTGTATTTTCCCGTCAGCAAGTTTTTACGTACTTGCCAAGAATCTTTTATCATGCGCAAGCCGTCTTTTATCGGATTCACCGTCGAGTGAGGATCGTCGTACCACGTAATACCGACTTCTCTAGTCCAAAACTTAAGTTTCTTTGCAATTGCCAAAACTTCAATATCAAAGGAAAACCTGTCAAAAGTTTGCCTTTTGAAAATTTCCTCGGCAGCTTTTGCTTTGAAAAGCTTGAAACCGCATTGTGTGTCTTTTATGTCGAGACCGGCTAATGTTTGGATTATATGGTTTAAAACTCTGCTTCCAATAATGCGATGGAATGGCTGTGGCCGGGCCAATTTTCCCCCTCTACAATATCTGGAACCAATTACAACATCAAATGTTTCAATGTACTTTAGGAGCTTATCAACTTGTTTAATAGGCGTTGAATTATCAGCATCAGTGAAAAGAATATAGCGTCCGATGGCGGCCAGCATGCCTTCTTTCACCGTATAGCCTTTACCTTTGTTCTCTTTCCTGTCTATTATTCTCAAATTCTCTATTTCATTTGCGTATTTTTTGACAGCTTCGGCCGTATTATCAGGAGAACCATCAACCACAATAATAGTTTCAGTTAAGAAATCATGGGAAGCTTCATATTCTTTAATGGCATCGAGGATTTTATGAATCCTTTTTTCTTCCTTATATGCGGGAATAACAATTGATAAATAAATTTCTTTTGGAGGCATTAGAGACCAACCTTTCGTTTTTCTTGATCAAGACTCCATACAGGATCAATTTTAGTGATAGGATAAGGAGAAACCGGCGGATTTTTGATTAAATCTTCCGGAGTGATATTGAAAACCAATATCGAGCCGCCGATCTCTGCAACCGGTTCAAAAACATCCAACCACCCATACGACCACTTGCCCTCTTTTTCGCCATATAATTTTGATGACTGGTAAAAGGTGGCCGAGATTGCAAGCCATCCGGTCGTCGGACCATATGAACTATGCCACTTTCTAGACTCTGGTATATAGTAGCTTGGCACAGAACCGCCGAAATAGTCTACTTTAATATCATTAATGTTGTTATCATCCACGTATTTTTTTAGCCGCAGAAGATCCTGTCCCCAATCCAAAGAAGAGTCAACTAAGTAATTGTAACGCTGATCCCGAGGGACAGCTTCATTGAAATATCCGATGTAACTTGGGAAATAAGAGAGAGTAGAAACAATAAGAAAAGCGACCAGCCCTCCGGCAAAATACCTTCCGATTTTACTCTTCGATTCCCAGATCTCATTTAGACCGTATCCGATTAGAAGAAGGACAAAGGGAACTGTCGGCATTAGGTGCCTGATGCCAATGTTTAAAGAACCCTTTAAAGTGAATGCCCAATAAACAAGCCATGGAGTTAAAAACAGGCTGGCTGTCCAGAATTTATCCTTATTTTTATAAA
Source organism: uncultured Candidatus Saccharibacteria bacterium (assembly GCA_964363695.1). Classification (GTDB taxonomy): domain Bacteria; phylum Patescibacteriota; class UBA1384; order XYA2-FULL-43-10; family 1-14-0-10-43-13; genus JAMCZZ01. The sequence continues at coordinate 1,584 of CAYIJI010000011.1, forward strand.
ATTTGCTTGCAAATAGAGTAATAATCGACCACAAGAACAGTACGATAATTGAAATCGGAGTTTTGACCAGCCATGCAAAGGGGAAATACCATGGGATCGACTTATCTGAAACCTGGCCCAGGGCAAAAGTGGCGTTCCCTCCGGCAACTCTGGCAAAAACAAGCAACACGCCAAGAAGATAATGGCCCAAACCCCTAGTGATTGGATTGTTTTCAAATAAATGAAGAAAAATTCTTTGCATTAACGTTCCGGGGTCTTGCGTCAGGTTTCCCTCTATCACTTCGTGCTCAATGCCCGCCGGAGTGTTCCAGACAAAAGGAATATAGACGATCCAAACGACAATCAGAGAAATAGTGCAAGTCCAGAAGTATTTTTTGATATTTTTCCAAAATTCCCCAATAAAAGAACTTTCTTTCCTGTTTAAAATAGACCGGATAATTACTAGAAATAAGAGCACTCCGAATAAAAGGAAGGCGGAAAACTTTAAAAGCTGGGCGATGCCAAAGGCAATGCCGGCGTAAATGACCGATTTGTGGTCATTTTTTACTAAGGCCTTGTCGAAATAATAAATTGATATAACATAACCGAATGCTGCTGCAATGTCGGTTGTAACAAGCCTCCCGTGAGCAATCACATCGGGGTAAAAAGCGTACAAAAGTAGGACCAAAAGTCCTATTCTTCTGCTCCAAAGTTCGGCAGCCCATTTGTAGATAAATAATCCCAAGCCGATCATTAAGAAAATCATCGGCAGGCGGGCCCAAAACAAAACATTTGCAGGATCGTTCCCGGCTTCATAAAGAAGATACCAACCCGCTTCCCATTGGTTGATGCCTTCCCAACTCCAATCACTTTTGATTCCATTGATGCTGTTTTGGATAGCCAGAGGAAAACCGGCAAGAGCTTTGGCTAAGGGCGGATGCTCAGGATTGAGCCGGAAATCCAGATATCTGTCATACGAATATCCAGACGGAATGTGGGCAATTTCATCTACAGTTCCGGAATCCCCGGGAATTCCAAAGATGCCGCGGGATGAAAAAAACGCCAAGAGAAACATAAATCCCAAGATGAGGAAAACAAAAAAAGCGGCAAAGTACTTTCTTTGACTCAAAGAGATATCTTTATTTAAGAAGTTCATTTAACCCTCCGATGCAAATGTCCTTTTTACGGATTTTTTAGTAACTCTAAATATTTCCAAACGTTTTCCAAACATAAGGCGTGTTTGCGACTCAAGAGCCGGAACCGAAGAAAAAACGATATTTGATATTGGCATTATTATCGGAGTGAGAACCCAATCCAGAAGAATTCTTTTGAATGGCTTTTTTCCTCTGTGCGGCGGAACAAGAAGGGTCGAAATTATCAAAGTCGTGACCATGCCGATCCATGCAACAGCAACAAGCCAGGAGTAAACAGTCGGAAAGTTGAAAGCTAAAACGGTATTTCTGAAATCAGGGTTAAGGGCGAGAGGCAGCCATGAAGAAGTAGCCAAAATAATCGATGTTGTCGACCACGAAATGTGGGCTTCCCACAAGATCAAAGCGTTGCACCACCTATCAACGAAGGGTATGTTTTTATTCCCAATGGTATGCTCCATCACATAAGGAATGTCTGATACGCCCCAAGACCACCGCCTTTTCTGTAAATATTGCTCTACTAACGTCTCTTTTAGATTATCTCCCAAAACAGCGTCTTGGTAAATAGGGGTATACATGGGGACGACTTCATGCCGGCCGTTGAACTTAAAATAAGTTCTCCAGAATTGATGGCCGTCCTCCACAATAGTTTTCGTCGACCAAAACTCAACCCTAACCAGCGCTTCTAAGCACTGGGCATGCGCAGAAAAATTCCGGAGGCGAGACGGCCTTGTTGCCACCACTAACTGCCAGAAAGAAGAGCCCATGGCAATCAACCGCATCGGCATCGGAACATCCCAAATATTATTGAAATACATCGGCAGGGGCTGAAAACTTTTATGAATAGGGTCGGCATCGGATAGAAACTTATAGGTCAAGCAAGCGAGGTACTTTTTGTCCATCCGGTTATCCGAATCCATTGTAGTAACAATCACGTTCTCAAAAGGAATATTTTTCTCTTCAAAATACTCCTTTATTTTCTTTCCGGCATAGGTTATATTGGGGCCTTTGCCAATAACTTCACCGGGGATGTCTTTTGGATGCATAATCGTAATAAAATCGCATAATTCTTTAGCATATTTTTTTTGCAATGTTCTAGCCACCACCTCAGCGTTTTCTTTATCCCTCTCCTCGGTCGCCAAGACATAAATGACTTTATCCATCGGGTAGCTCGATTTAACTATAGATTCGATTGAGGACTCCAATATGCTAATGTCTTCCTTGTATGTCGGAACGATAACGAGATGATAAATATTTTTCCAAGCATCAATCGGGGCGAGTTCCTCGAGCTTTTTTTGCCAATCGATTTTAGTATCCTGCTTAAAGTTCCTATATCCCAAAATGAGCCGGTAGCACATAAAAAATATTTTAGTTAGCCAATAGCACAAAAAGAAGATCATAAAAATTGCCAATGATCTTGGATACCAAATAGAGAGAGCGACCGGGAATAGAATAATAAACCAAACAATCGCCCCGGGGAGAATCTCAAACAGCCTCTTATATTTCCAATTTGTCATTTTTATGAATTTGATAGATAAAAAATTTCAAGAATAAAGACCAAAAGAGAAACAGCGATATTGGCGGATAACAGTAAATAACTGATTTCTTTTTCCTTGTCATAAGAAAACAGGGCTAAAGTTGTGTTTAATAATAATACTATCACCAAATAGCGCAGCGGGTAAATGCCCAAATGTTCATAGATAGAAAGATACCTTTTGGATATGACGCCTCGCCAGATCAAAAAATTGGTCAGAAAAAAGACGGCTGATGCCGAGATGAGATAAAAATTGACCCTGTCATCGAACAAAGCTTTTTTGATTGCTACCCACCCATCTGAGAAATAATTTCTCACTACAACCCCCGTTATCCCCAAGACCTGTCTCGCCGAGCCAAGGCGGAAGACGGAGATTCATAAATAATATTGGCTGTGCCACGTGACCAAGTGGAGCTAAATGATCAGTCGCGTAAAATCGCTTCGCTCACACGCGACACATAAAACACACGCTTCGCTTGGTTTTACGTGGAGCCGGAAGCGGGATTCGAACCCGCGGCTTGCTGTTTACGAAACAGCTACTCTACCCCTGAGTTACTCCGGCATGTTTTTTCGTAAAATCCGGCTTTCTTTGGCTCTTCTGCTTAGAATACGACCATTTCTGCCATTACCTCTATTTAATCCAGCATAAGTTGGTGATAATGAATCACAATTTGGGCAAAGAAGCCGAAGGTTATCCTCTGTATTATTGCGCCAATCGCCATCTACATGATCAGCGACTAAAGGTGTTTGTTTAGTTTTGGGATTAACCTCGGCCCAATCGCATAAGCAGCATCTATTTCCAAACTTTTCTCTCAAATAGCGCTTGACGTGGTTGGATACTATACCAGGGTTTTGTAAGCCATCCACATCACCATCTTTCCATTTCTTAATATAAGAATGGTATTGATATTCGATTTGACATGCGTTACTACAATATTTATATCCTGAACGGGCTGTTTCTTTTCCACAATTAAGGCAATTTTTTCTGGGTTTTTTAGGCATTGGCATATACTCAGTATAGCCAATCACCTACCAATGTCAATTTTTTAAGTGGTTGATTCTTGGTAAGATCGCCCGCAAATTTCCAACTTCGTGGGAAACTCGCCGTGGAGCGGGTAACGGGAATCGAACCCGTGACTCATCCTTGGGAAGGACGCATTTTACCACTAAACCATACCCGCAATACAACCTACAATCTATCATTTCCAGCTCAAAAAAACAATAAACTAAGCTCAATCCCGGGCTTTTGGTAACCACTCACTGCCCCCTGTTGTCATCCCAGACTGCAAGCTTGAGATCTGGGATCCAGAGAGTTAGTCTGCTTGCATAATTTCTAGATTCCAGATCAAGTCTGGAATGACAGTGAGTGGTTACGGCTTTTGCTATTGACATTTATAGAGTTTTATGTTAGCATATTAGACATGCTGGAGGAAAAGGTGGTGAATATTCAAGGAGGCATCAAATGCTTAACTCGATTATATTCATCGTCTCAGCAACCCTAATAGGGTACGCCGGAATCCTGAATGGGATTCTGGCGCACTCAGGGGCTCCGGAGCTCAGTTTGATGGTGGAAGGCACCTTCTGCTTAGGACTTACCGGAGTCACCTACTCAACACTTTCTGCTCTCAAGTCTACTAGCGGATGACGAGAGAGCAGAATATGCAAGCACCGGTTCAGTCCCCCCCAATCAACCCCGGGAGGGACTGAATCAACCTCGAATCATCAAATAATTGATGGTTGGAGCGTTGAAAACAACAAAAAGTGTCATCCCAAGCCCTTCTTGTCATTCCTTTTTTTCTCTGTCATTCCCGTCATTCGACTCTGCCTTCGATTTCCACTCAGGCCCTGAGCTTGTCGAATGGGAGGCCTGAGCCTAATCGCTCAGACTCGAAGAGCGAAGGCGGGAATCCAGTTCCATATACTCCCGTGAGTCAAAGCTAGAAGTAAGTGATTAAACTAGTACTCAAAGCTTATTGCTAGCTTGACTCTCGGGAAGTAGTTTTTTCACGAAGAGGAGCCGAACCCGATTCATCGGGGCGGTATGGGGTAAACCCCCATGGAGGATTGGGAAATGCGCAACATTCAGTATCTCTTGGTAATTGTAGTAGTAGTTATGGCGCTCTGCGCCATCCCTGCACACGCCGGTGGCGGCATCGGATATTATCAACCACAGTTTAGTCTAACCATCCGTGGAATAGACGGGTGGCAACACCAGACATCCAGTTACATGCAAGCAAAAATCAACCCGCCGTTTTACGAGAACGGCGAAGACAACGTCCCGCTCGTGTACCCCCCACATGCCGACAATTTTACCGTCGGATACTGGAACAATGATGGCCAGAAGCTCTCAGTAGAGACATTGGCTCATCCATACCCTTCGGGAAATTTCCAGTGGGAGGGCTTCATCGAAGTCGGGACAAATGATTCTCGCACCAGTCTTACTTTTGACTGGTGGATCGCCCCCTCGAAGCTGTCATGGTGGATGCAAATCTACCGGGTTGACACCAGAAGACTGGTAAAAAGAACGTTGATCGAACCAGGCAGCACTGATAACTATGGTGCCATCACAACGCCGATATCACGGGGAGGATACGACATCCTCGTGGCGGCATGGGATCCCAACCCCGTTCCCGAGCCGGGATCGCTCCTGGCCCTAATGACCGGCTTGGCCGGTCTAGTCGGATTCGTCCGACGCCGGCGATAGTATCGACCGACCTGAATCCTGCCCCAACCGGGGCAGGATTCTTTGTTTTGCATAAGAAATTTAAGTATACGCCTACCAAATATCTTGATATAATCGATTTGCGTCCAAAAGGGCGACATTTCATAGAAGAGGTGATTTTGTGAAGGTTTTGGTTTTCTTGGCAACTCTTTTGTTGCTAGCTTCCTCAACTGTTCAGGCAGAAGTGTCTTACCTGAACATCACGGTCGGACCCGCGGAGAACGAGTTTACAGTTTCATACGTTGATTCGGCCGTGATTATCGAACCGCTCGATCTAACGGGAATCAATTATCAAGATCGGGTGATGGTTGCTTTTGATCACGGTGGGGCACGCTATCAGAAAGACGGACCAGATCAGAATCGTAAGCGCGACGCCTATATCTTCTCTGGAAATCACACCCTGTCCGACCAGACTTTTGTTGTCCGTTTTCTAAACTCCGGTACAATAAAAGCGGTCACGCTCTATGATCCGGCAAGAGCGGTTTTATGGGAAAGCACGCTGTTTGATGGAGAACGCGTTTACCGAACTTTACCTTACCGCCCGGCCACATTAGGTCAATGGCGAACACAGGGATACAAGATAGAGATAGAAACTGTGCCGGAGCCGAGTAGCATGCTTGCACTGTTCACATTCGCCGGTCTAGGGGGATTTGTCCTCCGCAGACGTAAGTAGGTAATCGCGCGAATTCCGCGCAGAATCGAACGCCCTGAATTATCGGGGCGTTCTTTCGTATTTATAGAATCTTTATTTTAAACTACGAATATTATTAACCCAATATTCAATAATTATGAGGAACTATCATCCAATATCCAAACTAAACCTTCCTAGGAAATGAAACGATCGTTTCATTTCCTAGTCAGATTATTAATAATTGTTCAATATGATTATTAATATTAGTATCACTAGAGACAAAATAAACTACATAGTCCTCAACTTCATATTCAACCGAAGCAAGATCAACCAAATTCCCCAACATTCGATCACTTACCCATAAACTTTTTTGAATTTGGCGAAAGCCCATTCTCTTGATTGTCCGGCGAAAACGGTTGCGCCTATTTTTTAGTCGTTCTGGAATATCAAATGAAACCAAACAATATTTAGTACTACTCGGAATTCTTGCTGCCAAACGGTCAACAATTGCTAATCTTGCCTTATTAGTAAACACAACTGAATCGTTACCGTTCAAAGATTTTTCAATTTCAATATACCCCTGATTTTTTAAATTATGAAATATCTTGGAAATGTTTGAACAAGTCAAAACTTTTTCAGTTTGACTTCCTTGAAGCATACGATAAAACTCTTTTCGGTCGAATGCGTAAATAAACGATTCTGGTATACCCAAAAATAAGTCAATTACATCATGAGTAAAATTCTTCAGCTTTTGTTTTGTTTCCTTTTTCATCAGCTTAATTATAACAGTGCTCAAATATTTTGTCTAAGAAATGAAACGATCGTTGCAAATCATAGACAAAATAACAGAAGAGTTTAATAGGCACAGATGATTGATTTTTTAGTCAATTATTGTTATAATTTCCTTATGCGGGGTCGTAGTTCAGTTGGTTAGAACGCCACACTGTCACTGTGGAGGTCGCCGGTTCGAGTCCGGTCGATCCCGCCATTCGACAAGCTCATGGTAAACCAATGAAAATAGTTACTTTCAGAGTGTCTATAGCAAGATTTATATAGTAAGATATTCAGTGCGTTAAAAGAAGCGAAGCGCACTTATTTTTGTGTACGGCAGACCGGAATGGAGAATTTTTAAATAGTGTGCCTTTTGAGTTGGGAAATACCGGATTCTGTTTGACAAAATCGATTATTGCTCATAAACTTAGACTATGAAAACCATCGATAGCGAAATAAGCATCAAGGCACTACGAGAGATGTCGGAAAAAATGTTTGGCAATTTGGTCAAAGCAGTAGTTGATATTGAGAAAGAAATTATGGTTATCGACGCCGAGCTTCATTCTGACGAGGAAAAGGTTTTGATTGAAGACGGATCAAAGCAACAAAATTTGTGGGGGATAAATATTTATACGGAATTGCCTCAAGAAGATCGGATCGAATTTGACTCAATGATCAATTTGCGGCCAAAGCAAAACAATAGAAGCCGAGGCATTGATGATCCAAAAATTAGGGAAAAGATTCTGCAAATTTGCGATAAACTAATAAGGTCATGACTTACGAACATCAAAATTTGGCCGATGGCAATTGGAATAAAATTTCTTTTTTGGAGCAGATGGCTAACATCGGAAGCGAAGTTTTCCGTACTATTAATTGGCAGAAAAAGAACAAGGATTATTCAAATAAGGCTTTTGAAAGAGCTCTGGAGCTTTTGGTCCTCACAATTGACGATACTAAAAACAGAAGTCGGTTGAAAGAGTTAACACGATTAAAAGAGGTCTTGGCTGATTATTTTGTCTTTGACAACGAATACAAATCAAGCGATGATTTGTGGCAAAAGTATTTTTACTCATTTAACTACGCCGCAAGATTAAACTGTTAAATAAAAAGTTCTAACTTCCTCCGTTATTACCCGCCATTCGACAAGCTCATGGCAGGCCATTGGAAATAGTCGCTTTCAGAGCGTCTATTTTTGTGTGTGACAAAGCAAAGTTCGAACTTTTTATAAGACGTTTACTTTAAAATTATAATTCTCTATGTTGGAATACCAATATTCTAACATTTTTATTAGAGAAAGATACTAAACGCTGACCTCTGAAATTTTTAAATTCCTTTTTTCAATAAGCCAAGAGATTTGGACTGCTAGAATCCATAAAGTAAAGACTGCAATTGTCATCGGCACTCCAGCCCTTAATATTTCCGGCCATATTTGAGACCAACTCCGGGTGAAAAATGGAAAGTAGGGCACGACTTCGCCGGTAGAGATATGGTCGACAATCAACATCGCTACCCCGCCCCATTGCATCAAAAGCAGCCATTCAACATGGTATTTTGGTGAGATCTTTTTCCTTATTACAGTAGTAACAATCGCCGTTGCGGCCGGCGCTACAAAACAAGCCATAACCCTCCTTAAAATAACTAATGCCTCTTAAGTATATTGGCTTATAAGCATGAGTGTCAATTAAAGATCGTTATTTAAAATTTAGATATTTTTAGAAGAATAGGTATTATTCAATACTGCTAATTAAATAATTTGTAAGTCTGCACAATTAAACTTTCCGAGTTTAAGGCTAAACTTTATTTATGGAAGAGCAAAAAATTAAAATATTGGGAATTGCCGGCAGCCTGAGAGAAAAGTCGTTTAATAAAATGCTTCTCGCAGAAGCGGTTAGACTGGCGCCGGAAAATGCAACGGTTGAAATTTTAGACATCGCCGACATTCCTTCATACAACCAGGATTTAGATGAAAAAATGCCTCAAGCTGTTATTGATTTAAAAAATAAAATCAAAGAATCGGACGCTGTTTTATTTGTTACTCCTGAATACAATTACTCCATTCCAGGAGTATTAAAGAATGTAATTGATTGGGGATCGCGCCCTTATGGAGATAACGCTTGGGATAAAAAGCCTGTTGCTATAATGGGTGCAACGATTGGCGGGTTCGGCACAATTAGGGCTCAAACGCACCTGCGGCAAACATTTCTTTTTACAAATATGTTTCCAATAAATACTGAGCTTTATATTTCAAACGCCAGCGAAAAGTTTGACCCCTCGGGCCATTTAATTGAAGATCAATTAAAAGTAAAAACGACTTCTTTAATCCAGAACTTAATAGATTGGACAAAAAAACTAAAGAATTAATCCTGTTATTTTTGTGCTAAAGCAACGTATTTCCAAGCTGTGGCTCCTAAGAGTCCAAAGGAAAGCAAAAACAAGAGAAAAATAATTATCCAGCCGATTACCGGTATTAAAGCGAGAATCGAAAGCGCAATTACTCCAACTAGAGCAGAAACCCAGTCAGCTCTGAAATCTTTCTTTTTATCATAAGCCTTCATAATGTAGCTTCCGGCAATCAGCGGCGACAATATTGAAGCTAATAAAATGAACAGTGCATAAAGCAGCGCAAAAATAAATGCAAGCTTAATGCCGATTATACTTACTATTAGAACAATAATAGGTATAGGTATTGCAACCAATCCAAACAACCCCCATCCCATCTTCGCCAAATAATTCTTAGAAGACTCTTCCACTGCAAATTTGGCAGATCGAGGGAAAATCAGAACCAATACTAACAGAGCAATAAAAGACATTAAAATACTATAAAGCACTCCTGTAGCTTTTGCGGTTTCCCATTTGTATTTCCCAGCGCTTATTTTTTTATAATCAATGCCGCCGGATACTTGGGCGCTGCTAGATACTTTAGCTTCGTTGGGAGAAGAATAAAATAATTTGCCGTTAATTTTTGCATTATCGCCAAGAGTTAAATTACTAACATTCTTGATAGTAACATCGCCGTTAATTTCACCATCAATTTTTATATCTTCGCCCGACAAATAAGCTCTGCCTTGAATCTTTCCGTCAATATTCATTGCGCTTCCAGCCCCAATAAAATCCCCGCTTATCACAGAATTTTTATCGATGCTTACTGAATTGCCGCCAGCGAGAAGATCTTCGCCTATGTTCCCATTCACATATACATTGCCGCCGGCTACTCTGGCGTTCTTTCCGACATTGCCTTTGATATTTAAAGTTCCCCCGGCAGCCAACAAGCCGCTCTCGGTTTCGCCGTTAATATTTATCGTTCCGCCTACTGCAACTAAATCACTTTTTATATTGCCATCTATATTTACTAAACTACCGGCAATGTAAAGATTTTTGGCGGTTTCATTTTTTCCCAAAACTACTTCTGCATTAGTATTTGTTTCTGGTGGAACCCTAAACTCAGCTGCCAACGCAACTGTTGGAACAAAAACAAATAGCACCGCCAGAGAAACAAATAGTTTTTTCATCTATCTCCTTTCAATTATTATTTATATCTTATCGGTTTTTTACCCCAAAAAACAATATCAGGTTTAACAAATTACAGGACTTACGCAAGATCGTAGCCCAAACTTTAGTTTGTTTGGATTATCGAAGTTAGTTGTCACAAGCTAAACAGGCTGTCTAAAAAGTCAGAAAATGAAAAGTCAAATTTTAAAACTTCCCACTTTGCTCATTAATATTACTGCTTTCTGCAATTATTGCATTAAATATGACTTAAATATTGATATTTTATCACACTTCCAGTTTTGGAAAAATTAAAATGTGACTTTTTAGACAGCCTGTAAAGCTTGAGCTACGAAGTCAGAAAAGTCAATTTGCGTAAACCCTGAATTTACATAATATTTAAGTATGTTTTTATTTTTGCCAACTTTTCTATCGAGATCTTTCCCCCCTCACGAGACGAGGGGGGACGATTTTAAAAACTAAAGAAGTCAGTCCGTAAGGCTCTGTAATCCTTGCTCAGTGGTATTGTAAATTTGAACAAGTTGAGTCATCCCGAACAACTTCAGCACCCTGAAAGGAATACTTTCTCCATCGCATATGATTGCCGCTCGGTCTCGCCCTGTCCCCTTAATGCATTGGAGGAGCGCCTTTATAGCCTCGGAGTCTAGGAAAGAAATATGGCATAGATGAAACAGCCATTTATCTCCTTCCTTATAATGAACCTCGAAACTTTGGCGAATCTCCTCACTAATGCTGAGATCCATGAAGCCTCTACTAAACTTCATGATTTTGATGCTACCAGACACATCGCTTATCGTGATCTCAGCCGGTCTTGATTCCTCCCTCCAATCATCCCTATTCTCATCCCTGTCCCCTTCAGTCAACTTTCTCTCCTCCTGCGCGTGTAGAATATTCGACCTGTCTTCGTGAGACATTAATCCCATAATCGCGGAAATCCCTTCTTCTTTCATCTATATATCAGATAAAAAAAATGCTCCTTTCTTTTTTACCTTTGTGACAAATTACAAATAATGATTTTTTTAAGAAAAATCATAGTCAGCACCGATAATAAGTGCTTTATGCCATTCAAAAATACCCCCTCATAAAGGGGGCATTTTAATAGAACTATTTACTCTTATCTAATCTCTTTTTCCTGTCTAACAGGTTCTTCTGAAGATTGTTTCTGCCACTTTATGACTCCAAATACCGCAAATCCGATTGCCAATAAAGCTAATATGGTAAGAATAATTTTTTTCATACTACTTAAGAAGCTTTATAATCAAGCTCTTCTTTTTAAGATCGTTCAACCAATCTCCAAATGATTTTTCGATTTTCCCCGTCCTTTTCTCAACTTTGATTATATGCCAACCGAACTCGCTTCTTACCGGCTCTGAAATTTCACCTTCTTTTGTTTCAAAAGCAGCTTTTGAAAATTCCGGAACCATCTCGCCGGACGTGAAGGGTTCTAGTGCTCCGCCTTGCTCCGCACTTCCAACATCCTCTGAATATTTTTTAGCTGCTTCAGCAAAATCCAAACCGCCTTGAATCTCTTTTAGATAGCCTTCAATCTTGGTTTTTGCCTCTGCCACTTTATCATCGGGGGTATTCTTGTCTACTCGAACTAAAATATGCCGGGCTGTTACTCTTGATATAAACTCTTTGTCTAACTTATCTCTAACCATTTGAGATTTTACTAAAACTTTAAATTGTTTTAAATTCAATCCATAGAGATCTTCAAGCACTTTATTAACTTTTTCCTCGCCGCCATTCTGGTCTATAATGTCATTTACCGCCAAATTAACTTCATCTTTGCCTACTTTTGACTTGCCAACAAACGCTTGGAAACCGATAATCTTGTTTTCAATTAACTGGTCGAGGATTTGCTTATCAATTTCGTTAAAATCAACCTTGTCCTGCTCTGTCGCTTTATAGAAATGATGAATATAGTCCTTTTCGTGCAAATAGTCGCCATAGGTAATAAAGTCCTGATTAGCCACTGCAACGGGGAAAGGAATAATTTTCGCAATTATCCTAGTCGCTTTATCTTCTGACTTAAAACCGTAAATCAACACTCCAAATACTATTTGAACTATTACGATTAGCACTACTAAAGCGAAACCAATTCTTTTAGTTATTTTAGAAGCAAAAAACCGGGTAAGCTTATCACTGTTAACAAGTGTTTTAACGGCTGTTGCAATTCCACCCATGACAAATCGCGATTTACCGAGAAGAACCTTTAAAGAGCTGCCGATCTTCCTTAAAAAATTTAAAATGTTTTTCATTTTTTCTCCATATAATAGCTCCATTATACAAGACGACCGGAAAAAATCAAATCGACCCTCCCCATGGCGAAGATAGAAACACTAATGATATAACGGAAAGAGCAATCAGAACGTAAGTTGCCAGCTTACCGGTATGCTTGGCTAAAACAGTGTATGAAAAACCGACAAACAAATAACTTATCAGTGCGATTATCAAGCTTTTGCTTAAAGGATTAATGAGGAAATAGCTCAAGCTAAGGAATATCTCTAGAGTTATGATGCAAAACAACACCAAGTAGATTAATCTTTTGTTCCCAAGAATTCCTATCTTCTGCTCTACATAAAGGTAAATATATCCGAAAATAATCAGAAGGCCGAGCATTATGAGCCATATTGGAAGATTGTATTGGAAGAGAAACCCATAAAAAGCGTAAGCTGTGGTAAAAGAGAGAAAAATTAGCAAAAACAACGGGGCTGTTTCCGCTATTGTCAGAACTAACGCGATTACTCCAAAAGCAATAACCGATATCTTTATTAGAGGATTCTGATTGAGCTGCCAAAACGAAACAAGCCCCCATAAAATTATGAGGCAAAGTAAAAACTTTCTGCTTATTTTGTTATAGAGAAAAGCCACTTTAACGTTTAGATATCTCCGAAGAATTCAAAGAGTTAACGCTAAAATCATCTCCAATAATAAGGGCAATGTCAACATCACTGCTAGCATCGCGTGTTTTCGTTAAAACTTCAACTTTATATTTATTCTTAAGAAAATCAGTTGCTGATTTCTTTTTCCCGTTAGTATAGTCGAATACCACTGTCTTTTTCAATTTATCTTTATAGGTCTTTATGGAAGAAACCTCAAATTTAGTGTTTTTTTCTAACTCCAAAGCTACTTTGCCTGCAAGGCCTGGCGTTTTTGATGCGTTGAGCACTTCGATTTTCGCACTAGTTGGTTCTTGATGCTGTCCGGAAAAGATATTCTTAACCATTTCTTTTATATCGTCAAAGTTTCCAGACTTCGGTCTAAGGTAAAAAGTCCCGGTACTAGAATCTGATACTAGAAAACTATCGTTAGCGCTGGACAAGACCCTGGAAATAATATTGCCTGTATCAGAGTTTTTTATTATGTCCGCCATCAGCTTCAGCTCAAAGGGCTCGAAATTTGTTCTCATATGATTTCCGACTATTGTAACTAGGTCGAGAACTTTTTTAGGATTAGCTAGCACTCCTGCCTGAAAACTTTTGTCTTTGACTGCAGAGATTACCTGCTGCTGCCTTCTGGATCTATCGAAGTCAGATGTGGTTTCCCTGGATCGAGAATATTTCAAGGCTACTTCCCCGTTCATATGCTGTTGGCCTGCTTTAATAGAGAACAGCTCATATCCTTTCATATTTTTGTCAGGATATAATGGGTCGTATATCGCTTTATCTACATAAATATCTACACCGCCTAATTTATTAACCAGCTGCTTAAAACCCTCGAAGTCGATCATAACGTAGTATTGGATCGGAATCCCTAACACGTTGGAAACCGTATCTTCTGTCAACGCAGAGCCTGCTGCCAGAGCATCATTGGTACAATCGGCTTGTTTTTTCTTCTTGCAGTTTTTATCTAAAAAATCTTTATAACCGTAAGCAAAAGTTGAATTAAGCTTATCTTGCCCATGATTCTTAATTGGGACTAAAAGATCTCTAGGAATTGATATTAAAGCGATCTTTTTTTCCTTCGTGTCGATGCTGGCAACCAACATTGAATCAGTAAGAAGTCCGCCTGGATGGTTCTCACCTCCTCTGCCTAAAAACAGCACATTGACTCTGCCTTCTTCTTCCCCTTCTAAACGCTCTCCCTTTATAGCTCTGGCTAGCGATGAATATCCTCCATCTTCAAAAACCTTAGAACCGTTTGAATAAAGATACGCCAAAAATGAGGCCAAAAAAATAAGAAAGGTTCCAAGAATCAAAAAGGAAACCTTCCAACCCTTTCTTTTATAAAACGGCTTTTTATTTTTAGCTCTGTTATTTGGAGATAAATGGCGAACCTGTTTGACGAAACTCATTTTTGTTTTATTTTTAGCTTTTAATAGATCAATTCTATCAAAAGGAAGTTAGTACAAGCAATACTTATTTTTTGTGATATGGGGCGGACTTTTGTAAAAAGGAACAACAGGATTATCAAACCGTTTGTCATGGGCTTTTAATTGAGTGTTTAAACGTTTTAAATCTTCCCTATTATTAATGTCGCCGTCAAAGGCAAGAATCGGAATATTGAGGGAGTACGCAATGAAATTGGCCGTTGTAATGCCTATGCGCAGACCAGTGTAGGAACCGGGTCCGGGATAAACTATTAGGGCTGTTAAATCGTTTTTGTTTAATTTATTTTCGCTCAGAGCTTTATCTATGAGGCTAAGCAATGTTTCTGAAAGATTATTATGATTCAAAAATTCCGACTTTTTAAGCAGTTTAAAATCTCCATCAAATAATTGAAGCTCGGTTTTAGTAGCAAGTGAAGTATCAATAGTTAAGATCATTTTGGCTGTCTCCTAAGAGTCTTTGTTGATAGAAATCTTTCTTGTATCGGGATTAATGTAATTAAATTTGAGGTTGATCGTCCGTTTTGGCAGCAAATTCCTTATTTTGCTTGGCCACTCGATTAAAACAATTGCTTCTTTATCGCCCAAAAATTCATCAATCCCAATTGAATAAGCATCTTCTGGTGAACTCATTCTGTAGCAGTCGATATGGATAAGATTTTTTAAGCTATTGCCCGATTTTGGAATTTTATATTTTTTTAGCAAAACAAAAGTCGGACTGGTGATTTCATTTTCTACGCCTAAAGTCTTGGCAAATCCCTTGATAAAAGTAGTTTTCCCGCTGCCCAAATCTCCTTCCAATGCAAAAATATCACCCGGCTGCGCTTTTTGAGCAAGATCCCTTGCAATTTGATAGGTTTCTTTTTCGCTTTTTGAAAGATATTCCATATTACTGTGATAAAAGCTGAAATTATAAGATAAATAAATTCTCCGATTCCCGATCTGGGTAGTTGATCCTTTGAGGCCACTATTCTAACATCATCTTGATCGATTGGCAAGATTCTGTACTCATCTTTGTATTGCGAAACAATGCCGGCAACTTCAACCTGATCACCTTTTTTCATTTTTGGCTTATCAATTTTTGTAGATTTATTTATTACGACTTTGATTTCTGATTGTCCGTCACTGATATGAAATGTATCTCCCGATGTTTCAGTAACAATTCCGGCCGTTTTGATATATGTGCCTTCTGCTTCTTCGCCAATTTCAGAGATTGCAATTTCCTCTGGAACAACCGGCTCGGTATGATTTAGTATGACGATTTTCTCAGCACCACTTATTTTTATTCTTCTCTCGTTATTTGTCTGTGAAAGTTCGCCTGTGACAGAAATTAAATCTCCCAAAGTAAGAGTGGGGAAAGTTTTGCCATAGCAGTAAATTTGTATACCACCAGTTCCATCTTGAATATAGAAATATTGAGATGACAAAGCCCCGGGTAAAGTTGTGACTACACCTGTAACTGTAACATCTTCACCGTTTTCTAGAGCTCTGGCATCATTAATATTTAAGACATCCGATGTTTTTTCTTTGACTATTTCAATGATTTCTGCATACTCAGCACCCGGCGTCGGAGTGGCTACAATAAAATCAACATTATCAACATCTGTGTCTAAAGCATCAACAATTCTTGTTATTGACTTTCCAATAGCGGGTAATTTAGCATTTAATGGATAATTATTAGTATTGCCGTAAATTACCTGATCGATGGTATTCTCATTATTTTTAAGAAAAATAGAATCACCAGTATTGTTTAAAATGTTTTCATCTGTAACTATTAAGTATTCGCCAGATTTCAAAATCAAACCTGTCAACTTTGAAAAAGTGTGGTTCGCCTTGTCTTTTAATAAGTAGTTAGATAAATCTATGTCTAAGTCGGTTGGATTGAACAGTTCAATCCACTCCTTAGCCAATACTTCGTCTTCAGTTACTTCGAGTGGATTTGGATACACCTCATTAATAGTTAAATGGTCATCTGATGCAAAAACAGCTTTTGAACCAAAAAATGTTGCCGCCAAAATAGCAATAAAACTATACAGCAATATGACAATCGATCTATATCGCCCTCTCTTTGATTTCATTAATATTCTTCGATCCTTAAATATTTTAGGGCATTCTTATATTCAGGCTTAGTTTCTCCATTCTCAAAACAAAGATCTAATATTTGTGTTTTTGGATTTGCCCACGATTCAATTTCACAATAGCCAATCACCCCATCGCTATTTTCAACTTTCACCGAGACCATATTTCCCTCCTTATAATAATATTGCGTTCAGTCTTTGTTTCCATTCGTCTTCAGGCACGAAATGAAAACTAACTTCTTTATTTTTCATAGCCAAGTTCAATTCATCCGCATTTTTCGTTAGCGCTAATTCATTGCACAGATCAAATAGTGATTCTTTATATTTTGAATCTTCATTCCCCACTAAGTGTTTACCCTTAGTCTCTAACACATAAATTTTATCAACCGATTTTTTGTCTTCTGTGGTAGTAAAAATAAAGTCAGCATAAACTTTTTGTTTCTTCCAACCCTGTATAGGATAATCGCTTTTTGCAATATTTCGATACCAGAATAAAAGCTTGTCTTGCTCATCAAGATACAATGCAACAGATTTTTCTGTTTCATTAAAATCTTCTTCCGGTACAAATTCGAGCAAACTGAGTTGCGGCTGTTGCCACTCTTTATTTAACAACGGCCTGCTGGTACTCTTGATTTTATTACTTCTTGGCAATTTATAGCCAAAATTATTTCCAACTACAAAGAATCTCAAAATATCTTTTTCAATCAGAGATAAAAACACTTCTTTCGCTAAACGGTCTCTTTCTTCGAGCAAATGTTTTCTTAACTCTTCGATAACGAATACAAAATTGCTGGCTACTTTTTGTTTGTCATACTTTTTAATCAACTGGTCAATTACAAGTTGGCTGTAATCATGAGCTACCCAAGGATTTGGCACAATATCAATCAAGTTGCGCGCCATAAAAACAGGATTGATCTCAAAACCTTTTTGTCTAATCTTTCTCACATCTATTTGCCTGATCAGCTGCTCCCTATCTTCAATGATAGTCGCTATTTGTTCAATGTCTTTGTCTTCAGTATTAGATAAAACAAGACTATAAATTTTTGTTAAATCAACTTTACTCCAATCAACTTTTGACGCAACATCAATATCATAATTAACCTTTTCCCATTTATCGGTTCTCTTTATGGCGAAAAATGGCAAGATAACACCCTTAGCAATATCCTTAAACTTTTCTCTTACTTCGTTAATTCTGTCGCTTACTCCTTCGCCTTCAAAACTGCCATCAGTAACAACTTTTCCCGCTAAATCGCCAAGTCCTTCTTTCTCGAATCCCGATTTAACATTGAATAGTAGATCGCTTGCCCTTTGTTGAAAGCAAAAAATATAACTCTCATCTAGTTCTTTAACGCCAGTCTTTTTGGCGTAAGGTTGTCGCAAAATTCGTCCGACTAATTGCGTCAAAGCATTTTGAGATGTTGGATTGGTTAAAATTGTTAAAACGTAGGCGAATGGGCAATCCCAACCTTCCTGCAAAGCATGTTTTGTAATAATAAAACGAATCGGGCAAGCACGTCCCAAAAGCCCATCTTGAGTAAGATTGTCAACATCCTTGAGCTCGTCTTTCTCGCTTGTTTTAATAGCGATTTCCTGTTCGGGAATGCCGATGTTTTTAATTAAATATTCTTTAACCGACTCAGAATGAATCACATTTGGAGCGATTTGATCTTTTCCTGTTCTCTCCGCTTGAATCACGCAAATCGGACGAATGTAGTTTCCAGAGTTTGCATCATATTCTTTTGCTTTCTTATCTAAAACATTTAGGTGATTTACGCTTGCGAGCAAAGTTTCTTTCCAGTCATAACTGGCTTTGTTTGTTATATGCAGATCAAGTTTTATCATCTCTTCTCTCAAAAGATCCATGCCTGGAATATCAATTAAAATATTACTCTCCTTTGGTGGAGTAGCGGATAATTCAACTATCATCGACGGGTTAAATGTTCGCAGTGTTGCCTGAGCGTTTTCTGAATATGCTTTGTGACCTTCATCTAAAATTATCAATGGTTTTAAGATCCTCAAGGTATTTCCAAGAGAAGTTTTGATTTGCCTGCCCCAAAAACCTGTTTCATCGCCAAAAGTATCTAGGTTTGGTACTAGATCAAGCACTTTTCTTTGTCCTTCAATATCATCTTCCGATGGAAAAAATTCCATAAAACCGTTATCTTTAAAAACTTTTAGCGCTTCTTTGTTTTTCCTATTTGCCGATGGCAGCATAAGCATTAAAACGGCTAGATTTTCTTCGACATCAATTCTAGAGAAATGGCTATTCTTTTCTAAAACTAAAGTTTTACCGCCGCTAGCAATATCTAAATATTGCCTGTATGGATGCGATCGATCCTTCAGACTTTGTAATGTTTGGCGATAAATTTGCGTTGTTGGCACAATCCAGAGAACTAATCCGGTTTGCTTTTTGAGATATATTTGATTTACCAGATCTATGGCTTTAACGGCTAATAGAGTTTTACCTCCACCAGTTGGAATTTTTAAACAAAAAATTGGCAAATGTTCGCCAAGCCCATTTTTTCGAGAAATATAGTTGTCCCAATTAATCTCGCAAGCCTCCCAAGCTTTGGCCGGAAAATCAATCTCACCCAAATCAAGCTCGCTAGATTTCAAACTTTTCTCACGCCAAACCGAAAGCGCTTCCATATATCGCTTAACCTGATTCAATGCCCGTTGTTGATATTCTTTAAGTTCCATGCTTGTGTTTTTGGATGCTATTATGAATAACCGCAATAATGCTCTCTAAATCACTAATTGCAGAAATGTTATCACAATATATTCCCCTGTTATTATTAATCAGATCATCTGCATCCGTAATTATTCTACTCAATTTACTTTTTATTGCTGGCAACTCCTTTTTATTTAAGAAAGGCAAAGATAAATAAGTCAGAGTAGAATAATTTTGATTATTCATATGAGCTGCATATTGATCTCTAAAATCATCATACAATTTAAATTTATTTCTAATTTTATTCAAACTATTAATAAGTTTTTGACCTCCATTTACATCCCGAAGTAATTTATTAAGGTTAATATTGTTATGTATATCATCTACTTTGGAATTAGATAATATTTTAGCAAAAGAAAATATACAGCTTGTTAGGTGTGCAATAAACCAGTAATAAATATACTGATCATACCAACAAAGTTCTTTGGGCAATCGTTTTGATTGAGGCTTTTGTAAGCTTTTGAATATTGGCTTAAGTTTTTGCAATATTTCAAGATGTGTTTGTGCAGTTTGAAATTCAGAACAAATTGTTTTGAAATGTTTCTTTTGATCCATTTCTATTTACTCATTTTATAAATTTCAAAAGGTAATTGAGCAAAGATGATTTTATGTTCGTCTAAATGTTCTTCGTTTAGGTATTTGCATGGGGCGAAAACAAGACGCTTTTTGCCCTTGTATCCACCTAGTGATTTGGCGATGTCGAGAGTTAGAGCAGTGCTTCGTAAATAATCATTGTCTGGTTTATAGAAAAGATAAACTTCAAAATTTAAACTTTCGCCAATAAAGTTTTTGTCCTCGTCAATTTTTGACTCGTCAAATTCCTCGCCTGTGGCTGTATAAAAAACATATCGAGCCATTTCCTTGTAACTCGGCAATCCTTTGCCAGATAATATTTCCTCTATTTCAATCGGTTTGCCAAGTTCAAAATAGCTGAATGTTCCGCCAAGGCCATTTTTCAGTTTTTCGTCTTTTGTGCTTGGCACACCTTTAATAACCCTCTTTACTCTCTCGGCAGTGATGTTGTCGGCATAATCTTCACATTCAACAAGAATAAATTTGCGATTTCCGGCATCCTCTTTATTTAAATCCAAAACCGCATGTGCAGTTGTGCCCGAACCGGCAAAAGAATCAAGGATAACCATGTTCTTTTGATCGAGCATCTTAATAATTCTTTTAACCAAGGCAACGTTTTTTTCACCATTAGGGAAATTCCATCTAGAATCATATTCTTGAATATCTGTCCAGTTTGTATCTAGCAGTGTTGTATTAGAAGCTTCTAATTTATACTGAACTCCACCTCTGAAACCAGCTTTAAGGGTTTTATTTTTAATCATTTCTCGAGCTTTGTCTTCTGAATACATCCAGTGTCTGCCAGTGGGTGGTCTTTTACCAAAAATATCGTACTCCATAGTTGGCCTAATTCCTGGGGCATCAAAAGCGTGCCATCGTTCTTCTTTAAAATGCTCTCTTGTGGGAGGATTAATAAGACAATCTTCCGATTTAGCATAAAATATAACCGAATTGTATCCAAAATTGACAGTTTTTACCTTTTCATGTTCTTGGATATTTTTCTTTACTCTAGAGACGACAAATGTATTACGATAATTTTCTTCACCAAAAATCTCATCCATAAGTAATCGCAAATGCCCTTCTTCATTATAATCGATCGAAATGAAAATGGCTCCATCTTCAGAAAGGAGTTCCCGGAGTAGCTTAAGCCGAGGTTCCATCATGCAAAGCCATTTATCATGACGAGTTAGGTCTTCTTTGTCGACAACTTTATTTAGCCATTCCTGCATCATGGGTGAATTTACATTGTCATTGTAAGCCCACTTCTCATTTCCGGTATTGTATGGCGGATCGATGTAAATGCATTTAACTTTGCCGGCATAAGTCGGAAGAAGTGCTTTAAGCGCTTTTAAGTTATCGCCATGAATAATCAAATTATCGTGTAAGCTAACTTTATCTGTTAGGCTTTTTTCTTTATCTGGAATAAGTTCGTGATATTTAACAGACAGATGATAGTTCTGAACGAATTGTTTACCTTTAAAATTTAGCTGCGGCATAGAGCGTCCTTTTTTTAGTTCTAAGTAAATAGTACGCCTAAATTGTCGATTTTTAAAGATCTAAATGTGGATAAGTTCGGGTTTTGTTTGGTAGTACTGACATCCAAACAATCGATATCACCAAATCCAACCTACGAGGTTGGATTTGGTGATTCAGGTTAAAGGATCAGCATCGCATCGCCATACGAATAGAAGTGATATTGCTTAGAAATTGCTTCTTCGTATGCCTTCATAGTTTTTTCTCTGCCGGCAAAGGCTGAAACCAGCATCAAAAGGGTTGATTTGGGCAAATGAAAATTTGTTATAAGCCCGTCTACACATTTGAATTTATAGCCTTGGTAGATAAAAATATTAGTCCAACCAGATATGTCGGGACTTAGGACTTGGGTCTTAGGGCTTAGGAAAATATGCTCGAGGAC